>NZ_BBRK01000005.1:364707-729414 GCF_002090115.1 Demequina sp. NBRC 110054
CACCTTGCCAAGGTGAGGGTCGCGGGTTCGAGTCCCGTCGTCCGCTCGCAGGATGCGACCTACGTCGCACGGGCGATTGGCGCAGCGGTAGCGCGCTTCCCTGACACGGAAGAGGTCACTGGTTCGATCCCAGTATCGCCCACCACACAAGCAAGGCCCCTGGCAGTCGCCCGGGGCCTTTGTCATGCCCGGGCTGCGCGCGCCTTCTCCCAGCCGACGGCGATCAGCCAGAACAACAGGTCGACCACAGCGTTGAGGACGCGACCGAGCACGACGACCAGGGTTGCGGTGGCCGCGGGCATCACCACGAGCAGCAGCACGAACTGGGTCGCATCCTTCGTGCCGAGACCGCTGGGGACAAGAGGCGTGAGCATGCCCACGACTCCGCCCAGGCCGATCGCGCCGATGATGTAGAGCATGTCCTCGAGGCCGACCTGCGGCGCGATGGCGAGGATCAGGAAGTAGCTCTGAAGGCCCGACAGCAACGCTCCCCCGCCGTAGAGCGCGATCGAGTCGCGCACCGTGGGCCAGCCGACCTGGACCGGGGTGCCCCGTCGTGCCGCGCGCATCGCGAGGTCGAGCAGGCGGTTGAAGATCGGCGGTGCCATCGCGACGAAGCCCGCGACCGCGCCCACAGCGACGAGCACCCGGACCGTGACCGAGATCTCGCCGATTCGTGGATCGAGGGCGAGCAGCGTGAGCGACACCGCCCCGACCGCGACCACCTGCGATGCCGCCTCGACCAGGGACGAGACCGCGAGCCTGGTCTTGGAGATGCCATGCTCAGCCGCGAGGTAGATCTTCCCAGCGATCCACGGGATCGTGCCGGGGATGTATCGCGCAAGCCATGCCTTCGAGTACACGGACGCGAGCACCCGGAACGGGGGCAGCGCATCGGCGCCGAGTCGGACGAGGACCACTCGCCAGACGAGCACCCCGAGATAGCGGAAGGCGAGACCGGCCAGGGCCGACGCCAGGATCCACCACGGCTCGAAGCTGATGTCGCTGAGCTCGCTCCAGTCGACCGTGGCGACGAACCATCCGAAGGCCACGACGATGGCCAGATAGAAGACGGGCCGCACCAGGCGCTTCCACCCACGCGGCCGGACCGTGCGATCCGGCTGGGCGAGGCCGTCCGAGGCTCCTGCCTCCCGACCCGTGCCGGGCGTGTCTTCCACGCGGCCAGCCTAGACTACGGACCCATGCGGCCCGTGGACTTCTTCATCGTCGGCCAGCCCAAGTCAGGTACGACGGCTCTGGCCTCGTACCTGGAGGCTCATCCCGAGATCTGCTTCTCGCGGCCGAAGGAGCCTCGCTGGATGGCGGACGACCTCACGCGCGAGATCATCGCGCACCACGGCGACGAGGGGCTCGTCCCTGTGCGGACGGCGGACCAGTACGAGTCGTGCTTCGCTCACGATCATGAGGCGCGGCTGCGCGGCGAGGGAAGCACCGCCTATCTGCATTCCACCGAGGCGGCCGGGCGCATCGCCGTGCACAATCCGCGGGCCCGCATCGTCGTCCTGCTGCGCAACCCCGTCGACCTGATTCACGCGCTGCACATGGAGTACGTCAATCTCACGTACGAGGACATCGAGGACTTCTCGGATGCTCTCGACGCGGAGGCAGCGCGGAGCCGAGGTGAGCTCATCCCCTCGCGCGTCCCCTTCCCCTCGGCGCTCCTCTACACGCGCCGTGGCACCGTGATGCCGCAGCTCGAGCGGTACTGGGAAGTGTTCGGCGACGAGGCCGTGGGCGTCTGGACGGCCAAGGACCTGCGGGACGATCCTTCGGGCACCTACCGCGCGATCCTCACCCACGTCGGAGCCCAGGACGTGAGCTTCTCCCCCGACTTCGCCGCAGTCCACGAAGCCAAGCAGCCCAGGTCGGCGTCGCTCAATCGCGCAGTGCGCGCGAACTGGCTCCGCGCCACCGCTCGCCGCGCCCTGCCCCCGCAGGCATTCAAATGGGTTCAGCAGCGAGTCGTCGAGCCGCTCGTCCTCACGAAGGCGCCCCGCGCGCCTCTGTCCCCCGGTCTGCGGGCTCGGCTCGAGGACGTCTTCCGGCCCGACGTCGAGGCGCTCTCCGATCGGCTGGGACGCGATCTCGGGAGCGAGTGGGGCTTCGGCGAGTCAGAGCGCGCGCGACCCTAGACTTGCGGCATGCGGCCCGTCGACTTCTTCCTCGTGGGCCAGCCCAAGTCCGGGACCACGGCGCTGGCCACCTTCCTTGACCAGCACCCGGAGATCTCCATCTCGACACCCAAGGAGCCGGGATGGATGGCCTCGGATCTGCGCGCGGAGAGCGTCGCCGCCCATGGCGACGACCGCAAGCTGTCGGTCGCGTCCGAGACCGGCTACCAGGCGTGCTTCGCGAAGGCCGACACCCACGCACGGCTCGGAGACGCGTCCACCTGGTATCTCTACTCGACAGACGCGGCACTCCGCATCCACGAGCACAACCAGGACGCCCGCATCGTCATGCTGATCCGCGAACCGGTCTCCATGCTCGCATCGCTTCACCAGCAGTACGTCAACGAGTCGATCGAGGACCTCACGGACTTCGCGGCCGCGCTGACGGCCGAGTCCGATCGCGCGGCCGGCCGCCGTGTGCCCACACGCGCGCCCGTGCCCTCGCTGCTGCTGTACCGCGCGAGAGCGCGCTTCCGGGAGCAGATCGAGCGCTATGTGGAGACGTTCGGTCGCGAGGCAGTGCTCGTCGCGCTGACCTCCGACCTCCGCGACGCCCCGGACGAGCTCTACGGCCGCGTGCTCGCCCACCTCGACGTCACCGATGTGGAGTTCCGGCCCGGTTTCCGCGGTGTCCACGAATCGAAGGCGCCGAGATCCACGTTGCTCAACTCAGTCGCCCGCTCGGACGCGGTCAAGCGCCCGGTCCGTGCGCTGCTCGGCAACCGCCGATACACCGCGCTCCAGAAGCGCGTCGTCGAACCCGCGCTCATGAAGGGCGCCTCGCGCACCGAGGTCCCCCAGGATCTGCGAGAGGAGCTCCAGCGCGAGTTCCTCGACGATGTGCGCTACGTCTCCGACCTGATCGACCGCGACCTCGTCACCGAGTGGGGCTACTGAGCGACTCCGCGCGCCGCGCCCGCGCGCTACCGCGCAGGACCGCGCTGCGGGGCGGACGTCGACCGCTGAGAGATCAGCCGAGCGCGTCCGCCAGCGCCGCGAGGTGGCGCGGCATGACCGCCTCCCACGTGAACAACTCCCCCGCGCGTTGACGGGCCGCGGCACCCATGCGCGCACGGAGGGCAGGCTCCACTGCGAGCGACGCCACCGCGCCCGCGATCTGGTCGGGACGGTGCTCGTCCACCAGGATGCCCGTCTCGCCGTCCACGACGACGTCGGGGATGCCGCCGCTGCGGGTCGCGATCGCCGGGATGCCGGAGAGCGCCGCCTCCACCAGCACCAGGCCGAACGCCTCCTGCCATCCCGACGCGGTCGTGGTCGAGGGCGCGACGAGCGCATCGGACTCCGCGTACAGCGCAGGAAGGTCGACCGGATCCACCCAGCCGGCAAAACTGACGCGATCACCCACGCCGAGCCGATCCGCGAGGCCCTCGACCGCGACGCGCTCCGGCCCGGAGCCCGCGATCACCAGCGTCGCGTCGACGCCCTGCTCGACGGCGATGGCGAGCCCAGCCACCGCATCGTCCGCACCCTTGCCCTCAGCAAGCCTGCCGACGAAGAGCAGCCGCAGGGCGCCGTCGTCGCGCGACGATGGCGCGCCGGCGAAGCGGTCGGGCACACCCATCGGGACGATGCGGTAGTCGCGGTCCCGGAGCTCGCGACAGAGGGCATGGGTCGCCGAGCCGTTCACGACGACAGCGCGCGCACGGCCGAGGGTCCAGCGCTTGAGCCTGGTGGCGAACGCTCCTCGAAGCGTGAAGACGTCGCCGCCGTGCACCGTGACGACGAGCGGCCGGCGGACCGCAAGGGTGGCGACCGCGGCCGCGAATCCCTGAGGCACGAGCCAGTGGGCGTTGACGACGTCCGTGCCTCGCGCGAGCCGTGCGGTCGCGGCGATCTGGGCGAGCGTGTAGGTGGCGCCCTTGAGCGCGCCGAGCCGGGCCTTCCCGTACTGCCCGTAGGCGATGTCCTGGCCGCGTGCGGGCCACCAGTACCGGAAGCGTCGGACGCGCACGCCGTCGACGGTCTCGGACCGCGAGGCGCCGCGATGGTGAGGCGCGAGCACCATGACCTCGAGCCCCGCCGCGCGCAGCTGCTGCGCGTACTGGGCCACGAAGGCGGGGACGCTGTCGCCCTCCCAGCGCGGGTAGGTCGAGGCCAGGATCAGGACGGAGCACGGGCCGCGCGCATCACCTTCCGAGTCGTCCACATCGCGACCCTATCGCGGGGCGACCTCCACACCGGCCGTCGCGCGCACGAGCGTCTCGAGGACGGTCCGGCTGTGGTCGAGGAGGCGGTCGCGCGCGTCGATATCCGCCTCGGCGATGATCCGCACGAACTCGCGGAACTCGTCCGTCATGCGGTGGCCGGGCAGATCCAGCGCCAGGGGCGTCGTCCCCTCCCGCGTCGTCAAGGCGACCGGCCCGCATGTGTTGGGCGCGCCCGCCATCTCGATCGTCGCGACGTCGCCCTGCACGGCCGTGTGGGACGACGCGTGGGAGTCCTTCGCGCACACGACGACGGCCTGTGCCTCGGGATAGCCGAGAACGAGCACGCCGGACGTGTCGACCCCGCGCTCGACGGTCGGGTGGTACGACACCGTGTCGGGCGCGCCCAGGAGCCCGACGACAAGGTGGATGCCGTAGATGCCGAGGTCGCGCAGCGCTCCCCCGCCCCTCGCGGGGTCGAAGGCAGGATGGATATCGCCCGCGACGAAGGCGTCGTACCTGGACGAGCGCTGCGAGTAGACGCACTCCACCAGGCGGATGCGTCCTATCTCGGGCAGCCGAGCCTCGATCTCCTTGTAGGCCGTGTGGTGGATCGTCGTGATCGCCTCGGTCAGGATGAGCCCTCGTTCGCGTGCGAGTGACACGAGCTCGTCGAGCTCCGCGACGGTGCGGGTGAAGGGCTTCTCGCACACCACGTGCTTGCCGGCGAGGAGGGCCGCACGTGACACCTCGTGGTGCAGGTCGTTGGGCAGACCCACATAGACCGTGTCGATGCCGGGGTCGGCGAGGCATTCCTCGAGGTCAGTGAACACCTTGGGGATGGAGTGCTCGGCGGCCAAGGCCTTGAGCTTCGCCAGGGACGATGCGCGGCCCTGGATCGCGACGACGTCCAGTCCCGGAACGTCACCGACGGCGTCCAGCAGGTCGCGGACGATCATTCCGGAGCCGAGGAGGGCGAGTCTCATGGGGACATCGTTGCGCGTCAGCCCCGGGCCCCGCACATGAGGCGGGCCCGGGGCCGACGGGAGCGGATCAGGCCTGCAGCGAGCCGCCGTTGGTGCGGATGACCTCGGCGTACCAGTCGAAGGACCTCTTCTTGTAGCGGTCCAGCGTGCCCGAGCCGTCGTCGTTGCGGTCCACGTAGATGAAGCCGTAGCGCTTGGACAGCTGCGCGGTCGAGGCGGAGACCAGGTCGATCGGGCCCCACGTGGTGTAGCCCAGAAGGTTCACGCCGTCCGCGAGCGCCTCGCCCACCTGCACGAGGTGGTCGTTGAGGTACTGGATCCGGTAGTCGTCCTCGACGGTCTTCACGCCGTCCACCTCGACCAGCTGGTCCTTGGCGCCCAGACCGTTCTCGACGATGAACAGCGGCTTCTGCCAGCGGTCCCAGAACTGGTTCAGGACGATCCGCAGACCCTGAGGGTCGATCTGCCATCCCCACTCGGAGGCCTCGAGAGTCGGGTTCGGCACGCCTCCCATGATGTTGCCCGGGCCGTCGGCCTTGACGTTCGGGTCACCGGACTCGCAGATCGACATGTAGTAGGAGAACGAGACGAAGTCGACCGTGTTCTTGAGGTCCTCGGCGTCCTGCTCGGTGATGGTGAGCTCGATCCCGTTCTCACGGAAGAAGCGCTTCGCGTACCCCGGGTAGTAGCCACGCGTGTGCACGTCCGAGAACATCAGGTTGGCGTGATCGGCCTGCATGACCGCGACCGCGTCGTCCGGGTTCGGGGTAAGCGGGTAGATCGGCATCGAGATCACCATGCAGCCGATCTGCATGTCGTGGTTCATCTCGTGGGCGATCTTCGTCACCCGGGCCGACGCGACCAGCTCGTGGTGGATGGCCTGGTAGAGGTCCTTCGTGGAGAGCTGGTCCTTGGGCGTGTTGATGCCGCCCGAGCCGAACGGGATGTGCAGCACCGAGTTGATCTCGTTGAACGTCAGCCAGTACTTCACGCGCGAGCCGTAGCGCTCGAAGCACGCGCGGGCGTAGCGCTCGTAGAAGCCGATCATGTCGCGGTTGACCCAGCCGTCGTACTTCTCCGCGAGGTGCAGCGGCGTCTCGTAGTGCGACAGCGTGATCAGCGGCTCGATGCCATGCTTCTCCAGCTCGTCGAGCACGCGGTCGTAGAACGCGAGTCCCTCCTCATTCGGGGTCTCCTCGTCACCGTTCGGGAAGATGCGCGACCACGCGATCGAGAACCGGAAGACCTTGAAGCCCATCTCGGCGAAGAGGGCGATGTCCTCGGCGTAGCGATGGTAGAAGTCGATCGCCTCGAGCTTGAGGTTGTCCTCCGTCGGACCCTCGATGCGGTCGAACATGATGCCCTTCGGTGTCACGTCCTGGATCGACAGTCCCTTGCCGCCCTCGGCATAGGCGCCCTCGATCTGGTTGGCGGCGGTGGCGCCTCCCCAGAGGAAACCCTCCGGGAAGTGCGTGGCGTTGTCACTCATGGCTGTTCCTTCTGTGTGAGGTGGACGGCACGCGGGGCGCGCCGAGGAAACTCGTGGTGCGCCGTGTCAGGCGCGCGAAACGGCGACGATGTGACTCACCGCCGTGTAGAGGTCGTCGAGATGCGCGGCCGGAGCGATCTGCAGCTGGCCCGTGAGGTGCATGGCGAGCGCGATCCCAGGAAGGGCCCGAATCGCCTCCACGTCGGCAACGTCGGGATCCGCGAGCACCAGACGCAGCCGCACCATGCAACGCTCGACCGCGGCGATGTTGTCGGCCCCGCCTACGAGCGACACGATCGACGACGCGACGAGGGCCACCTCCGCGTGCATCACGACTCCTGAGAGGTGCCGCTGAGGCCGGCCGTGAGCCGCATCACGTGGATGGAGAGGTACAGAACCTCAGCCTCCCCCACGTCCCACCCATAGCGTTCTGCGAGGTACTGGGACATGCGCAGGGCCGTCGCGTGCTCTCGAGGCTGGGTGGCCTTGATGGCAGCCGCGAGCGGCGGCGTCTCGAGGTCGCGCTTGATGCCCGTGCGCCCGCGCACGTAGAGGTACCTGAGATGGGTGACGAAGCGCGCGACCGCGGTCGAGTCCTCGTCGATGTTCGCGCTGTACTCCTCGCGGATGATGTCGAGCAGGTGGGCCAGCTCGGTCGTCATGTTCATCGTCGTGGAGATGTCGCGCGAGCCGAACTGCGCGTTCACGAAGTGCAGCGCGAGCGGCACCGCCTCCACATCCGGAAGCCTGACACCGGAGAATTGTTCGATCATTCCGAGCGCCGTGCGGGCGAAGTCGAGCTCCTCAGGATAGAGGGACTCGACCTCGTACCTCAGCGGGTACTCGATCACGGGCACGTTCTCGCGGGCCCGTCGCAACGCGAAGCTGATGTGGTCGGCGAGGGGTACCAGCACGTGATCAGTGACGTGCTTGCCGAGCGCCTCCCGGCCGGCGACCACGATGCGCTCGGTGAGATCGAGATCGTCTGCGGGAATCTCCTCGACGAGGGCTGCGATCCGCTCCGCGGACGCATTGGCTCCTGGGACGAAGCGTCGCTCCACGATGGACTCGTCGACGGTGTCGCCCCGCTTGGCCTGGAAGCCGACACCGCGCCCGAACAGCACGACCTCGCCGCCCTGCTCGTCGACGCCGAGCACCACCGAGTTGTTGAACACCTTTGCGATTCTCATCGCACACGCTCCCTGCACCTGGGCCACGCTGCCCTTGGCTTCGAACATACCGATCCTCCTGCTGAACTACGGACATGTGTCGGGGTTCGCGCCGGCGGGCGCCGACGCGAACCCCGACGTCAGGTCAGCGAACGACCGTGAGGAGGTAGTCCGCGCCCGCCACCTTGGCGTCCGTGGACATCGTCACGTGGTCGCCTTCCTTGGTGTTGGTCACGATCACCAGGGTCGTCGTGTCGAAGCCCGCTGCCGCGAGGGCCGCGATGTCCGCCTCGGCGAGGACGGCGCCACGCTCGATGACGTCACCCTGCTTGACCTTGGGCGTGAAGTGCTTGCCCTCGAGCTTCACGGTGTCGATGCCGATGTGAACCAGCACCTCCAGGCCACCCGTGGTGCGGATGCCGTAGGCGTGAGGCATCGCAGTGATGACCTCGCCCGCCACAGGAGCGACGACCGTGCCGTTGGCCGGCATGATGCCCGCGCCGTGGCCAAGCGCACCCGAGGCGAACGCGGGGTCCGCGACCTCGGCGAGCGGGATGACGGTTCCCTCGACGGGCGCGCCGACCTCGAGGTCACCGGCGTCAAGCACCGCGTCGCCCACGGCATCCTCGGCCTCGGGAATGTCCTTGAAACCGAGCACCATCGTGAGGGTGAAGGCAATCACCATGGCGAGGCCGGTACCGATGAGCTGCATCGTGAACGAGCCGATGTTGATGGTCGAGGTGAGGGTGATGAGGCCGGGGAGCACGAAGCCCTCCGCGGCGGAGCCACCAGCAGCGGCGATCGCACCACCGACGGCACCACCGATGACACCGTAGATGAACGGCTTCTTCAGGCGCAGGGTCACACCGTAGATCGCAGGCTCGGTGATGCCGGCGAGCAGACCCGAGATCGCGGCCGGACCGGCCACGCCCTTGAGGTCCTTGTTCCGGGTCTTGAAGAAGACCGCGGCGGCGGCTGCACCCTGAGCGAGAACGGCGGCGAACAGGGGGCCGGTGAGCAGCGAGTAGCCCTGGGTCGAGAGGTCCTGAACGATGAACGGCACGAATCCCCAGTGGAGACCGAAGATCACGAAGACCTGCCAGCCGGCGCCCATGAGAGCGCCACCGACGGCCGGGCTGAGGCCCCAGACCCAGTTGACGCCCTCGGAGAGCACGGTACCGAGCCAGTCGGAGACGGGTCCGATGACGAGGAAGGTCGTGGGCACGATCACGGCGATTGTCACCAACGGGCTCACGAAGTTGCGGATCGACGAGTGCAGGACCTTGTCCATGAGCAGTTCGAACTTCGCCTGCGCGTAGACCGCGATGATCACCGGGATGACTGCGGACAGGTAGGACGGCATGATTACCGGGATGCCGATGAAGTCGAGCGCGCCGCCCGCAGCCGCGAAGGCGTTGAGCGTGAGGCTGTTCCCCTCGGCGTCCGCGATGACCGCAATCGTCTCCGAGTAGATCAGCGCGCCGGCGATGGCAATGGACACCCACTGGTTGGCCTTGAACTTCTTCGCTGCGGTGACAGCAAGGAAGACCGGCAAGAACTGGAAGGCCGCGTCACCCGCTGCGTACCAGATGGCGTATGTCGAGGTACCCGAGAAGGTCGGCCAGATCCACACGGCCGTGGCAAGAAGCGCCTTGAGCAGACCGGTTCCGGCGAGCACCCAGAGGAACGGGGTGAAGATCGATGTGACCAGGTCGATCAGTCGAGCCATGATGCCGCCGGACATCGCGGCGCCCTCCGCGGAGACTCCCTCGGTCTCGACCAGGCTCTGGTAGACCTTCGAGACGTCGTTGCCGATGACGATCTGGAACTGCCCGCCGGACTCGACGACGGTGATGACGCCCTTGGTCGACTCGACCGTCGCCTTGTCGGCCTTGTCGCGATCGTTGAGCGTCAGACGAAGACGGGTCGCACAGTGCGTCGCCGACTTGATGTTGTCCTTCCCTCCGATCGCCTCGACGACCGCGTGAGCGATCGTGTCGTACTTGGTCGGAGCTGCCATGATTCCTCCTTGAATCATCGAGCGGAACGTGCCCCCTAGACGAAAAAAGACCCGGACCTCGAGAAGGGACGCTTCGCCGCAGCCGAGGGCTGCACGTCCTTCGAGACCCGGGTCTTGCCTTGAAAAGTCACAATCCCGTGTGTTTCGATCGCGGGCCATTCCGCGATTGGAGCGAATGTAACACCCGTCGAACACCAACGCAACCACGGCACGCCGCCCTTGCGGGGTCCCGCGCGAACCGGTTCGTGTCCGATTGCGAGCGAGAGAGGAGAGTTCAGCCACACCCGGTTGCGCGACATCTGTCCGCGAGGTACCGTCTCTGCCACTGACGGATTGTTACCGGTTCTCACGGGCAAGACCTGGATGTGGCTCACCAGCCGCTCCGGGTCTTTTTTGCTTCCCGGGCAAATCCGCCTCCAGCAACGGAGCTCGAGAAAGGGCACACGACATGCCTCAGCGCACCACCACCGTATTCAACAAGACCGGCCTGCACGCGCGTCCGGCCGCGACGTTCGCCAAGATGGCGGGCGCGTCGGGCCACGCGATCACGATCGCGAAGGAAGGCCAGCATCCGATCGACGCCGCGTCGATCCTGGGGATCATGAGCCTCGGCCTGGCATGCGGGGACACGGTCACTCTCGTGGGCGACGAAGGCTCGGATTCCATCCTGGAAGAGCTCGTGACGATGCTCGAGTCCGACCTGGACTCGGTGCCGGCATGAGCGTCACCACCGAGGCGGAGACCCTCGTCGGGATCGGCGTCGGCCGCTCGTGCGCTGTTGCGCCGATCGCCTTCGTCCACGCTGCGCCGAAGGCGCCCGCGAACGAGCCCGCTCCCGCCGATGTCGAAGCCGCCCTCACGACGGTGCAGGACGCGTTCGACGCGGTGTCCGCGAGCCTCCAGGCGCGCGCCGACGCCGCGTCAGGCGGCCTTGCCGAGGTCCTGCAGGCTACAGCGCTGATGGCCGGCGACGTCTCGCTGCATGGCGACGTCAAGAACCGCGTCACCGCCGGCACTGGTCCCGCGACGGCCGTGACCGAGGCGGTCGCGGGCTTCGCGGCGATGTTCGAGGCCGCCGGCGGCTACCTCGCCGAGCGCGTCACCGACCTCAACTCGGTGCGCGACCGCGTGGTGGCGCGCCTGCTCGGCGCGGAAGAGCCCGGGCTGACGCTCACCGAGCGCTCCGTCGTCGCGGCGGAGGACCTCTCCCCCGCCGACACCGCGACGCTCGACCTTGACCTCGTCGCCGGCATCGTGACCGAGCTCGGCGGCCCCACCGGGCATACCGCCATCATCGCCGGCCAGCTCGGCATTCCCTGCCTCGTGCGAGTCGCCGGGATCCTGGAAGTCGCCGAGGGGACCACGGTCGCCGTCGACGCATCCTCGGGCGAGGTCACCGTCGAGCCCGACGCCGCCCTGCAGGCCACCTACCTCGCACGCGTCGAGGCCGAGGCCGCACTGGCTGCCGACACCGCGCCGGGTGCCACGAGCGATGGCCACGCGATCCAACTGCTCGCCAATATCGGCACCCCCGTCGACGCGGTCCGTGCTGTCGCCGCTCACGCCGAGGGCGTCGGCCTGTTCCGCACCGAGGTGCTGTTCCTGGACGCCACTGACGCACCCACCGCAGAAGACCAGGCGGCGACCTACCGCGAGGCGATCGACGCGCTCGCGGGCCGCAAGCTCGTGGTCCGCACCATCGACGCAGGCGCCGACAAGCCCCTCGCATTCGCGACGCAGCTCGACGAGGAGAACCCCGCGCTCGGTGTGCGCGGCTTCCGTCTGGCCCGCACCCTGCCCGATCTCATCGACACGCAGGTCACCGCACTCGGGACCGTCGCAGACGACACCGTGTGGGCCATGGCCCCCATGATCGCGACCCCCGCCGAGGCCAAGGACTTCGCCTCACGCGCCCGCATCGCCGGCATCGGCAAGGTTGGCGTCATGGTCGAGGTTCCCGCCGCGGCGCTGCGGGCCGAGGCGATCCTCACCGAGGTCGACTTCGTCTCCCTGGGAACGAACGACCTCGCGCAGTACACGATGGCGACCGACCGCCTCCGCGGCGAGCTCGCGGATCTGCTCTCCCCGTGGCAGCCCGCCGTCCTCGAGCTGGTGCGCGCGACCGCGCAGGCAGGCGTGAAGCTCTCCAAGCCCGTCGGCGTGTGCGGCGAGTCCGCCTCGGACCCCCTCATGGCCCTCGTCCTCACGGGACTCGGCATCACCTCGCTGTCGATGTCGCCCGGGGCGCTGCCCGCGGTGCGCTACGCGATCCGCCACCACACGCAGGCCCAGTGCGAGGCGATCGCCGCGGCCGCGCTGTCCCAGGACGAGGCGGCGCCTGCGCGTGACGCCGCCCTCGCCCTGGTCGAGCCGCAGGTGCGCGAGACGCTCGGGCTCTGAGCTCGTGCCCGCGCCGGGTACCTCTCCAACCTCCCGGCGCGGGCACGTCCCTCGCGCGCGTCAGTGCGCTAGCAGCTCGCCGACGCTCACCGGCGCCTCGAGCGTGTTGCCGGGCCCGGGAAGCGGGCACACCCAGTCACTCGAGTAGGCGCACGAGGGCTGGTAAGCGAAGTTGAGGTCGACGACGAGGTCGTGCGGGCCGCCTCCGAGATCCGCGCCCTTCACGGTGTCAAGCACGTAGCGCCCACCGCCGTAGGTCTCCCCTGAGCCGTCGCGCAGCGGGACGAAGATCCCACCGCCGTAGCTGTCCAACCACCACACGTCGAGCGAACCCAGCTCCGGCACGTCGACGCGCCCCGCGCGCACGAACGGCACCACTCCGTCGGAGGCCGTCTGCACCTCCCACCGCTCGGGAGTCGCCGGAATGACCGGCAGGACGAAGCGAAACGCGGGGTCATAGGGCTCGACCCGTGCGCGGAAGCCCGCGCGGTCCGCGCCTGCGACGGGAGACGCGGGGTGCTCGGCGAGCAGCGCGTCCCGTCCTTCGACCCACCTCCGGTGTCCCTCGAGCGGGTCCGCGGCCGCGCGCACCGCGGAGTAGAGAGCGAACGTACGGCGCCGCCAGTCCCTGACATCCCAAGCGTCCATGAGAGAGACAACGGCGCCCCTCGCCGGCGTGTTCCCCACGACGCACGACGGCCGGGCCCCTCTGGGCCCGGCCGTCTTCGCGTGGATGCAGGCTGCTCAGCCGAGCAGCGCGCCGTAGAGCTCGGCGATCTCCTCGACGGAGGCCGCGCGCGGGTTGCCTCCCGCGCACACGTCGGCGAATGCCGCCTCCGCGAGGGGCTGGACGTCCTCGGGTGAGGCGCCCACCGCGGTGATCGTCGTCGGGTTGCCCAGGTCGGTCGTGAGCGTCGCGACCGCGTCCACGGCCGCCTTGCGGGCGTCCTCGAGCGGCATGGTCTGCGCGCCCTCGACGCCGAATGCCTCGGCGATGTCGCGGTACTTCTCTCCCGAAGCCTCGGCGTTGAACGCCATCACCGGGGCGAGCAGGATGCCGTTCGCGACACCGTGCGGCGCCTCGAAGAACGCGCCGAGCGGGTGCGCCATCGCGTGCACGAGGCCCAGGCCGACGTTCGAGTAGCCCATGCCCGCGATGTACTGGGCGAGAGCCATGCGCTCCATGGCCTTCTCGTCGCCGTCGGCCGCGTCCTTGAGGGCGCTCGCGATGACCTGGATGGCCTTGAGGTGGAACAGGTCGGACAGCTCCCACGCTCCCGCGGTGATGTAGCCCTCGATCGCGTGGGTCAGAGCGTCAAGGCCGGTGGCGACCTTGAGGCTGCGCGGCGCGGTCGCCATCATCTCGGAGTCGACGACCGCGAGCACGGGGATGTCGTGAGGGTCGACGCACACGAACTTGCGGCGGTTCTCGACATCGGTGATCACGTAGTTGATCGTCGTCTCCGAGGCAGTGCCGGCGGTCGTAGGCACCGCGATGATCGGCACGGCCGGGTTCTTGGTCGGAGCGACGCCCTCGAGCGAGCGCACGTCGGCGAACTCGGGGTTCGCGACGATGATGCCGATCGCCTTGCAGGTGTCCTGCGGCGAGCCGCCGCCGATGCCGATGAGCACGTCCGCGCCCGAGGCCTTGAACGCCTCGACGCCCGCCTGCACGTTCTCGATCGGGGGGTTCGGGACCACGTTGCTGTAGACCTCGTGGGCGATGCCGGCCTGCTCGAGCAGGTCCGTCACCTTGCCGGTCACGCCGGTATCGATGAGCACCTTGTCCGAGACGACGAACGCCTTGGTGAAGCCGCGTCCCTTGATCTCGCCGGGGATCACAGAGATCGAACCCGCTCCGAAGTAGGCCGTCTGATTCCAGATCATGCGCTGTGCCACGTTGCACCTCCAGTCGTGGGCCGGGTGGCCCGAGGGATGTTGACGGGTCGAGCCCGTTGAGTGAATCGTTTCAAACTCTCCACTCTCCTCGCCGGGACCGAGGTCCCGCGCGGCCCCCTAGGAGAGTCCGAACGCACCTCCGAGCATCGACCCGTGCACAGCGGCGAACCTGGGGCTCAGGTCCCAGGCCCGGGCCCGCGCCCGGGGCCCAGACGCGAGACGCCCCACGCGCGCACCGAGGCCAGAGGTGCGTGGCGCCTCCTCACGGCCGAGAGCGTCGGATCAGATCGATCGACCCACAATGGCCCCGACCGAGCGCTGGAGCGCCGCGGTCACACCCTCGACGTCACCGGTCAGGTAGCCAGCGACCATCGCGCCGTCGCGGAGCATCATGATCTCCGCGGCGCGATCCTCCGCATCGTCGACGCCGAGCGCCTCGAGCCTCGCGGCGATCTCGCCCGTGAGCCACTCGCGGAACCGCGTCACCACCGCGCGCACCGGATGATCGGGGTCGGCATACTCGGCGGCCGCGTTGATGAAGGGGCAGCCGCGGAATCCTGGCGCGCACATCTCATCGCCGACCGCGCGCGCGAGAGCCTCCATGCGTGCGGACTCCGGAAGCAGGGCTGCCGCCTCGACCACGCGCCTCGCGTCGTCCAGCTCCGCCTCGAGGTAGGCGACCACCAGGTCGTCCTTCGTCGGGAAGTGGCGATAGAAGGTGACCTTCGCGCAGCCCGCGTCGGCGAGGATCCGGTCCGCGCTCACGGCACGGATGCCCTGCTCGCGGAACATTCGCGAGGCCGAGGCGAGGATGCGCTGCCGCACCGGGCTCTCCGATGGCGCCGCAGCCTCGGAGCGCGCATGCACCGTCTGACCCATGACTCCTCCTCACCTGCCGACGGGCCGTCTTGCGACCCGGGGAACATTCTGCACCGCGTGGACGTAGACATACTAGTTCGTCTACATTGAACGACGAAAGGCCCGCGGCCCTCGGGACGCATCGTGTCCACCGCGCGCCGACCCGGAAGGAGCACCATGACCGCGAAGCCGAAGGTCTTCTACACCGCCACCGCCAAGGCCACGGGAGACGGCCGCAAGGGGCACGTCGAGTCCCCCGATGGCCTCATCGACCTGGACCTCGTGATCCCCAACCCGATCACCACCCCGAAGAAGGCCAACCCCGAGCTGCTCTTCGCCTCGGGCTACTCCGCGTGCTACAACTCCGCGTTCCAGAGCGCCGCGAAGAGCATGAAGATCAAGCTCGACGCGTCGCACGTCACCGCCAAGGTCGGCATCGGGCCCGTGTCGATGCACGAGTTCGCGCTCGCCGTCACGCTCGAGGTCGAGGCCTTCGGGATCGACCAGGCCACCGCCGAGCTGATCGCCGCCAAGGCGGACACGATGTGCCCCTACTCGAACGCGGTGCGCGGCAACATCGAGGTCGAGGTGCGGGTCACTGCCGTCGAGACCGTCGGCGCGTGAGCCGGGCGGGGCCGCCCGCTCCGCGAGGCGGCCCCGGCACCGATGCGCATGATTTTCGCTTTACCTGGCTTTGCCAGGGAATTAATACTCCCGTGACCGGTGTCTGACATGATTGAACCCGGACACCGACGATGGGAGTCACCTTCATGGCAGACGGACCGCACGAACGTACGAAGCGACTCGGACACCGCGCGGATGCGCCCGTTCCGACGTCCACGTACCGTCTTCAGCTGACGCCGGACTTCACGTTCGCGGACGCAGCGGATCGGCTCGACTACTTCGAGCGGCTGGGCGTGTCCCACCTCTACCTGTCCCCCATCCTGACGGCCGCGCCGGGCTCGACGCACTTCTACGACGTCGTCGACCACTCGCGGATCTCCGACGCCCTGGGAGGCGAGGAGGCGCTGCGCGACCTCGCCTGGCGCGCGGGAGAGCGGGGCATCGGCCTTATCGCAGACCTCGTCCCCAACCACATGGCCGTTCCCACCCCGGCGTACCACAACCGCGCCCTGTGGTCGGTGCTCGCCGAGGGGGCCGACTCGCCCTACGCGCACTGGTTCGACGTCGACTGGTCGAGCGGCGACCCGGTCCTCATGCCGGTGCTCGGGCAGCGCCTCGGGTCCCTGCTCGCGGGCGACGAGCTGCAGCTCGATCGGATGATCGTCCCCGGCTTCGAGGACGCGGGAGAGGTGCCGGTGCTGCGGTACTACGAGCACGTGTTCCCCGTGAAGGAGGGCACCGAGAACCTCCCGATGGCGACGCTCGTCGACGAGCAGAACTACCGCCTCGCGTACTGGCGCGTCGGCAACGAGGAGCTCAACTACCGGCGCTTCTTCGACGTCGGCTCGCTCGTGGCGGTGCGGGTCGAGGACCCCGACGTGTTCGACCAGACCCACCGCGTGATCGTGGACCTGGTGAAGGACGGCACGCTCGAGGGGCTGCGCATCGACCACCCGGACGGCCTCGCGGATCCCGCGGGCTACATCGAGCGGCTCTCGGAGGCGACGGACGGCGCGTGGATCGTCGTCGAGAAGATCCTCGAGGGAGACGAGCAGCTGCCGACCTCGTGGAAGACCGCCGGCACCACCGGCTACGAGGCCGGGTGGCGCGTCGGCGCGCTGCTGCGCGATCCGGCGGGCGCTGCGCCGCTCGCGGGGACGCTCTACAGGCTCACGGGGGACGCGCTCGGTGCGCTCCCGGAGCTGATCCAGGACGCGAAGCGAGAGATCGTCAAGGAGTCGCTGTCGAGCGAGGTGCATCGCCTGGCGAACCTCGCGCACCAGATCTGCGTCGCCGACGTGCGCCTGCGCGACCACACGTGGCGCGCGCTCTACGACTCGATCCGCCGCCTGCTCGTGGCATTCAACCGCTACCGCGCGTACGTCGTGCCGGGAACGCCCCCGAAGCCGATGTCGCTGGAGGCGATCGACGAGGCCGCGCACAAGGCGCGCGAGCTGCTCGATCCCGAGCGCTACGAGACCCTCGATGTAGTCGTCGAGCTCCTCAAGGGCAACGAGGTGGGCTCCGCGGGCCAAACCCAGGGCGCGACGAGGGCCGAGCTCATCACCCGCTTCCAGCAGGCGTGCGGCGCAGTCATGGCGAAGGGCGTCGAGGACACCGCCTACTACCGCTGGACCCACCTGCTCCCGCTGTGCGAGGTCGGCTCACCCGCCGCCCGATTCGCCGTGCCGCCCGCGGGCTTCCACGCGTGGGCAGGCGAGCAGCAGCACACGTTCCCCCACGCCATGACCTCGCTCACCACCCACGACACCAAGCGCTCCGAGGACGTGCGGGCACGACTCGGCGTGCTGAGCGAGGTGCCCGAGGACTGGGACGAGCTCATCAACCGTCTCCACACCCTCACGGCCGAGCAGATCCCGTCCCAGTTGGACGGTCGCATGGAGAACCTGTGGTGGCAGACGCTCGTCGGCACCTCCGACGAGGACGGCATGATGGAGTGGGAGCGGCTCTCGGGCTACCTCACCAAGGCGATGCGCGAGGCGAAGACCTACACCACATGGACGTCGGTCGACGAGGAGTACGAGTTCGCGGTCCAGAGCTTCGCGAGGGCTACCCACGCGGATCCTGACGTGCGTGAGCTCGTGCTCCAGTGGCATCACGACACCGCCGAGGGCGTCCGCGCGGCGATTCTCGGCGGCAAGTTGATCCAGCTGACGATGCCGGGCGTGCCCGACTGCTATCAGGGCAACGAGTGCGTGTCACCCTCGCTCGTCGATCCCGACAACCGCAGGCCGGTCGACTTCGACTCGCGTGACACGTCCCTCCAGCACCTGCTCAAGGGCGGCAAGGCGCGCACCCTGTGGGAGGAGAAGCTCCTCGTCACGATGAGGGCGCTCCACGCGCGCCGCGATCACCGCGAGGCCTTCGTGGGCGACGCCGCCGGCTACCAGGCGCTCGCCTCCTCCTCGGGCCACGCCGTCGTCTTCGCCCGCACGATCGGCGAGCGCGCCGAGATCGTCACCGTGGCGACGCGCGTCGCCCTCGAGCTCGAGAGGCTCGGCGGGTGGGCCGACACGACGGTGCAGCTGCCGGAAGGTCGATGGCGCGATGTGATCGGCAAGGCGGAGTTCGACGGTGGCATGGTGCCGCTCGCGTCGGTCCTGCGTCACCACCCGGTCGCACTGCTGGAGCGTGTCGCATGAGGGCCCGGGTCTGGGCACCGGACGCGGGCGACGTCCTTGTCCACGTGCGTCCCGACTCGACCGATCCGTTCGTCGAGCCGATGGACCGCGCGGAGGACGGCTGGTGGGTGGGCCCCACCCTGACGCCGGGCACGGACTACGCGTTCGAGATCGACGGCAACGGACCCTTCCCTGATCCGCGCAGCGCGTGGCAGCCGCACGGGGTGCACGGCTTCTCGCGGGCATTTGACTCCTCGGCGCACCGGTGGCACGACGCGGCATGGGCCGGCCTGGACGCACGCGGAGCAGTCACGTACGAGCTCCACATCGGCACGTTCACGGAGGGCGGGACGCTCGACGCGATCGACGCGGCCCGGCTCGAGGACCTCGCCTCGCGAGGCGTCCAGATGATCGAGCTGATGCCTGTCGCCGCCTTCCCTGGCGAACGAGGCTGGGGCTATGACGGCGTGTCGCTCTACGCCGTGCATGACGCGTACGGCGGCCCCGAGGCGCTGCAGAGGTTCGTCGACCGCGCGCACGTCGCTGGGCTCGCGGTGTGCCTCGACGTCGTCTACAACCACCTCGGCCCCGACGGCAACTACCTTGCGCAGTTCGGCCCCTACTTCACCGACGCGCATGACACTCCCTGGGGCTGGGCCGTGAACCTCGACCAGCCGCAGTCCCACGGCATGCGCGCGTTCATCCTCGACAACGCCGTGCGCTGGCTGCGCGACTTCCACATCGACTGCCTTCGCCTCGACGCAGTGCATGCGCTCCAGGACGACTCCGAATGCCATCTGCTCGCGGAGATGTCGGACACCGTGGCGGGCCTCGCGGCGAACCTCGGGCGTCCCCTGTCGCTCGTCGCGGAGTCCGACCTCAACCAGCCGTCGATGGTCACCCCGACCGCCGAGGGCGGGCTCGGGATGACGGCCCAATGGGCGGACGATGTGCACCACGCGCTGCACGCCTATCTCACCCAGGAGACGCACGGGTACTACGGGGACTTCGGCTCGATCGAGGCGCTCGACAAGGCGTACCGCGGCGTGTTCGTCCACGACGGCTCGTTCTCGACGTTCCGCGGCAAGGACTGGGGTGCGCCCGTGCCCATCGACATGGACCGCCGCCGCTTCGTCGTCTTCGCGTCCAACCACGACCAGGTCGGCAACAGGGCGCTCGGCGACCGCCCCTCCGCGCGCCTGAGCGAGGGCGCGCAGGCCGCCTCGCTCGCGCTGATCCTCCTCAGCCCCTTCACCCCGATGCTGTTCATGGGCGAGGAGTACGGCGAGACGACGCCCTTCATGTTCTTCACCGACCACGACGAGCCGCTCGGCTCGGCCGTCTCACAGGGCAGGATGAGCGAGTTCGCGGGCCACGGCTGGGAGGACCTCTACGGCGGATCTCCCGATGTCCCGGACCCGCAGAGCAGGGACACGTTCGTCGGCTCCAAGCTCGGCACGGAGCCGCCGGCACCCGAGACCAGGCAGAAGATCGAACGCTGGACCGCGGCGGTCATCGCCGCGCGTGCACGGACCCTCGAGCCCGGCGCCTGGGACGCCTCCCCGGTCTCCGTGACGGAGTCGGCGCCTCGCGTCGTCACCATGACCGGCCCCGTGACGGTCCACGCGAACCTGTCGGGCTCCCCCAGCATCGTCCCGGCCGGCGAGGTGATCGCCGCCTTCGGCGAGGTCGAGACCGGGGACGACGGCATCGTCCTGGGACCCGGCTCCGTGGCGCTCGTCGTCGCCGGACCCTGACCGGCTCCGGCGACAGACACGGCAGAGGTGCGCGGGTTCAGTCGCGCGTGGCCATCGCCGTGAGTCGCGAGACCGCCCGGAAGTACTTCTTGCGATAGCCGCCGCGCAGCATGTCCGCCGGGAAGACCTGATCGAGCGGGGCTCCCGAGGCGACGATCCGCACGTCCCGGTCGTACAGGCGATCGACGAGCGCGACGAGACGGAGTGCCTGCGCCTGGTCGCGCAGCGGCGCGACCTCTCGCAGGCCGAGGACCTCGATGCCCGCGACGTAGGCGCCGTAGCGGCTCGGATGCACGTGCCACAGATCGGCCACGAGCTCCCACCAGTCCTCGATCACGCCCGCCGGCTCTGCCCGCACCTCCTCGACGTCCTCCGCGCGTGCGGGCGCCGGGGAGGCAAGGTCGCCGCGGTGGCGGTAGTCAGGGCCGTCCACGGTCGCGACGGTGAACAGCCGCGCCACGGACTGGATCTCGCGCTTGAAGTCCTCAGCGGCGAAGCGGCCCTCGCCCAGGCTGTCGGGAAGGGTGTTCGAGGTCGCAGCGATCGCCACGCCCGCGTCGGTGAGCTCGCGCATGAGCCTCGCCATGAGGAGCGTGTCGCCGGGGTCGTCGAGCTCGAACTCGTCGATGCAGACGAGCGCGAAGCGGGAGAGCTCGGCGCGTGCGGCCGCGAACCCGAGCGCGCCGACGAGGTGCGTGTACTCGACGAACGTGCCGAAGGCGGCCCTGTCCCCGATCGCGTGCGCGGCAGCCGCGAGCAGATGGGTCTTGCCGACGCCGAATCCGCCGTCGAGGTACAGGCCCGTGCCCCCGCTGCTCGGACGCAGCCCGGGAATCCCGCGACGCACGGATCGGGTCGCGAAATCGCGCATCCGCTCGCGCGCAGCGGCCTGGCTCGGGTAGTCCGGGTCGGGCAGATACGTGTCGAAGGCTGCGTCCGCGAAGTGGGGCGGCGGGACGAGGTCGTCGACGAGGGCCGAGGGCGTGAGCGTCGGGCGCCGTCCGACCAGTTGCGGGGTCATGTCACGCGAGCCTATCCATTTGAGAAGCGCTGGTCAGTGGCCCGACTCGGTGGGTCGCGGGTAGTACTGGAGGTACTTGCGCCAGTAGTTCCACGTGAGCGCCGTGATGACGCCCCAGCGCTTGAGCGAGCGATCCTCCGGGTTGTGCAGCGGGCGCGCGATGCCTCGCTTCGCGACCTGACGGACGCGCTGCCGCAGGGCACGTTCCGGCAGGTAGCGCCGCAGCAGCGACAGGTGGACCACCGAGTACAGCACCGACTCGTCGCCGTGCACCGTCGCGATCGGCGAGCCATCCAGGTCGGCCATGACGTGGTGCGCGGGGTTCACTCCCGACGCGGTCGTGTACCAGTTGTTGCGCCCGATGCGCGGGTTGACCTCGAAGAAGACGTGCCGCCCGGTCCTCGCGTCCCGCTTGTAGTCGGCGTTCGCGAATCCGCGATAGTCCACACGATCCAGATAGCGCGTCATCGCGTCCATCGCGTCCGCGTACGGCTCGGTGAGGATCGCCGCCGGCACGCCGAGAGTCCCTGGGGTGTGCTCCTCGAGCAGCACGCGTCCGGTCACGAGCATCGTCACCCTGCCGCGCGCGTCGCGGTAGGCGGTGAGGGACCGCATCTGGGTCTCATCGCCCGGGATGAACTCCTGAAGCAGGTACGTGCCGGTGAATCCCGCCGCTCGCAGCCGCTCGAGCAGGTCGTCCACGTCCGAGCGGTCCTCGAGATCGTGGATCTTGAGCTTGCCCGGATAGTCGACGTAGTAGAACTCCGCGGACGAGGCGGGCTTGCCGATGACGGGGTACGTCAGCAGCTCCAGGTCCTTGTCGGGGCTCGGGACCCCGTCGGTGAACGACACCTCGATCGTGCGCGGCACCGGGATGCCGAGCGCCTCGCAGTCCGCCTGGAACAGCGCCTTGTCCGACACCCGCGCGAACTGCTCGGCGGTGCACATCGGCATCTCGTAGCGCGGCTCGAGCCGGTCCCGCGCGGCCGCGAGGGTCTCGACGTACCAGTCGGCGTTGGTGAGCAGCACGAGCCGCTCGTCCGGTCGCTCGGCGGCGATCTGCTCGAGCGCCGCGAGCAGCGCCTCCGCGTCGTCCACGTTCGCGATCACCTGATCCGCGAGGCGCGTGTGGGCGAAGGCCCTGGTGCGGACCCGCGACACGATCACGCCCCGCACCCCGTACGCCTCATTGAAGGCGCGCATGAGCGCGTAGGCGCCGATGTCTCCTCCGACGAGGACGGGGGTCGGGGCGCGCACCGCGGGTTAGGCCTCGACCTCGCTGCGGTCACCGGACCACAGCGTGTGGAAGGTGCCCTCGACGTCGACGCGCTTGTAGGTGTGCGCCCCGAAGAAGTCGCGCTGACCCTGGATCAGCGCGGCCGGCAGACGCTCCGCGCGCAGCGCGTCGTAGTACGCGAGCGACGAGGAGAACGCGGGCGTGGGAACGCCGCTGAGCGCGGCCTGCGACACGATGCGGCGCCACGCGCCGACGCCGCCGCACAGGACGTCCGAGAAGTACGGGTCCACGAGCAGCGAGGCGAGATCGCCGTCGCGCTCGTAGGCCTCGGTGATGCGGTTGAGGAACTGCGCGCGGATGATGCAGCCGCCGCGCCAGATGCGGGCCATCGCGCCACGGTCGATGTCCCAGCCGAACTCCTCGGAGGCCGCCTGGATCTGGTCGAAGCCCTGCGCGTACGCGACGACCTTCGACGCGTAGAGCGCGAGCCGCACGTCCTCGATGAAGCCCTCGCGGTTGACGATGTGCCAGTCGCCGGTCGAGGCGGACAACACGTCGCGCGCGGCCTCGCGCTGGGCGATCTGGCTCGAGATCGCACGGGCGAAGGTCGCCTCGGCGATGCCCGTCACGGGAACGCCGAGGTCGAGCGCGCTCTGCACGGTCCAGCGGCCAGTGCCCTTCTGACCGGCCTGGTCCGCGATGACGTCCACAAGCGGCTTGCCCGTCTTCGCGTCGACCTGCTTCAGGACCTCCGCGGTGATCTCGATGAGGAACGACTCGAGGTCGCCGTCGTTCCACTCGGCGAAGATCTCACCGATCTCAGCGGGAGTCAGGTGGAGCGCCTCACGAAGCACCTGGTATGCCTCGCCGATCAGCTGCATGTCGGCGTACTCGATGCCGTTGTGGACCATCTTCACGAAGTGGCCCGCGCCGTCGGGGCCGACGTGGGTGCAGCACGGCACGCCATCGACCTTGGCGGAGATCTTCTCGAGGATCGGGCCGAGCGTCTCGTAGGACGCCGCGGGTCCGCCGGGCATGATCGACGGGCCGAGCAGCGCGCCCTCCTCGCCTCCCGACACGCCGCAGCCGACGAAGTGGAGGCCCTTCTCGCGCAGCGCGGCCTCGCGCCGACGCGTGTCGGGGAAGTGGGCGTTGCCCGCGTCCACGATGACGTCCCCCTCCTCAAGGAGCGGGATCAGCGAGTCGATCACCGCGTCGGTGGCCGCGCCCGCCTGCACCATGATCACGATCTTGCGCGGGCGCTCGAGCGCGGCGACGAAGTCCTCGAGCGACTCGCAGCCGACGAAGTCGCCCTCCTCTCCGTGCTCCTCCAGAAGTGACGTCATCTTCTGCGGCGAACGGTTGTGGACAGCGACGGTGAAGCCGTTGCGCGCGAAGTTGCGGGCCAGGTTGCGACCCATGACCGCGAGCCCGGTCACACCGATCTGAGCGAGGGACATAGCACTTCCTTACGTCGGGGAGAACTCCGCGTACCAGCCTAGAGGGTGCGCGACAGCGTGGCGTACGATGCGGGGAGCACAGGCGGTCCTAGTCTGAAGATCATGGCACCCGACCTCGCCTCGGCACCGCCCGCCTTCCAGGAGGCGCTGCGGTCCATCGCGGACGCGCGGATCAGAGCGGACGTGCGGGTCTCCGAGAGCCCCGCTCCCACGCGGATAGCGCCGTACGCCGCAGCGATCGACGGTGAGGTGCTCGGCGAGGGCGTCGAGGGCACCGGCAGGTTCGTCCTGCTGCACGACCCCGAGGGCCAGGAGACCTGGGACGGGACGCTGCGTGTCGTGGCGCTCGTGAAGGCGCTCGCGGACGCGGAGGTCGGTGCGGACGACATCTGGGCCGATGTCGCGTGGTCGCGTCTCGAGGAGGCGCTCGAGGATGTGCCGCACCGGCACAGAGGAGGAACTGTGACGAAGGTCGTCTCGAGGTCGTACGGGGATCTCGACGAGCGCCCGGACGAGGTCCGGGTGGAGCTGCGCGCGTCGTGGACCCCCGAGGACTCGCGGATCGGCCCGCACGTGCAGGCGTGGACGGAGCTCCTCGCCTCGTGCTCGGGGCTGCCCCCCGTGCCCGAGGGCGTCACCCTTCTTCCTGGTGGTCGCGCATGAGCACCGACGCCCAGGCCGAGGACGCCGCTCAGCGCGCGGCCGAGAACGGCGAGCAGGGACAGGACGTCGAGGCGCCCGCCGCCGTCCCGCTCACCGAGCCTGAGGGCGGCGTCCCGCCGATCATCGACACTCCCGAGGCGCTCGCGGAGGCCGTCGCTGCCTTCGCCGCCGGCACTGGCCCGGTCGCGGCCGACGCCGAGCGCGCGTCAGGCTTCCGCTACGGGCAGGCGACGTATCTGGCGCAGTTCAAGCGGGAGGGCGCGGGCATCGCGCTGATCGACACCGCAGCGCTGCCCGACCTGTCGAGCCTTCAGGAGGCCGTCCGCGACGCCGAGTTCGTCTTCCACGCCGCGAGCCAGGACCTGCCGGGCATGCGCGAGCTGGGCATGGCCCCCGCGGCGGTGTTCGACACCGAGCTCGCCGCGCGCCTGCTCGGGTGGCCCAAGGTCGGCCTCGCGGCCGTCGTCGAGCGCGTGCTCGGCCTCGCCCTCGCCAAGGAGCACTCGGCGCAGGACTGGTCCACGCGTCCGCTCCCCCACGACTGGCTCGTGTACGCCGCGCTCGACGTGGAGGTGCTCGTCGAGGTGCGCGACCACCTGTACGCCCAGCTCGAGGAGGCAGGCAAGCTCGACTGGGCCCTCCAGGAGTTCGAGGCCGTGCGCCTTGCGGGCCCGCCCGAGCCGCGCCCTGAGCCGTGGCGTCGCACCTCCGGCACGCATCAGGTCCGCGACCAGCGCGGCCTTGCGATCGTCCGTGAGCTGTGGCTCAGCCGCGACAGGGAGGCGCAGCGCCGCGACATCTCCCCCGGCCGTGTGCTCAGGGACGCGGCGATCGTCGCTGCCGCCCACGCACGACCCGAGTCCTACGAGGCTCTCATCGAGCTTCCCGAGTGGCGCTCGCGGGGCACCAAGCGCGCCGCGCCGCGATGGTGGCCCGCGATCGAGACCGCGCTCGCGATGCCGACCGACAAGCTTCCGAGCCGGCGTGGCCCCAAGGGCGACGGCCCGCCGCCGCCTCGGGCGTGGAGCGACAAGCGCCCCGAGGCGGCCGCGCGGCTGCAGCTCGTCAAGCCCCGGATCGCGGAGCTGTCCGAGCAGCACGCGATCCCCGCCGAGAACCTGATGCAGCCCGACGCGGTGCGCCGCGCCTGCTGGGAGCATCGTGGGGGCGGAGAGCCCGGGATCCGCGCCCTGCTCGCCTCTCGCGGCGCGCGTCAGTGGCAGATGGACCTCATCGCTCCCGTGCTCGCGGAGGCGTTCGCCGAGGCCGCCGCGCAGCAGGACTCCAACCAGGGCTGACCGGGGCCGGACGGCCTACGACAGCAGCGCGCCGACCTTCTCGGCGATCGCCGACGGGTCGAGCCCGATGCTCTCCACGATCTGCGCCCGGCTCGCGTGGTCCAGGAACTCGCGCGGCACGCCGTGGTGCGTCCAGCGCGCGGTGCGACCCGCGAGGCGCGCGAACTCCGCCCACTCCTGGCCGACACCGGCATCGGTGAGGCCGTCCTCGACCGTGACGACCAGCTCGGCATCGCCGAGCACCTCGAGCAGTCCCTCGGGCACCGGTCGCACCCACGTCGCGGTCGCGGCGACCACCGCACGGCCCTCTGCAGCGAGCTTGCCCGCCACCTCGACCGCAGTGGACGCCATCGCGCCCACTCCGAGCACGACCACCTGCGCGGCCCCCTCGCCGAGCTCGGCGAGGATCTCGACGTCCTCCACGCGGCGCAGGGCCGGGAGGCTGTCCCCCACGGCGCCCTTCGGGTAGCGCACGACGGTCGGCGCATCGTCCACGTCGAGGGCCTCGCGGAACGCGGACCGCAAGGTCGCCTCGTCCCTCGGCGCAGCGAGCCGCAGCCCCGGGACATGCCTCAACAGCGCCATGTCCCACATGCCGTTGTGGCTCGCGCCGTCGTCGCCGGTGATGCCGGCGCGGTCGAGCATGAACGTGACCCCGGCCTTGTGCAGGGCGACGTCCATGAGCACCTGGTCGAACGCGCGGTTCAGGAAGGTTGCGTAGACGGCGACGACGGGATGCATGCCCGCGAAGGCGAGTCCGGCGGCGCTCGTGACCGCGTGCTGCTCCGCGATGCCGACGTCGATGACCCTATCGGGGAACTCGTCCGCGAACGGCTGCAGCCCCACGGGTGCGAGCATCGCGGCGGTGAGCGCCACCACGTCGTCCCGCTCCCTGCCGACCTTCACCATCTCGTCGGCGAACACCTTGGTCCACCCGAAGCGCGACGGGACCACGGGCAGTCCGGTCTCGGGGTGGATCTGCCCGACGGCGTGGAACCGGTCGGCGACGTCCTGCTCGGCGGGCGAGTAGCCACGGCCCTTCTGCGTGAGCACGTGCACGAGCACCGGGGCGCCGTAGTCCCGCGCCTGCCGCAGGGCGAGCTCGACGTGGCGCTGGTCGTGCCCGTCGATGGGTCCGATGTACTTGAGACCGAGGTCCTCGAACATGCCCTGGTCCGTGAGCAGACCCTTGAGCGCCCGCTTGCCGTGCATGACGGTGTGATACGCGAACGTGCGCAGCCGCCCGCGGCCCGCGAACGTGCGCTTGCCCCAGCCCAGGAACTGCTCGTACCGCGGGTCGACGCGGACGCCGTCGAGCTTGCGTGCAAGACCGCCGATCGTGGGCGCGTACGAACGGCCGTTGTCGTTGACCACGATCACGACGCGGTCGTCGCTGTCCGCGAGCGAGTTGAGCGCCTCCCAGGCCATGCCGCCCGTGAGCGCCCCGTCACCGATCACCGCGACCGCGGCCCGGTCGTCGGCACCCTTGAGCGAGTTCGCGCGACCGATCCCCGCGGCCCACGACACCGCGGTCGACGCGTGGGAGTTCTCGACGACGTCGTGCTCGCTCTCGGTCCGCGACGGGTAGCCGGAGAGCCCGCCGCGCTGGCGCAGCCCCGAGAAGTCCCGCCGGCCCGTGACGAGCTTGTGCACGTACGACTGGTGACCCGTGTCGAACACCAGGGAGTCGCGAGGGGACTCGAAGACGCGGTGCAGCGCGAGAGTGAGCTCGACCACGCCGAGGTTGGGGCCCAGATGGCCGCCCGTGCGCGACACCGAGTCGACCAGGGTGTCCCTGATCTCCTCCGCGAGCTCGCCCAGCTCCTCGTACGTGAGTCCCCGCAGATCCTGCGGCGACTCGATGCGCTCCAGCACGCTCACTCCTTACTTCTCGCTTCGGGGTCACACCACCTTACGCGGTCGCGCCCCCACCGCGAACGCCGGATCAGGCGTTCACGAGGGAGCGGAGCACGTACTGCAGGATGCCGCCGTTGCGGAAGTAATCGGCCTCGCCGGGGGTGTCGATGCGCACCACGGCGTCGAACTCGACGACCGAGCCGTCCGCCTTGGTCGCCTTCACGGGAAGCGTCTTCGGGTGCTCGCCGGCGCTGAATGCCGTGACGCCCGAGATGTCGAACGTCTCGGTGCCGTCGAGGCCGATCGAGGCGGCCGACTCCCCCGCGGGGAACTGGAGCGGGAGCACGCCCATGCCGATCAGGTTCGACCGGTGGATGCGCTCGAAGCTCTCGGTGATGACCGCGCGGACGCCCAGCAGGCGCGTGCCCTTGGCCGCCCAGTCGCGCGACGAGCCCGAGCCGTACTCCTTACCCGCGAGCACCACGAGCGGGATGCCGGCCTCGGCGTACGCGACGGAGGCGTCGTAGATCGTCGTCTGCTCGCCCGTGAGGTGGTCCTTGGTGAAGCCGCCCTCGACGACGTTGCCCTCGGCGTCGGCGAGAAGCAGGTTCTTGAGGCGGATGTTCGCGAACGTGCCGCGGATCATCACCTCGTGGTTGCCGCGGCGCGAGCCGTACGAGTTGAAGTCCCGACGCTCGACACCGTGCTCGGCGAGGTACTTCCCTGCCGGGCTGTCCGCCTTGATCGAACCGGCGGGCGAGATGTGGTCGGTCGTGACCGAGTCGCCCAGCAGCGCGAGCACGCGTGCGCCGGCGATGTCCTCGACCGGCTCCGGCGCGATGCCCATGCCCTCGAAGTACGGGGGCTTGCGCACATAGGTGGAGGAGTCCTCCCAGTCGAACGTCTTGCCGTCCGGCGTGGGCAGGCCCTGCCAGCTGGCGTCGCCGGCGAAGACGTCCGCGTAGTCCTTCTCGAACATCTCCTGCGTGATGGACGAGCCGACGATCGACTCGACCTCGGCGGCATCGGGCCAGATGTCCTTGAGGTAGACGTCGGCGCCGTCCGCGTCCTGGCCGAGCGCCTGGGTCTCGAAGTCGAAGTCCATGGTCCCGGCGAGCGCGTACGCGATGACGAGCGGCGGCGACGCGAGGTAGTTCATCTTCACGTCGGGGTTGATGCGGCCCTCGAAGTTGCGGTTTCCGGACAGCACCGAGACGACCGTGAGGTCGTGCTCGTTGACCGCGCCGGACACGGGCTCGGGAAGCGGACCCGAGTTGCCGATGCAGGTGGTGCAGCCGTAGCCCACGAGGTGGAATCCGAGCGCCTCGAGGTCGGGCCACAGCCCGGCCTTCTCGTAGTAGTCGGTGACGACCTGCGAGCCAGGCGCCATCGAGGTCTTGACCCACGGCTTGGACGCGAGGCCCTTCTCGTTGGCGTTGCGCGCGAGCAGCGCCGCGGCGAGCATCACCGACGGGTTCGACGTGTTGGTGCACGAGGTGATCGAGGCGATGACGACGTCGCCATCCTTGAGCGGCACGGTCTCGCCGGCCTCGTTGACGTAGGTCGCGTCCTTCGCGTCACCCGCGCGGACCTGCGAGATCGCCTTCTCGAACTGCGGCTTGGACTCGGACAGCGCCACGCGGTCCTGCGGACGCTTCGGCCCGGCGATCGACGGCACGACGGTCGACAGGTCCAGCTCGAGGTACTCCGAGAAGGTGGGCTCGACGTAGCCGGGCGCGGACGGGTCGTGCCACATCCCCTGCTCCTTGGCATACGCCTCGACGAGCGCGACCTGGTCGGCCGAGCGGCCCGTGAGGCGCAGGTAGTCGATCGTGACGTCGTCGATCGGGAAGATCGCGGCGGTCGAGCCGAACTCGGGGCTCATGTTGCCGATCGTGGCGCGGTTGGCCAGCGGCACCGCGCCGACGCCCTCGCCGTAGAACTCGACGAACTTGCCGACCACGCCGTGCTGGCGCAGCATCTCGGTGATCGTGAGCACGACGTCGGTCGCGGTCGCGCCGGCGGGGATCGCGCCCGAGAGCTTGAAGCCGACGACGCGCGGGATGAGCATCGACACGGGCTGGCCGAGCATCGCGGCCTCGGCCTCGATGCCGCCGACGCCCCAGCCGAGCACGCCCAGGCCGTTGATCATCGTCGTGTGCGAGTCGGTGCCGACGCACGAGTCGGGGTAGGCCTGGGTGACGCCGTCGGCATCCTTGGTCATGACGCCGCGCGCCAGGTACTCGAGGTTGACCTGGTGGACGATTCCGGTGCCCGGGGGCACGACCTTGAAGTTGTCGAACGCGGTCTGGCCCCAGCGCAGGAACTGGTAGCGCTCGCGGTTGCGCTGGTACTCGAGCGCAGTGTTGAGCTCGAGCGCGTCCTTGCGTCCGAAGATGTCGATCACGACCGAGTGGTCGATGACCATCTCGGCGGGCGCGAGCGGGTTGATCACGGTCGGGTCGCCGCCGAGCTCGGCGACGGCCTCGCGCATCGTGGCAAGGTCGACGACGCACGGCACGCCCGTGAAGTCCTGCATCACGACGCGCGCGGGCGTGAACTGGATCTCAGTGTCGGGCTCGGCCGACGGATCCCACTCTGCGAGCGCCTTGACGTGGTCGGCGGTGATGTTCGCGCCGTCCTCGGTGCGCAGCAGCGCCTCGGCGAGCACCTTGAGGGAGTACGGGAGCTTCTCCAGCCCCTGCACGGCGTCCAGCCGGTAGATCTCGTAGTTCCGGTCTCCCACGGCCAGGGTTGCCTTGGCTCCCAGGGTGTTCACGCTCATGCGGCTCCTCCAGTGCTCTCGATCGGATTCATCCTAGCCGCGTGTGACGTGTCATCGCCCTGAGCGCGCGGCCGCGCGTCACGTCACCTCGCTGCGAAGGAGGCGACGGTCTCGATGTGATGCGTCATCGGGAACAGGTCATGCGCCTGCGCCTCGATGAGGTCGTAGCCCGCGTCGCGCAACAGCGCGGTGTCGCGCGCGAGCGCGACGGGATCGCACGCGACGTAGACGATGCGGGGCGCGCCGAGCGCCGCGAGGGCGGCGATGTTGCGCGCCTTCGCGCCGGCGCGGGGCGGATCGAGGACGATGCTGGCCTCAGACCAGTCCCGCGAGGTCGCCTCGCGCATGAGGAACTGGCGGACGTCGGCGCCGACCGCCTCCGCGCCGGGGCGTCCCTTGAGGTTCGCGGCGAGCGCGGGAGGCACCTTGCCATGCTCGGGGGCCTCGACGGCCACGACGGGGCGGCCCGCCACGGCGACGGGCAGCGCGAGCAGCCCGGCGCCCGAGTACAGATCCAGCACGGGACCCTGCGGGAGGAGCCTGGACATCACGGCGTCCACGAGGACCCCGGGGGCCTCGCGGTGCACCTGCCAGAAGTCGGCGGCGCGCACCTTGTAGGCGAGCTCGCCCTCGCCATGGACGACGGCCTCGTTCAGCCACAGTCTCCGGGCCTCGCCTCCCGAGGTGGTCACCACGATCTCGCCCGTCGACGTCGCGGTCACGTCGATGCGGGTGCCCGGCGTGGCGCGTGCCTTGAGGAGCGCCGTCTCCGCCTCGGACACCGCGAGCGGCATCTCGATGAGGGCTCGCCTCTCTCCCGTGGAGGGGACGACCATCGAGGGACGCCCGTCATCGCCTGCCGTCGCGCTCACGCGAGTGCGGTACGCGAGCCCGCCACGCGCGTCGTCCCCGGGGGCGGGGTGCACCTCGCCCTCGAAGGGGACACCGGCGAAGCGCTCGAACGACTCCACGAGCACGGAGTGCTTCCACCGCCGCTGCGCCTCGAGGGACGCATGTCCGAGCTCGGCGCCGCCCACTCCCCCGGCGCCCGCCTCGGGCCAGGGATGCGCGACACGGTCGGGCGATGCCTCGAGCACCTCGACCGTCTCGGCCCTCCAGAAGCGCGCGTCGGGCGCGTCGTCGGCGACCTCCGCGACGACCGTCTCTCCCGGCAGGGCGTCGCGCACGAACACCGCGCGTCCCTCGTGCCGCGCGACGCAGTGGCCGCCGTGCGCGGGTGACCCGACCTCGACCGTGATCCGTGCGGTCATGACGCCCTCTCCCCGTTCGGCCCCTGCGGGCGCGGCTCCTGGTTGCCCGACTCCTGCACGGCCGCGATCTCCGTCGCCCTGGCACGTGCCGACTCGAGCTGCCACGGCACCGCCGACACGACGACGTTGGGCACGTGCAGGAGCTGCTCGCGCAGGCGCTCGGTCGCCTTGTTGTGCAGGAACCGCTCCCACCAGCGTCCCACGACGTACTCGGGCACGTAGACCACGACCACGTCGCGCGGGCTCTCGCGATGCAGATGGCGCACGTGCTTGAGCACCGGCCCTGCCAGATCGCGGTACGGGGAGTCGAGCACGATGAGCGGCATCCCCATGGTGCGGCGTCCCCATTGGCGCTGGAGCTCCTTGGCGGCGTGCTTGTCGGTCGCGACTGCGACCGCCTCGAGCCGCGAGTGGCGCGCGGCCTTGGCGACGGCGAGCGCGCGCATCGCGGGACGGTGCAGCTGGGCGATGAGCACGACGCCATGGGTCGCGCTCGGCAGGGCGTCCGAGCGGTCCTCGGGAGTCAGCTGGACGTCCTCCTTCATGCGGGCGTAATGCACATGGATGGCCCGCATGAGCACCACGAGGAGGACCATCGCGGCGATCGCAACCCAGGCTCCGGCAAGGAAGTTGAAGATGACGACGATGATCCACACCATGAGCGCCACGAGCGCGGCGACCGCGTGGAGCGCCCGCCGCACGTGCTGCTCCCGCCGCCTGCTCGCCGAGCCCTCGCGCTCGAGCACCGCGCTGAAGTGGCGCACCATCGCGACCTGGCTCAGCACGATCGACGCGAAGACGCCGATGACGTACATGTGCACGAGCACCAGCAGGTCCGCATCGGCCGCGATCACGACGAAGGCGGACGCGAAGGCGACAGTGAGGACACCGCCGCGGAACACGAAGCGGTCGTTGGCCATCGACAGCTGGCGAGGAAGGTACGCGTCGCGCGACAGCAGCGAGGCGAGGTTCGAGAACCGTCGGAACACGGCCGACGCGGCGGCGTAGAGGATTCCGGCTGCGGCCAGTCCCACGATCCAGACCGCGGAGGGCTGATCGGTGACGCGGTCGGTCACCTGCAGCAGCACCGGTCCCTGCACCCAGCCGGTCACGCGGAAGCGCCACGCGAGCCAGATCACGGCGAGGAAGGCCGCGCTCGCCGCCACTGCGGCGATCAGCACGGTCCGGCCCGCGCGCAGCCCGCGGGGCGGCGCGTGATACGGCCCCGATGACGCGAGGTGCTCGATTCCCGTGACCATCACCGCGCCGGACGAGATCGCTCCCGCGAAGGCCAGGAAGACGGAGCGCGTGACCTCGGGAGGCTCGGGGGCGGTGATCTCGAGCGCGGGGAACGCGACCCCGACCACGACGAGCACGCCGATGACCACGAGGAACCCGAACCACACGGCGAGCAGCACGCGCGTCCGGTCACGGATGCCTCGCAGGCTGAGAAGAGTCATGATCGCGATGACGCTCACGCCGACCACGCGCTGCCAGCCGTCCGCCTGAGGGACGATGTAGACGACGATGCCCGTGATCGCGGACACCGAGACGGCCACCGTGAACAGGTAGTCCACGAGCAGCGCCGCGCCCGTCACGAGGCCGGGGCCCGATCCGAGCACCTCGCGCACGAGTCCGTAGTCGGCACGCTCGTCGGGTCGGCTGCGCACATTGGAGCCGTACGCGACCGCGAGCAGCAGCAGGATCGCGACCACACCGAGCCCCACGGCCATGGACGCCGTCTGCTGGCCGCCGCTGCGCAGCGAGGAGATGATCGCGTCGGGCGCGTACGCGACCGCCGACAGCAGCCCCGCGCCGAACACCGGAAGCGCCAATCGCGTACGCAGCAGCACCGGCGTCGCGCGGTCGGTAGCCACCGGGCTGCCGAACACGAGGCCCTTCATCTTCCTCAGAAACCCTCGCACGTCGCACCATCCTAGGGCTGGCGGGTATAGCGTGTGGGCTTGTGCATATCGTGATCCTCGGCTGCGGTCGCACCGGCGCGTCGCTGGCGGCGGAGTTCGAGGCGCGCGGACACTCCGTGGCGATCATCGATCAGGCCGCCGACGCGTTCCGTCGCCTCCCCGCCGATTTCCAGGGACAGAAGATCACCGGGATCGGCTTCGACCGCGAGACGCTGTCGTCCGCGGGCGTCGAGGACGCCTACGCCTTCGCCGCCGTCTCGAGCGGCGACAACTCCAACATCCTCGCCGCGCGCGTCGTCCGCGAGACCTACGGCGTCGACAACGTGGTCGCGCGCATCGCAGACCCTGGTCGCGCCGAGGTGTACCGGCGCCTCGGCATCCCGACCGTCGCCCCCGTGCCGTGGACCGCGGCGCAGATGGTCGATCGCATGCTTCCCGGCGGCGTGGACGAGGTGTTCCACGACCCCGCGGTCGGCGTCGCGGTGCGGCGCATCGCCGTCAACGCCGAGTGGATCGGCACGCGCTACGCGGAGATCGAGAAGGCGATGGGCACGCGGCTCGCGTACGTCGTCCGCTTCGGCGAGTGCGTGCTGCCCGAGGACTCGACCCTGATCCAGTCGGGAGATGAGGCCTACTTCGCCGTGCCCGACTCGGTGGCGTCCGCCGCGCAGCGGGTCGCCGCCCGACGCCCGGGAGGCGAACGATGAAGGTGCTGATCTGCGGAGCGGGCTCCGTGGGGCGCTCGATCGCGTCCGACCTGATCGCGCACGGCCACGAGGTCCTGCTCATGGACAACCAGCCCACCGCGATGCGTGTGGCCCAGGTGCCGCAGGCCGAGTGGATGCTCGCCGATGCGTGCGAGCTGGCCGCGCTGCGCGAGGCGGCTGTCGAGGAGATGGACGTCGTCGTGGCCGCGACGGGCGACGACAAGGCCAACCTCGTCGTGTCGTTCCTGGCCAAGACCGAGTTCGCGGTGCCGCGCACGGTCGCGCGCGTGAACAACCCGCGCAACGAGTGGATGTACGACACGCAGTGGGGCGTCGACGTCGCCGTGTCGACGCCGCGCATCATGACGGCCATGGTCGAGGAGGCCGTGTCGGTGGGCGACCTGGTGAAGGTCTTCACCTTCCATCAGTCGGGCGCGTCGATCATCGAGGTGACGCTTCCGAAGACCTCGCCGGTCGTCGGCGCGCTCATGCGGGAGATCCCTTGGCCCGCCGAGACGGTGCTGTCCTGCATCATCCGCGGCGACCGCACGATCGCCCCCACCCCCGAGGACACCCTCGAGGCCGGGGACGAGCTGCTGTTCATCGTGTCGGCGGAAGCGGAGCCTCAGGCTCTTCAGGATGTGCTGGGGTCCGCACCAGGAACCAGATAGCCCACAGCGTCAGCGCGAAGAGCGGCAATCCCATCGCGAGTTTCGCCGTGCCGAGCAGGGCGACCTTGTCCGCGAGGTACAGCGGCACCTGGACGAGGAGCTTGAGCGCGAACATCCCCGCGAGCAGCGCGGTCGCCCACTGGTAGCGGGCGAGCGTCGCGGGCTCCTTCCTCCAGGACGAGCCTCGGCCCTGGAGCAGCGCCATGATCACGCCGACGATGGGCCAGCGGACGAGCATCGACACGAGCACCGCGACCAGGTAGCCGGCGTTGATCCACAGCCCGGGCACGAAGTACTCGCCCGCGTCTCCCGCCCTCCACGCCCAGACCGCGCCGAGCGCGACGCCGACGACGCCGGAGAGCGCCTGGGTGATCGGGGTGCGGCCGATGAGGCGCGCGACCACCATGATCGCGACCGTGGCCACCGACGCGACCACGGGCACCCGGAATCCGCCCCAGATGAGGAACGTGACCACGAAGACCACGCCGGGAAGCGACGACTCGACGAACCCCCGCCACCCGCCGATCGCCTCGTGGAGGGAGAACTCGTCCGAGTCGAGCAGCGACGCCATGCCCTGCTTGCGCTCGTCGTCGGCGGTCATCGGATCTCGTAGCGCGGGTTGTAGATCTTGGGCTCGGCGGCGGTCTCGCACACGCGTCCCTCGAGGTCGAGCTGGCGGCCCGGCTCGATGCCGGGCATCTCGCGGCGGCCCATGAAGACGGCGTGGACGAAGCCAGTGCCGTCGTCGACTCGCACGATCACCTTGGGCGCCGCGTCCGCTGGCTCGACCTGGACGGCGACGATCCTGCCCGAGACGCGGGCGAGGCTCCGCGGCTCGAGATCGCGCGCGGGCGTGACCGTGTCGAGCAGCATCGCGCCGCTCACGCGGAGGCCTGCCCGGTCTCGACGCCGGTGGACCCGAAGCCGCCCTCGCCCCGGTGCGAGCCGGGAAGGTGCTCGACCTCGATGAAGCGGGCCCGCTCGACGCGCTGGATGACCAGCTGCGCGATGCGGTCGCCCACCTCGAAGGTGACAGGCGTGGTCGCGTCGGTGTTGAGGAGCGTCACGGCGACCTCGCCGCGGTAGCCCGCGTCGACGGTGCCGGGCGCGTTCACCACCGTGATGCCCTTCTTGGACGCGAGTCCCGAGCGAGGGTGCACAAGGGCGACATAGCCGTCGGGCAGCGCGATCTTGACCCCGGTCGGCACGGTAGCGCGCTCGCCCGGCCCAAGGGTCAGGGCGATGCGCGTGGTGAGGTCGGCCCCCGCGTCTCCCGGGTGGGAGTACGCGGGGATCGGGACGTCCGGGGAGGTCGTGCTCAGCAGCACGTCGACGTCAGTCATGCGGTCGGTGCTCCCGGGCCGTCAGCCCGCGCACTCCGAGCAGATCGGGTCGTCGCCCTTGAACTCGGCGAGCTGGCTGCGGTGGTGGACGAGGAAGCAGCTCATGCAGGTGAACTCGTCCTGCTGGGCCGGGAGGACTCGAACCGAGAGCTCCTCGCCCGACAGGTCGGCGCCGGGGAGCTCGAAGCCCTCTGCGGCCTCGGTCTCGTCCTCGTCGACGACGCCCGACGACTTGTCGGCACGGCGGGCCTTGAGCTCCTCGATGGAGTCAGCGGAGATCTCGTCGTCGGTCTTGCGAGGTGCGTCGTAATCGGTAGCCATGCTGGCATCGGTCCCTTCGCGGCAGTGTGAGTGCCTCAAGAATGCTCCGCGGTGGAGTTTTGTTCCCGCAGGCGCGTGCATTCTGCACCAAAAGCGGGCACGGCGCCACCTGTGGGCGGCACGGCGTGCCTGGCGCCTCAGCCCACCTCGGCCGCGCCCGCCGCCAGGAGCGCCTGCTGGAGATCGGACCACACGTCGGGATGGGCGGCGATCACGAGCCGCTCATCCGCGGGACCGCCGTCGAGCCCAGCCACCTTCAGCCCCGCCTCGGCCGCGACCAGGCCGCCCGCGGCCATGTCCCATGCGTTGATCCGATGCTCGTAGTAGGCGTCGACGATCCCCGCCGCGGCATGGCACAGGTCGAGCGCCGCCGCGCCCATGCGGCGGATGTCCCGCACCTCGGGCAGCAGCCCCGCGACGACCCGGCCCTGCTGGGCGCGCAGCTCGGGCACGTACTGGAATCCGGTGGCGACGAGCGTGGTCGCGAGCGGCGGTGCGCTGACCCGGCGCAACGGCTCGCCATCGCGCCACGCGCCCTCCCCCTTCGCGGCGGTCCACAGCTCCCCGCTGCCCGTGCTGATCGCCCCCGCGAGCTGCGTCCACTCGTGCGTGCGCGGCGGCCCGGACACCGCGGCGACCGACACGCCGTAGTACGGGATGCCGTACGCATAGTTGACCGTGCCGTCGATCGGGTCGAGCACCCAGGTGATGCCGGAGCGCGAGGCGACGTCGTCGCCCTCCTCGCCGAGGATGCCATCGTCCGGCCTGAGCTCCGCGAGGCGATCCCTGAGGAGGCGCTCGGCGGCGAGATCCATCTCGGTCACGATGTCGGCCGCTGATGACTTGGTCCCCGCGATCCGCGCGCCCTCGCGTCCGCGGACCACGAGATCGCCCGCCTCCTGGGCGAGACGGGCGGCGACTTCCAGGAGGGCGAGGGGCTCGGTCATGCATCCATCCTGCCGCACCGCGTGGCGTGCGCGCGGGTCGCGGCACGCCGTGGCACCCTGAGGGCATGACCGAGCTCCATGTGGTGGGACCGGCCGACGACGCTCAGCACCTCATCCTCGCTGACGACGACGGCCACGAGTTCCGCCTTGCTGTGACAGACGAGCTGCGCCAGGCGGTGCGGCACGCCGCTGCGCGCACCCGCGAGACGGCGCCCAGGACCGAGGCGAGGTCCAGCAGCATGACTCCCCGTGAGATCCAGCAGCGCATCCGCGCAGGGCTCACCGCGGCCGAGCTGGCAGAGCTGTCCGGCGAGCCCGTCGAGGCGCTCGTGAAGTTCGAGGCCCCGGTGATCGCAGAGCGCGGCTACATCGTGGCGCTCGCCCGCGACACCCGCATCGGCACCGACACGGGTGCCCCGATCCTCGGCGACCTCGTGGCGGACCGCCTCGCCCAGCGCGGCGTCGACGCGGACGCGCTCGAGTGGGACGCGTGGCGCGAGATCGACGAGCCATGGAAGGTCTGCGTGGATTTCCACGCCGACGGCAGGTCGGTGCGCGCCCTGTGGACCTTCGACCACCAGGGCCGCTCGCTGTCCGCGCAGGACGACGAGGCACGGTGGCTCACCGAGACCGAGCTGCTCGACGTCCCCATCCCCAAGCGTCACCTGTCCGCCGTGCGCGGTGAGGCCGAGGCCGACGAGGTCATCGCGCATCCCGCGCGTCCGGCCCAGCCCACCGCTCCCGTGCCCGAGGTCGAGGCTCCGAGCGCGACCGAGCTGCTGCTCGAGGACCTCGCCGAGCGCCGAGGCACGCGTGAGGAGCCGGTGCTCGACGACGAGGACGAGGGGTTCGAGGGCTTCGGTCCGGCCGCGAAGGCGCGTCAGGCAGAGACCGGCTTCGGGGCACCCAAGCGCGAGGAGGCCCCGCGGGACACCGTGGAGACGCCGACGACGCGCACCGCTCCCTCGGCGGCGTCACCCCGGACCCCCGCGAACGGCGAGCGCCGCCCGCGCCGTGGCCGCGCCTCGGTGCCCAGCTGGGACGAGATCGTCTTCGGCGCCAAGCACGACTGACGCTCCGCTCGCACTCTCACGACGGCGGCCCCGCGCACCTTCTCGCGGCGGAGCCGAGCGCGGTGCTCAGTCCGGGACGATCGTGAGGAGCGGCACCTGAAGCTCCTCCGGGGTCAGGGACCCATGGACGCCGATCAGCTGCAGCGACTGCGGGCTCTGCGTCCGCGAGTCGACGACCGTGGCCCTGCCCGCCATCGCAACGATCACGTCGCCGAACCTGTCCGACACCGCATCGTCCAGGGGCCCGATGAGCCCGGCGGCGGCGACATCCTCCCGGGTGCCGACCGCCGCGTGCGTGCCGAGCACGTCCTGCCAGCGCGCGACGACGGCGTCCGGGTCAGTGCCCTGGTCGAGGTACAGATGGACGGCGCGCTGCTCCCCCGCGACGAGCGCGATGTCCTGACTGAGCGCGGGCTCGTCGGCGACGTCCCAGCGAGGCGCGCCCGTGACGTCGAGCATGCCGTGGTCAGCGGTGATGACGAGCACCGCGTCCTTGGGGAGCGAGCGAGCGAGCCGCTTGAACTCCGCGTCGGCGTCCTCGAGCGCGGCGACCCATTCGCCTGAGCCCCATCCATGGTGGTGGCCGACCTTGTCGATCTCGCCCCAGTACAGGTACGAGACGCCGGGCCTGCCCGCCACGCCGGCGGCCACGTCCACACGATCGGCGAGTCGCTCCGCGCCGATGAAGCTTCCCCCGCGCAGCGCGGCCTGGGTCAGGCCCGAGCCGGCGAAACGGGCCTGACCGAGCGTCGTGACGGTGAGGCCCTCGCGGGCCGCCTCCTCGAGCAGCGACGGGCGCGGCTGCCACTCCTCGGCGCGGTAGGCGCCCTCCCACGAGACAAGGTTCGCGAGCTGGCCGGTGCGCGGGTTGCGGACGCTGTAGCCGGCCATGCCGGTGCGGCCCGAGGGCTCGCCCGTGCCGAACATCGCGAGCGAGGTCGCCGTCGTCGTCGGGAAGCCTGCGGTGATGCTGCCCGAGACCATCGAGCGCAGGAAGGGGGCGTGGCCTCGGCGCGCATCGAGCTGCTGGTGGCCAAGGCCGTCGACCACCGCGACGATCACGTGCTTCGCACGCGGGATCTCGAGACGCGACCGGTCGGCGTCGGCATTGCGCGACCGGACCGCGTGTCCCGCGCCGACCGCGGCGAGCGCCGCCGGCAGGACGGCGCCGAGCTCGCGGCCGCCGTAGTCCGGCTTGTCGAGACCGACTGCCGCCAGTCTCGCCTCGAAGGTCACGCGTGCTCGCCGAGCCTGCGCTGCAGGGTCGCGGCGAAGTCCTGGAGCGCGCGGACGGCGTCCTCGCCGTCCGCGATGGCGGAGACTCGCACGAGCGTGTCGTCGCCGGTGATGCCGCCCGTGTAGCCGTGGTCGGCCTCGCAGTTCTGGTCCCCGCACGTGGCAGGCTCGAGCTCGATGCGGGTGTGGATGCCGTTACCGACCGCGAGGACGAGCTCGCTGGGCAGGTCGCCCTCCTTGAACCGCTCGGGCTGATGCACCACATGCGTGAGCGCCATCGTCCGCAGGTTGCTCACGAGCGACGTCTCGACAGTCGCCTGCGCCTCGTGGGTCGACTCGCCCGACGGACCGACGCCGTCGTCCATGTGCACGCGCATGAGGCGGCTGTCGGTGAGGACGAGCACGGTCATGTGGCGGCGCACCTCGGCGGTGTCGAACGTCGTCTCCGTCTGCACGAAGTGCGCGTGGACGTTCTCCCCGGCGATGGCCGAGCGGAGCACGGTCGTGGCGAGCGCCGGGTAGTATCCCGCGACGGCGACGGATTCCTCGAGGGTCTGGGGCATGCGCGCTATTGTTCCACTTCTGCGCACGCCATGGCGAACTCCCCAGCGTGGCCTGACACGACGCGACCACGACGCGAGGGACAATGCTCTACGGCCCTCGCCCACTCAGCGAACAGGAGAGAGATGGCTACCGAGGCGGACGCACAGATCGTCGACATCGACGTCAGCGCCGAGATGGAGAGCTCGTTCCTCGAGTACGCCTACTCGGTGATCTACTCGCGCGCCCTGCCCGACGCCCGCGACGGGATGAAGCCCGTGCAGCGCCGCATCGTCTACACGATGGGCGACATGGGGCTGCGGCCCGACCGCGCGCACGTGAAGTCCTCGCGCGTCGTCGGCGAGGTCATGGGCAAGTACCACCCGCATGGCGACAGCGCGATCTACGACGCGCTCGTGCGCATGGCGCAGTCGTTCTCCCTGCGGCTTCCGCTCGTCGACGGCCACGGCAACTTCGGCTCCCTGGACGACGGCCCGGCGGCCTCGCGCTACACCGAGGCCCGCCTCGCGACCGGCGCGATGGCCATGATCGCGGACCTGGGCGAGGACGTCGTCGACTTCGTGCCCAACTACGACAACAAGCTCGAGCAGCCGTCGGTGCTGCCCGCGGCGATCCCGAACCTGCTGGTCAACGGCGCTCAGGGCATCGCGGTCGGCATGGCGACCAACATGGCTCCGCACAACCTGGTCGAGGTCATCTCGGCCGCCCGCCACCTGCTCGCCAACCCCGGGGCGTCGCTCGAGGAGCTCATGCGCTTCGTGCCTGGACCCGACCTGCCCGGCGGCGGCCGCATCGTCGGCCTCGACGGCATCAAGCAGGCCTACGAGACCGGCAAGGGTGCTTTCAAAACGCGCGCGACCACGAAGATCGAGAAGGTCACGGCTCGCCGACAGGGCATCGTCGTGACCGAGCTGCCCTACCAGGTGGGCCCCGAGAAGGTCATCGAGAAGATCAAGGACGGCGTCTCGTCCCGCAAGCTCGAGGGCATCTCCGCGGTCACCGACCTCACCGACCGCCACCACGGCACGCGCCTGGTGATCGAGATCAAGAACGGCTTCAACCCCGACGCGGTGCTCGAGCGGCTGTACAAGGTGACCCCGCTCGAGGAGTCCTTCTCGATCAACAACGTCGCGCTCGTCGAGGGACAGCCCCGGACGCTCGGCCTCAGGGAGCTGCTGCGCGTGTGGGTCGACCACCGCCTCGAGGTCGTGCGCCGCCGCTCCGCGTTCCGCCTCGCAGCCCGCAAGGACCGCCTGCACCTGGTCGACGGCCTGCTCATCGCGATCCTGGACATCGACGACGTCATCCAGATCATCCGCTCCTCGGACGATGCTGCGACGGCCAAGCAGGCGCTCATGACAGCCTTCGACCTGTCGGAGATCCAGTCCGAGTACATCCTCGAGCTGCGTCTGCGACGCCTCACCCGCTTCTCGCGACTCGAGCTCGAGAACGAGAAGGCGCAGCTGCTCGCCGAGATCGCCGAGCTCGAGGAGATCCTCGGCTCCGACAAGGTGCTGCGCTCCGTGGTGGGCCAGGAGATGGACGCCGCCGCTGCGGAGTACGGCACTCCTCGCCGCACGATCCTGCTCGCCGACGCCGGGGCTCCGGCCACGACGGGCGTGGCCGGGGCAGCCGTCCCCTCCGCGAACGGCAAGGCCGCTCCCCTGTCGATGCAGATCGAGGACACCCCGTGCTTCGCGCTGCTGTCCGCGACGGGGCTCGTCGCGCGCACCGCGGACGACTCTCCCGTCGCGCGTGAGGGACGCCGATCCGCGCATGACGTGCTGCGCGCGATCGTCCCGGCCTCGGCGCGCGCGGACGTCGGCGTCGTCACGAGCACGGGTCGCCTGCACCGGCTTTCCCTGTTGGACGTGCCCGCCCTCGCACCGTCCGCGGAGCCGCCGTCGCTCGGCGGCGGGGTGCCGCTCGCGGAGCTGCTGCAGCTCGACAAGGGCGAGGAGGTGGTGACGATCGTGCCGCTCGGTGCCGAGGCGCCGCTGACCCTCGGCACGATGGGCGGCGTGGTGAAGCGCGTCGCCGTCGGCGACGAGCCTTCCAAGGACGTCTGGGAGGTCATCGGCCTCAAGGACGGGGACCGCGTGATCGGCGCCGGCAACGCGGCGGACGACGCCGAGGTCGTCTTCGTCTCGACCACGGCACAGCTGCTCCACTTCCCGGCCTCGGGCATCCGCCCGCAGGGGCGTGCGGGAGGCGGCATCGCGGGCATCAACCTGGGCGACGCGCAGGCGCTGTTCTTCGGCGTCGTCACGCCCGGGGCCGAGGAGCCCGTGGTCGTCACGATCTCGGGACCGTCGACCGCGCTGCCCGGCACCACGCCCGGTTCGGCCAAGGTCACCCCGTTCTCGGAGTACCCCGGCAAGGGCCGCGCCACGGGCGGCGTCCGCGCCCACCGGTTCCTCAAGGGCGAGGATGCGCTGCTCGTCGCCTACGTGGGCGCCTCGCCGGCCCGCGCCACGTCCGGCGCAGGTCAGGCCGTCGAGCTCCCGGAGGAGCACGGACGACGCGACGGCTCGGGCACCGCGCTCGCCGCACCCGTCCTCGGGATCGGCTGACGCCGGACCGCACGCGACGGTGAGGCCCCCGCATCTGCGGGGGCCTCACCTCTGTGGCGCCTGGCGTGGCGGGGTCCTGCGTCACTCCGCGGTGCCACGACGGCGGGCCGCGATGGTCAGCCCCAGGCCCGCGAGGATCGCCGCGAGGGCGGTGCCGCCGATCACCAGCGCGTCGTCGGCGCCCGTGTAGGCGAGCCGATCGGCGGGCTCGTGTGAGGTCGTCGCGGTCCGAGTGGGCGGGGTCGTCGAGCGCTCGGTCCTGTGGTTGGTCGCCACCTCCCTGACGGGTGACCCCGTTGTCGAGGTGGTGCCGGTGCGGGTGGTGGTCGTGGGCGTACGACGGTGCGTGCCCACCGTCGTCACCTCACCGCCGGTAGTCGTCGTCGTGGTCGTTGCCGTGATGGTCGTGCCCGTCGTGGTCGTCCCGGGCTGGGTGGTCTCGACGAGTGACGGCACCTCGCCGCCCGTGGCGACCGGCACACGGACCTGGGCGAGACCGGGCACCGCAAGGCTCGGAAGCGACGGGACGAGGGCAGGCACCTGGTTGCCCGTGGGCGTGGGGTTCTCGCCCGACACGAGCATCGGGGTCAGTTGCGGCGTGGCCTCGGGGGTGAGCTGCTGCTTGGCCGGGGTCAGCGTGGGCACCGGGTACGGGGTGGGCTGCTCCGTGGTGGTGGTCGACTTCTGGGGCACCAGCGTCGGAGTGGCCTGCGGGATCGGGTCCGGGGTGGCGACCGCCTTCTGGGGCGCGAGCTTCGGCACCGGATAGGGCGTGGGCTGTGCGGGCGTCGGCTCGGGAGTCTTGTCCCCCGACGGCGTGGGAGTGGGGTCAGCCGTCGCGGCGGTGTCGACCTGCGCGGGTGTGGCGACCGGCTGGGGCTCGCGGGGCTCGGGCACCGCCATGGTCGGCTCGGTCGGCTGCTCGACGTCCGGGATCACCACGCCCGGCACAGGCCGGGCGATCACGGTTCCTGTCGGCGCGACGCCGCCGGGAGTACGCAGTTCGGCCACAAGTTGTCCGTCGACGAGGAAGTCATACTTCACGCCGTAGAGGTTGTGGCCCCAGTCGTGGGTGAAGTCGGCGAAGCGCACCGTCTGGCCCTGAGTGTGCGCGGCGATCGCGGGAAGCTGCCGCGTGCCCGCGTCGTAGGTCGTGCCGCCGTGTCCGTGTTGGCCCTCAAGGTGGACGACGACCTCGATGACCTTGTCGGTCGGGTTGGTGACCCGCAGCGTCGAGGGCCCTGTCACCGTCATCTGCAGATCGGTCGCAGGCGCGGCCGCCTCGACGCTCGAACCGGCGCTCTCTGCAGCGGCCGCCGGCCCGGCGGCGAGGACTCCGAGTCCGAGCACGAGCCCGACTGCGGCGGCGGTCGCGCCGGCCCTCCGCATCGGGCCCACATCGCGGCGCCACGAGCGCGCGGTGGTGAGGTGGTGGGGGCTGGGGGCGGAACCGCTGTCCTGCATGATCTCTCCTCGAATCGGTGATGATTCAAGGCTCCTCTGAGCAGGCGTGTCGCACATCGTCCCGCAGAAGACACTCGCGGCTGCTACGTCTGGAGTACTCGGCGCGCCTCAGCGCTCGAATGACCACTCCCAGTCGGTCATCAGCTTCGCGATCACGAGCCCCACGAGGATGGCGATCCCGGCCAGCAGCACCTGGAGGATGCCGGAGACTGCTGCGGTGTAGTCGGCCTCGTTGAGCGCCACGATCGCCTCATGCGCCGGGACGCCCGGGATCTGCACGAGGGCCGCTGGGACCTGCAGGGTGATGACGGGCCACCGCCCTCCCGAGGAGAAGATCGCCGCGAGGATGCCGATGAGGATGCATGCGATCGCTGTAGCCATCTGGATCGGTACGTCCAACTCCTGCAGGAGGTGGCGGGCCACGTACGCGACCATCCCGATCCACGCCGCGTTGAGCGCCATGCGCGGCGGCGAGTTGAACATGAAGGCGAAGCCGGCGACCCCCACGAAGGAACCGACGGCCCACACGATGATCTGGACCCAGAGCGCGAGGGTGACCTCGCGCTGCGACGTGTCGAGGCTGCTCATCAGCGACAGCGCCCAGACCGCGACACCCGCGCCCATGACGATCATGAGCCCGAACGCCACTCTCGTGAGCCCCGCGGAGAAATCGAGCTTGGCCATGTCGAGCGTGCCCGTGATGAGTGCGAATCCGGGCAGCAGGAAGAGCACCGAGGAGATGTACCCCGACGCGTGGACCTCGAGGCCGTGGCCGACGAGGCCGATCAGCCCGAGCACCCCGAGGTACAGCCCGGTTGCGAGGAACGCCGCGATCATCGTCGTCCCCAGGGCGTTGAAGCCCTTGTGCGCGAGGTGCCGCCGCACGTATTGTCCAGCGCCTGCCGAGAGGAACACCACGAGGATCTCGATGATGTGGGCCTGGTTCAGGGCGGCGAAGCCTCCGCACGCTGCTCCGGCCGCGGCCGCGTTGAGCAGCGGGCTGTAGCGGGCGGGCTTGCGCTCGATCGCGTCGAGCGCGCGGTGGATGTCACCGGGAGTGGTCTTCTCGGGCAGCTCCCTGCGGAAGCGGTCCAGGGCCGCGATCCTGTCGGCGTTGACACCCGCCCTGCGGATCTCCGCAACCTCGGTGCGGAACCGATGCCCCAGGCGCGAGGTGAGGGTGATCTCCGTGAGGGTCACCTGCTCGTGCACCTGCTCGACGCCGAGCGACTCCCCCACGGCCGACATGGCCTGCTTCACGCGGTAGCTCGCCGTGCCGGCCTCGAGCATCATCAGGCCCGTGCGCATGATGGCGCCAGAGCGACGCCCCAACTCCACCGAGTCGATCTGTACTTCCGGAACGGATGCTTCGGTCACGCTCCCATTCTTGCGTACCTCGGTCCCGGCGCCCGGTGCACCAAGGTCCCAGGTGGGCGGGTCCTCACCAGGGGTACGTCACCCCGCCACGGACCGAGGCTCCCGGGTCAGCGCCCGACGCGCCTGCGCCAGTCGACAACCCTCCGGATGCGCTCGCGCTGGACCGCGTTGCCGATGCGCTCGATGACGAGCGCCGCAAGCGCCCCCGCCACCGCAGCCGCGGCGGGGATCCACGTGAACAGCGCCGCGACCCCCACGACGACCATCGCGATGATCGGCCACAGCAGCCCCCACACCGGCGCATGCGTGCTCTCGATCACCGACAGCTCCGACTGGAAGTCGAGCTCGCGATCCGTGTCGAGCAGCTCGTCCTCAAGCACGAGGCACCGCTTGGGAAGGCCGATGAGCGAGTGGTGCCGGAGCACGTGGCGCGAGCCTTCGGGGTTGACCCGCGGCGACGAGTGGTAGCCGTGGGGGTGCGCCGCGCACAGCGCGGGGTTGGGGCCGGTGGTGGTCATGCGTCGATCCTCGAGTGGTCCAGGTCGGCGGCGCCGGCGACGATGAAGTCGCGGCGCGGGCCGACGTCGTTGCCCATGAGCAGCTCGAACACGCGCTCGGCCGCCTGTGCGTCCGCCGCGGTGATGCGGCGCAAGGTGCGGTGCTCGGGGTCCATGGTGGTCTCCGCGAGCTGATCCGCGTCCATCTCCCCCAGGCCCTTGTAGCGCTGGATGTCCTCCTTGTACTTGCGGCCCGCGCGCTTGAGATCGCGAAGCGTCTCGGTGAGCTCCTTCTCCGAGTACGTGTAGATGTACTCGCGCTCACGACGCGCGGAGCCCATCACCTCGACGCGGTGCAGCGGCGGCACCGCGGCGTAGACGCGGCCAGCGTCCACCATGGGGCGCATGTAGCGGAAGAACAGCGTCAGCAGGAGCGTGCGGATGTGCGCGCCGTCGACGTCCGCGTCGGTCATGAGGATGATCTTGCCGTAGCGCGCCTGCTCCAGGTCGAACGTGCGACCGGATCCCGCGCCGATCACCTGGATGATGCTTGCGCACTCGGCGTTGTGGAGCATGTCGGTGATCGACGCCTTCTGGACGTTGAGGATCTTGCCTCGGATCGGCAGGAGCGCCTGGAAGTCCGAGCGTCGCGCGAGCTTCGCGGTGCCGAGGGCGCTGTCACCCTCGACGATGAAGAGCTCGGACGACTCGACGTCGTTGCTGCGGCAGTCGGCGAGCTTCGCGGGCAGCGACGAGGTCTCGAGCGCATTCTTGCGGCGCGAGATCTCCTTCTGCTTGCGGGCGGCGACGCGCGCGCGCATCTCGGCAATGATCTTCTCCATCACGATGGTGGCCTGAGCCTTGTCATCGCGCTTGGTGGAGCCCATGATCGCGCCGAGCTCGGTCTCGACGACCTTGGAGACGATGCCGCGCACGGGGGTCGTGCCCAGCACCTCCTTGGTCTGTCCCTCGAACTGGGGCTCGGGGATGCGCACCGTGACGACGGCGGTGAGGCCCGCCATGATGTCGTCCTTCTCGATGCGCTCCGCGCCGTCCTTGCCGGTGAGCTTGAGGCGACGCGCGTTGGCCTCGATGACCTTGCGCATCGCCTTGACCAGCCCCTGCTCGAAGCCGGACTGATGGGTGCCGCCCTTGGGGGTCGAGATGATGTTGACGAAGCTGCGGACCTCGGACTCGTAGCCCTTGCCCCACCTCAGCGCGACATCGACGACGCAGTTGCGCTCGACCTCCTCGCTCACGAGGTGACCGTTGGCCTTCAGGACGGGCACCGTCTCCTTGTAGGTGGCTTCGCCTCGGAGCTCCCACGTCGCCGTGACGGCCGCATCGGGCGCCACGTAGTCGACGAAGTCCTTGGCGCCGCCGTCGAACTTGAAGGTCTCCTCGGTCGGCTCGAGCGGGTTGCGCTCGTCGCGCACCACGAGCTGCAGCCCAGGGACGAGGAAGGCGGTCTGGCGGGCGCGCGTCAGCAGGTCCTCATAGGAGAACGACGCCGACTTGTTGAAGATCTGCCGGTCCGCCCAGTAGCGTGTGCGAGTTCCCGTCCGCGCCTTCGCGACCTTGCCGACGACGTTGAGCTCGGAGCCCGTGACGAACGGCGTGAACTCAGCCTGGGGGGTCGGTCCGGACGCGGGGTCGGCGAAGTAGCCGGGCTCGCCGCGCCTGAAGGCCATGTGGTGGGTCTTGCCGCCACGGTCCACCCACACGTCGAGGCGCTCCGAGAGCGCATTGACGACCGACGCGCCGACGCCGTGGAGACCGCCGGAGGCGGCGTACGAGCCGCCGCCGAACTTGCCTCCCGCGTGCAGCTTGGTCATGACGACCTCGACGCCCGTGAGGCCGGTCTTGGGCTCGACGTCCACCGGGATGCCGCGACCGTTGTCACGCACCTCCACGGAGTCGTCGGGGTGCAGGATCACGTCGATGCGGTCGCCGAAGCCTCCGAGCGCCTCGTCGACGGAGTTGTCGATGATCTCCCAGAGACAGTGCATGAGGCCCCGCGAATCGGTCGTGCCGATGTACATGCCGGGGCGCTTGCGCACCGCCTCGAGGCCTTCGAGGACGGAGAGGTGGCGTGCCGAGTAGTCAGAACTCACGGATAGATTCTACGGATCTCGCCGACATCTCCCGCCCGGGCACGCCGCCCACCGGCGCGCTCGGTCCCTCCGACTACTGCGTCGGTCGGCGCCGCACGTGCGTCATGGCGATGTTGTCGCTCTTCACGAAGAAGCCGAGCTCCTCGTAGATCTCGCGCCCCATCGGCGAGGCGTGGAGCTCGACGACCTCGATGCCCCGCGCACTCGTCTCCTCGAGCAGCGCCTTCATCACCGCGTGGGCATACCCCTTGCGCTGGTGCTGCGGCGCGGTCGACACCCATTGGACATAGGCCACCTCGTGCGACGTCGCGCCAGGACGCGGCAGACGCGGTCCGATGTTCACGAGACCGCAGCACGCGAGTCCGCCCTCAGGAGCATCGATGACGATCCCGATGAGGTCCTTGCCGAGGCGCGTGCGCACGGTGCGGGTCGACTCTGCGGCCCACTGCGGCGTCGGCTTCGCGCCCACCGCCTTGTACATGAGCGCGCCGAGATGGACGATCTCCGCCGCGTCGGACGCGACGGCCTGTCTCACGCGCGGCTCAGCGCCACGCGACCGCGACGATGACATTCAGGATCGTGAGCCCTCCGATGGTGGCCCAGACGGGAACCGCGACGGACTCCTTCTTGCGGTTGACGATGACGAGCACCGCGACGGCGAGCGCCACGAGCAGCTTGACGGTGATCTTGCCGTTGTCGACGTGATCGCCGTTGCCGCTGCCGTAGGCCACGCCCACGAGCGCGACGCCGGTGACGAGCATCGTCAACGCGCCGTGGAACATCCCCGACGGAAGAGTCTTGACCTTGTCCTTCATCGTGTAGAGGAAGCCGCCCAGCAGGGAGGCAAGCCCCAGGAAGTGCAGGATGAGCAGCACAATCCTCAGAATCGTCACGGGGGTCGCTCCTTCACTCGGATCGCGGGCGCCGGGGACCCGGTCGCTCCTTCTCGCATCGATGCTAGTGCCAGGAGCGTCGCTCAGCGCGCAGGTGCCGCCGTCATCCCACAGGCTCGGCCGGCGCCCCATAGTCTGGGCCGGTGAACGACTCCGCGGCGATGCGCCGCTCCCCCGCGCTCGGCGCCGCCTTCGTCCTCACGGGGGCGTTCCTGTTCGGCTTCAACGGCTCGATGACCAAGGTCGTCATGCAGGCCGGCATCTCACCCGAGCAGCTGACACTCATGCGCGTGCTCGGCACCGCGCTCATCGCTGGCACGGTGCTGCTGCTCACCGACCGTTCGCAGTTCCGGGTGTCGCGCACGGACCTGGGCAGGTTCGCCGCGCTGGGAATCGGCGGGCTCGCGCTCGTCCAGTGGCTCTACGCGGTCGCGATCAAGCATCTGCCCGTCGGAGTCGCGCTGCTGTTCGAGTACATGGCGGTCATCATCGTGGCCGTCGTCGCGCGGGTGGTGTTCAAGGAGAGCGTGCATCCGCGGCTGTGGTGGGCGATCGGCGCGGTGCTCGTCGGGCTCGCGGTCGTCGCCGAGGTGTGGGACTCCTCGCTGTCGCTGCTCGGCGTCGCCGCCGGTCTCGGAGCGGCATGCGCCTACGCGTTCTACTTCCTTGCGGGCGAACGGTCCGTTGCAGGCAGACCACCGATGGCGGTCGCCTTCTGGGCCTCGACCTTCGCGACGGCCTTCTGGCTCGTGTTCTCTGGCTGGTGGACGATGCCCGGCGGGACCTTCACCGCGGACGTGTCCTTCGGGGGCGCGCTGGACAGCATCGTGACGCCCATGTGGGTACCGCTGGTCGCCATGGTCTCGCTCGGCGCATTCGCGCCGTTCACGCTGATCTTCATGTCGCTGCGCCACATCAGCGCGACGGCCTCGGGGATCCTCGCGTCGTCCGAGGTGCTCTTCGCGTTCACCGTCGCCTGGCTGTGGCTCGGAGAGACGCTCGAGCCGCTCCAGGTCGCAGGCGCCGCGGTCGTGTTCGTCGGTATCGTCGTCGCGCAGACGGCGCGAGAGAGGCCCTCCCAAGCCGATCCGGACGACGCGTTCGCGCTCGCCGTCCCGCCGGAGGCCCCCTAGCCGATCACAGGGGGTTGAGCGCCGCGGCGACGTCGCGCAGGCGCCTTCCGACTCCGATCCTCGCGTGGGTCTCGAGCATCGTGCCAGAACCTGGTGACACACGCGTGCGCGCGCGTCCGGGATGCGAGGACTCGACCGACTCCAGCAGCTCGCGCAGCGATGGCTGTGCACCAAGCGCGTGATACTCGTCGATCAACTGCTCGCGTGAGCTGCCGTCGAGCGCGGTCGCGAGGTCGTTGTTCCGCTCCCCCGCGCGCAGAAGCTTGTCGACCTGCTTGGCGGCCTGCGCGCGATCGCTCATGTCCGCGCTGAACGGAAACATCGTGCTGTGCTGACGGATCGGCAACGGCTGAAGCTCGACTCGAGGCCCCAGGACACGGCGCGCCTGGGCGGACTCGTCTGGAGCCTTGGCGGGGTACACGAGGCGCGCGAAGAGATTGTCGAGGTCGGGGACGCGGATCCTGCCATGCCGCGCCAGGTCCGCGGCGAGATCGGGCTCTGTCTCGGCCCGCCGCATGAGCGCGTGGTATCCAGCGAACGGGACTGACTCGTCGTAGGGCAGCAACGCGGTTCGGGGGCTGAACGCGAGAGCGGTCACGAGGACCTCGGGCGCGCTGCGCGCAACGAGCGACGCCCACAGCAGCGCGCCGGTGCCGCCCTTGCTGCCACCGATGAAGGAGAGCTCGGACACGTTCCGCGCACGGATCCAATGGACGAGCTGGCTCGCGGCCTCGTCAGCCGAACGCATGAAGTAGGTCGTCGGGCCCGGCTCGTAGACGCTGAGGAACGGCGAGTCGAAGGACCGTCGCTGGAAGACGGGGCGCGCGGTCTGCGAGAGCGCCACGACGAGGCGGCTCCGACGCGTTCCCTCGTGGCGATAGACGTAGTCGACGTGCGGGAGGTCGATCATCGGCAGATCCGGCCGTCGTCACGGGACACGGCGAAGACGCTAGTCGACGCTCGCCCGAATGTGAAGCATCTCACACGCCGGAAGGCCGCCCTGAGCGCTCTTCTTCCACACCCGAGCGCGCCGCCCCAGGGTCCCTGGCGCCACCAGGTGCCGCCTCTAGGGTGGGCGATACACCAGGGGCGCGAGGGCAAGGGGGAACACGGCCATGAGTCGCGAGGAACAGCGCGCAGCGAAGCAGCGTGAGAGGGACGCCGCGTAGGAGGAGCGGATGCGCACGCGTGCCGCAGAGCGTGCCGCCCGCCAGGACGCGCGGGGCAGGGGCGTCCCCTACATGGCGGGGCATGCGGTACCCGCCGCGCGAAACCTGAGCCCCGACGCGGCGCTCTTCCGCGCGGGGGCGCACACCATCAAGGTCGAGATCGCGACGGGCGCCCAGGTGCTGTACGTCGGGAAGCGCGGCCTCGAGCTGACTCGCAGGAGCAGCGTCGAGGGCGAGCGGCTCCCCTGGTCGGACATCACCGACCTGGTGGTCGAGGGTCCTGAGAACGTAGAGAGGACTGTCTCCGGCGCACGCGTGCTCGCCCTTGGCATGCTCGCGCTCGCCGCGCCCAAGAACACCTCGTCGAGGCGATCATCGTGAAGCTCGACGGTGGCGTGCGACGGACGCTCACCGCGCGGGGGCTCACCGCCCCACAGGTGCGGGCCACCGTCGCTCTGCATCGTCCGTCCGTGGCCCCGGTCAAGGAGGGCGCCCGCCCCGCGACGGAGCTCAACGAAGCCGAGGACGTTCCGAGGGCGCTCGAGCAGCTCGCGCGGATCCACAGCGACGGGATGCTCTCACTCGAGGAGTTCGCACGGGCGAATGCGCTCGTTCCCGGGCCTCAGGCACCGGCGTAGGCGGCGGATAGGGAGATCTCCCGATGCGCCGGCGCGACCTCAGGGCGCATGCTCGCCTCACGCGGCGCACCACCTGACGCGGCGCGAAAGAGGGGAGCTCATCATGGACCAGCTGGTCAGCATGTCATGGACGCAGGCGCGACCGACGTCGGCCGAGTTGTCAGAAGCCGCATCGGTCGCATTCGAACGCAAGCAACGCTCGGCCGGCTCCGCGCCGACGACCGCACGCCGCGGACGACGCCCTCGCCTGGTCGAGCGGTGGCACGCCTTCACCCACACCGGATTCCACCGGCACGGGACGGCTGGCGTGCACTGACGCCGCACCTCGCCGGACCCGCCACACGCCAGAACCACCACCCAGTCGGCCCCGCCGTCCCGCTCCGGACCTACCTTTCGGCCGAACAGTGTCGCAGGCGACGACAAGGGCGGCCGTTGCTTGCGCGGGCTCGCCGACTACCCACAGCTGACCCGGCTTGGGGATACGTCACCTCTCGCACTGTTCCGCGCCGCATGACCCGTGCGACCATGGAGCGGTGACGCAGGTCGCCCGCGCGACGCAGATGATCGGGCGCGATGAGGAGTTGGGGGTGCTGCTCCACGCGCTCGACGATGGCGCGCGCGGCAAGCCCCGCGCTCTGGTCGTCAAGGGCGAGGCCGGCATCGGGAAGACCCTCCTCGTGCGCGAGTTCATGCGAATCGCGGAGGCCAGGCCCGCTCCCCCTGAGACCGTCGTGACGATGAGCCAGTGCGTCGACCTCGGCACGATCGGCGCACCCTTCGTGCCCATCCGCAGGCTCTTGCACGACCTGCTCGCGAAGGTCGGCCGGCCGGCCTTCGAGGACGCCGCGGGTGGGCAGGCCGTCCTCGCCACCCTTGGCGCGCTCGTGCCCGAGCTGGAGATCGAGGGCCCGCGGGGCGCCTCGCATAGCGGCGACTACGTCGCGGAGGCGATCGAGCGGCTGCTCGAGGGGCTTTCCCAGGACCTTCACCTGGTGATCGTGATCGAGGACATCCACTGGGCGGACGCCGCGACCCTCTCGCTGCTCCGCACCCTGTCCTCGACCTTGAGGGGAGCGCATCTGACGCTCGTCGCGACGTACCGGACCGAGGAGGTGACCAAGGACGCCCCCGCGCGGGCGCTGCTGACCGAGCTCGAGCGAAACCGGGCCGTCGACGTCTTCGCCCTCCCCAGGCTAGGCCGCGAGAGCCTCGAGGCCCTCGCCGCCCAGCTCGTCGGTCGCCCCCTCACCTCCCACGAGATGACAACGCTCGAGGCGCGCAGCGAAGGAGTCCCCTTCTTCGTCGAGGAGCTCCTCGACATCGCGCAGGCGGATCTTCCCGAGACGCTCCGCGACGTCATCCTGGCTCGAGTGGATCGATTGCCGGACGAGGCGCGCAGAGTCGTGCAGGCCTCGTCTGTCTGCGGCGTCGCGGTGAGCCACACCGACCTCGCGGCAATCTGGGACGGCGAAGACGCGGACCTCACCAGTGGCCTGCGCGATGCCCTCGATGGCCACGTGCTCGTCGCCGAGAACGACCGATACCGATTCCGCCACGCGCTGATCCGCGAGGCGATGCTCGACGAGATGCTCCCGCCCGAACGGGCCGAGATGCATCGGCGGATCGCGAAGGTGCTCCAGGCTCGCCTCGACTGGGGGGATCGGTCGAGCGCCTCGGCCGCTGCCGAGCACTGGCTCGCGGCCGGGGACAGGGAGGCGGCGTTCGACGCGACAGTGTCCGCGATGACCTTCGCGCGCGCGACGCTCTCCATCGAGAGCGCGGCCCGTCTCGGAGAGCGTCTCCTGGATCTGTGGCACGAGGTCGCCGAGCCCGAGGTCGCGGCCGGCATCGGCGAGCACGAGCTGTATCTCCAGGTCGCGCGGGACTACGCGAGTGCCCATCAGCTCCGCGACTGCATGCGCGTGGTCGAGCGCGCGATCCCGCGCTTGCCGCCAGAGCGGGTGCACCTGCGGGTCGAGCTCCTCTTCGAGCAGATCCAGGCGAGTCTCGAGACGGAGCAGCGCCAGCACCTCGTGCAGCGGCTCGATGAGGTCGACGCGCTGCTTGAGGGACTGGACGATGCCGAATCGGTACGGCTCCATGCGCTCGCACTCTCCTATCGCGCGGCGCACGTGCGCGAGGGCGACCGCATGGCGATGCTCGACGAGGCGATCGCGCTGGCGGAGTCCGTCGGCTCCCAGGAGACCGTCGCTCACGCGATGCTGTCGCAGGCGCGCCTGCGGTGGGTCGACGGCAGGATCGAGGAAGGCCTCGCGGACCTGCTCCGGCTCGAGCCGCTGCTCGAGGAGGGTTCCGAGCTGTGGTTCATGACGGTCGACAACGCCGTGGTCGCGATGCTGATGCTCGGCCGCTTCGAGGAGTCCGCGACGAAGGGCCTTGCCTGCGCGCAGCGCGCCCGAGAGCTTGGCCGCGAGCGGGCGGGCGCTCATGTGCTCAGCAACACCGCGGAGGCGCTCACGTCCGCGGGCCGGGTCGACGAGGGCCTCGCCGCGGCCCGACGCTCGCGCGCACTCATGGGCAGCGATTCGCTCCAGACGACCTTCAACGCGCTCCAGATCGAGGGGATGGCGCTCGTGTGGGGAGACCGGATCGCGGAATGCGAGACCCTCCTCGGACACTCTCGCGATGCGTGGGACGTCGCGAGTCAGGACCTGCAGTGGGTGGGCGTCGCGAACGAGCTGCTGATCGACCTGGCAATCGCCAAGGCCCACGACGCTCGCGCGGCCGAGCGCGCACGCACGCTCGAGGAGGCGATGCCCCTGCTCGACCCGCTCGCGTGGGAGCACGCCCAGGACTCGCCTGCCGACATCGACGTCCTGCTCGTGTCCGGCGCCGCCCTGCTCGCCGAAGCCCAAGCGCATACGTCGCTCGATCTGTCCGCTCCCATCGAGCGGATCGAGAAGCTGGCGGCTCGGCTCGCAGGCGGATACTGGCGCGAGATCCTCGGCCCGTATGTCAATGCCTCACTCCACGACGCGCACGGCGTCCCGCACGGCGAGGAGGGTTGGCGCGAAGCGGTACGGGTCGGAGAGTCGGGCCGCACACCCCGTCGCCTGAGATATGTCGCTCGCCTCCGCCTCGCCGAGGCGCTGACCTCGCAGGCTGTCAGGCGCGACCGGGAATGGGAAGAGGCGATCGATCTGCTGAGATCCGTCGTCGCCGAAGCGCCCGGCGACGGCTGCGATCTGGTCGCGCGCTGGGCGCGTGAGCTCCTCGCTCGGCTCGGGGCGCGAGGAACGACGGACGCGGCGCCGCTGGGCGAGCTCACCGAGCGAGAGCGCCAGGTGCTCACGCTGGTCGCCGACGGTCTGACGAACGCGGCCATCGCGAAGCGACTGTTCATCTCGCCGAAGACGGTGAGCGTGCACGTGTCGTCGATCCTCGCGAAGACAGGAGCCTCCAACAGGGCGCAGGCCGCGGTGCTGCTGACCGGAGAGTCACCCACCCAGCTGGCAGCACCGCGACCCGAAGTCGCCCCCTAGAGGTCGTCGCCCGGCCGGGAGACGGCTGTCTCGCCGACGCGCGGCTGAGAGATCAAAGTCCCTCGAAGAGGTCCGAGGTGCCGTCCCAGTCGACCTCCTTGGAGGTGAGCCGGTAGGCGCCCTTGCTCCACTCGAACATCATGATGGCACCGCCCTCGGAGGACGGGTAGACCGGCCACGCGACGCCCTTCATCTTCCCGAGGACCCGGCCTCCCGTCTCCATGCACAGCGTGCCGCTGGTGCCGGCGATCTTCCGGACCTGGGCGAGCGTCATCCCCTTCGTGATGCTTCGGTACTCCCGCTTCGTCATGGTGTCCGCCGTCTGCTTCGGCGTGAGCTGCCACAGCGCGATCTTGTCCGTCACGACCCAGTAGCCCGCCTTGCGCTCGAACACAAGCGTCACGAACCCGTCGTCGGACTCGGTGACGTCCCAGGTCCGCATCTGAGCACCGACGCCGCCGTCCACGTACTTGAAGTCCTCGGACCCGCGTGCTCCGAACACCTTCGCCACCTCGGCGAGCGTGTCGCCGATGTGCACCGCGGCGTACTCCCCTCGATCGACCTTGCGCGTGTCATCCGCGCTTGCGGTCGCGGTCCCACCCAGCGCCAACGCCAGTCCGAGCACCGCGGCCGTGATCGCCCTCATCTTCACTTCTGTTCCCCTTGCCTGAACCGCCGCTGGCACCGGCGGCACCAGTCAACGGCGCCCGCTCAGCGACACCGGTCGTCTCGACCCCCCGAGGCGTGCGTGAGGCATACATTAGCGCCCGCGGGTCGTCGTGCTGCACCAGGTGCCTTCAAATCTTGGGTGTGTCGCCGGTCCCGAGCGGCCTCGCGACCGCGGCGTCCTGACCACGCAAAGCCAGACATGACGAAGGGGTCGTCTCGCCGCTGTCGGCGAGACGACCCCTTCGGAGAGAGAGTGCGTCAGTCCAGGTAGTCGCGCAGAACCTGCGAGCGCGACGGGTGACGCAGCTTCGACATGGTCTTCGACTCGATCTGGCGGATTCGCTCGCGGGTCACACCGAACACGCGGCCGATCTCGTCGAGCGTCTTCGGCTGGCCGTCGGTGAGCCCGAAACGCATGCCGACGACGCCGGCCTCGCGCTCCGAGAGCGTGTCCATGACCTTCGAGAGCTCCTCCTGGAGAAGCGTGAAGCCCACCGCGTCCGCGGGGACGACCGCCTCGGAGTCCTCGATGAGGTCTCCGAACTCCGAGTCGCCGTCCTCGCCCAGCGGGGTGTGGAGCGAGATGGGCTCGCGGCCGTACTTCTGGACCTCGACGACCTTCTCGGGCGTCATGTCGAGCTCCTTGGCGAGCTCCTCGGGCGTGGGCTCACGACCCAGGTCCTGAAGCATCTGGCGCTGCACGCGCGCGAGCTTGTTGATGACCTCGACCATGTGCACAGGGATGCGGATGGTGCGGGCCTGGTCCGCCATCGCGCGGGTGATCGCCTGACGGATCCACCACGTCGCGTAGGTCGAGAACTTGTAGCCCTTGGTGTAGTCGAACTTCTCGACGGCGCGGATGAGGCCGAGGTTGCCCTCCTGGATCAGGTCCAGGAACAGCATGCCGCGACCCGTGTAGCGCTTGGCGAGCGAGACCACGAGGCGCAGGTTGGCCTCAAGGAGGTGGTTCTTCGCGTGGCGTCCGTCGTTCGCGATCCACTCGAGCTCGCGACGGAGCTTCGGAGCGATCTTGTCGCCCGAGGCGAGCTTCTCCTCCGCGAACAGGCCCGCCTCGATGCGCTTCGCGAGGTCGACCTCCTGCTCGGCGTTGAGGAGCGCGACCTTTCCGATCTGCTTGAGGTAGTCCTTGACCGGGTCCGCGGTGGCGCCCGCGGTCGTCACCTGCTGCACAGGCGCGTCGTCGTCGGCGCGGTCGAGGACGAAGCCGGACTTCGAGTCCTCTTCCTCCTCCTTGACCTCGTCCGGGCCCTTCTCGTCCGCGAGATCGTTCTGCGGCTCGTCGGAGTCGATGTCCTTGGCCTTGGCGGTGGACTTCGGCGCTGCCTTCTTAGCCGTGGAGGCGGCCTTCGAAGCCGTCTTCCTCGCGGTGGGCTTCTTCGCTGCGGTGGTCGTGGCGTTCTCCTTCGTCGTGTCGCCCGGCATCCTGTCCGGGCTCCAGTCCTGCTGCGTGGCACGGTCACGGCTCGTCGGTCACAGCCACACTCCCAGAGGATCCAGGAACAACCACGACGAGGGCGGCACCGACCGTCTCTCGTGTGACGTGGGAGTGAGCGTTGAGGCCGGTGACCGCCTCGCGCAAATCCATTAAAGTATAACGCGCACCGCAAGCGGAGTGTTCCAGATCCCGCAGGAATTCCTGCGGATCCGTGGCCGCACCTGGCTCAGCGCTCCTCCCTCAGCCAACCAGGCAGGATACCGCGTGCCGCAGTCTCGCCCACGAGCGTCGCGAGGCGCGAACGGCCATCAGCTTCGAGCGCCTGGTCAGCCGCGAGAAGGCATCCTGCCTGGTCTCCCGCCCACCAGTCGAGCAGCGCCGTGACGGCGAGCGCGGCTGAGCGCTCCTCCCCCGCCGTCAGCTCGGAGATGCGCCTCAGCACGGCCCGCGCCTGCTCCAGCTCGTCACCGACAGGCGCAAGGTGCCCATGCATCACCGCATCCAGCCTGCGTTCGGCACGCGCGTCCTGTCGATCCTCGAGCAGCGCCGCCTGCTCCTCTCCGTCGGCACCGAACACTGCGACGATCACCGCGTCCCTGACCGCAGGAACCGCGAGCCCCGCCGCGAGCCGTCCCAGACGCGGCACTGTGGGGACCTCGCCCCGAAGCGCCTGTGTCCACTCGGCAAGGGCGACGCGCCGCCACGAGGACTCTCCTTGGGCACGCCGCGCGACGAACCGCGTGCGCGCGCGGCGGACCCTCCGCCTGTCCGCGCGCCTGACCAGCTCGGCCTCGATCCGCTCGCATCCCAGGGCCACCTCCACATCGGCGAAGGCGCCGGGGAGCACGCGCCCGCCGGGCGGACAGCAGGCCGCATCGGTGCACCCCGGCGACCAGTAGCGATCGCGATGCACGACCCAGGTGTCCCGCACCTCGAGCGCTCCTCGCCAGGCGTGGATCAGTGGCTCCGAGGCCTCGGCACCCCAGTCGACGGGCTCCTCCGCGAACTCGATCACGTGAACGCCGACGGCTCCGGTGCGTCGCGCCTCGCTCACGATCGCGGCGGCCATCGACTCCACGACGTCCTCGAGGAGGCAGTCCTCGCGATCGAGACGAGCGGTCATCGAGACACGCTCGGCGCGGTTCATCCCCAGGACCACGATGGAGTCGCGGGGCCGGAAGCCCAGGAGCCTGGGCACGACGGCGATGAGATCGCCCGGGTCGGAGATTCTGATGATGTCGTCCATGCCCCCAGCAGACCTTCGCCGACAGCGCCCACGGAGGCCGCCGCGAGAAACGGTGGAGGGACACGGGATCGATGAGGCCTGGGGACGCCGCCGCACCCTAGGCTGGTCGGGTGCCAGCCTCGATCGACCTCTCGCCCACCGCCGTCAAGGACCGCGTCGACGCCCGCATCCGCGAGACGCTCGACGCCACCGCCCTCGCGCTCGCGCCCGCGGGCGCGGCAGGTGCGGAGATCATCGATGTGCTCGCCGAGTCGTCCCATGGGGGCAAGCGGCTGCGCGCGCTCCTCACCGTGGCCTCGCACGCGGCTCACGGCGGCGCAGCGGACGCGGCGGCGGTCTCGGTCGCCGCGGCGCTCGAATGGTTCCAGACCGCGGCGCTGATCCACGATGACGTGCTCGACGAATCGGACACTCGGCGCGGCCGACCCGCCGCTCACCGCAGGTTCGAGGAGATGCTCGGCGACGTGGCCGAGGCCGGCACGGCCCCGCAGCTCGGCAGGTCCGCAGGAGTGCTCGCCGGCGACGTCGCCCTCATGACCTCTCACCGCGCCCTTGACGGGGCGCTCGTCGCGCTGGCGGACCCCAGGCCAGTCGCGGAGCTGTTCGCCTCGATGGCGGAGCTCGTCACCGCGGGCCAGTACCTCGACATGCGGCTCGCCGCGACGCCGCTGGCCGACCTGGCCGGCCAGCGGGAGTCGATCATGGCCACGATGCGATGCAAGACCGCCTCCTATTCCGCAGAGGCGCCGCTCGCGCTCGGCGCCGCGGTCGCCGGCGCCGACGCCACCCGGATCGACGCGATGAAGCAGGTGGGCGTCCCCCTGGGGATCGCCTTCCAGCTCCGCGATGACGTCCTGGGTCTGATCGGCGCTCCCGAGGTCACCGGCAAGCCCGCAGGCGACGACGTGCGCGAAGGCAAGCGCACGCTCCTGCTGTGGCACGCGTGGACGTCGGGCAGCGACGCGCAGCGTCGCGCGATCCACGCGGCCCTCGGGCGTAGAGACGCCGATCAGGCAGAGGTGGACGACGCGGTGGCGGCGATCGTCGAGGCCGGCGGCGTCGCCGAGGCCGAGCACGAGATCGAGTCCCTGACGCAACCCGCGCTCACACGGCTCGACTCGCTCGAGCTGGAAGCCGCGGGGGCTGCTGTTCTCCGTGACCTCGCGGAGCGCCTCACGGCGCGCGCTTCGTAGTCGGGCGCCTCAGAGCAGCGTCTGCGCCGCCCGCCGCACCGCCGCGCGCTGACCCTGCCGCAGCGCCTCCATCGGCGTCGAGCCGAGCTCGTCCGCGGGCGTGAACAGCCAGTCCATCGCCTCGTCGTCGGTCAGCCCCATGTCGAGAAGCAGGGTCAGCGTGCCCTTGAGGGTGGCGATGATGTGAGGCGCGTGGTCTCCGGGGACGATGAAGTCCGCGGGCAGGGACAGCGCATTGTTGTCGCCACGACGCACCGCGATGAGGGCCCGGTCGCGAAGCAGGTCGCGGATACGGGAGTCGCGCACCGAGATGCGTGCGGCGAACTCGGGGATGGACAGCCATTCGATGTCGTTGCTCACCCGCTCAGCGTATAGAACGTCTCGCCACCCCTTGCCCGTGGGCCTGACCTGACTTACAGTCACTTGTGTCACATCTGTCACAAATGCCCCACGTGCCACACAGGAGGCCCACGTGAACAGCACCATCTCCCCACGCCTGCACGCCCCCCGCGGCGCTCGCCGAGCGGCCGCCGGCATCGTCGCCGCACTCGCGCTCACGACCGCCGGCACCCTGCCTGCAGCCGCCGACGAAAGACACCGGGTGTCCTCCGGAGAGACCGTGAGCGGCCTCGCGGTCGCCTACGGCACCACGGTCGCGAGGATCGTCTCCGCCAACGGGCTCGACTCACGGGCGACGATCTACGTCGGGCAGACGCTCTCGATCCCCACCTCGGTCGCGGCGACCACGCCCTCGTCCTCGGCGAGCGGCAGCTCCACGTACACCGTCGTCGCCGGCGACACGGTGTGGGACCTGGCGCGCAGCCACGGCACGACCGTGGCGGCGATCATCTCCGCCAACTCGCTGAGCTCCTCGGCGACGATCCGCATCGGACAGACCCTGTCGATCCCGGGCGGCTCGTCGTCGTCAGGGACCACCGCATCGTCCTCGTCGTCGACCACGACGGTCACGCACACGGTCAGGTCGGGCGACACCGTGTGGGACCTCGCACGCAAGCACGGGACCTCAGTGGCGAGGATCGTGTCCGCGAACGGGCTGCCGTCGTCGGCGGTCATCACCGTCGGCCAGCGACTGAGGATTCCCGGCGCCACCTCCGCGGGCACCTCCACCGCGACGGGCTCGACCTCCTCGTCACTCGCCACCGAGGACAACATCGACTCCTTCGGCACGAGCACCGCGTCGCACACGGTGACGAGCGGCGAGACACTGTCCAGCATCGCCGCCAAGCACGGCGTCACGGTGTCGGCGATCGTCTCCGCCAACGGGATCAAGAACCCGTCGCTGATTCGCATCGGGCAGACGCTCACGATCCCGGGGGCTGTTGCGTCGGGCCTGGTAGGCGACACCTTCGCGGGCCGCACCTACGCGCCCGAGGTGGTCGCCTCTGCCAACCAGAACAAGGCCACCCTGCTCGCGATGTCCGTGCCCTCCAAGGAGGAGATCCAGTCCATGGTCGTCGCCACCGCATCGTCCATGGGTGTCGACACCGCGCTCGCGCAGGCGGTGGCGTATCAGGAGTCGGGCTTCAACATGACGGCGGTCTCCCCCGCCAACGCGATCGGCGCGATGCAGGTCATTCCCACCTCGGGAGACTGGGCCTCCGACATGGTCGGCCGCGAGCTCAACCTGCTCGATGCGGACGACAACGTCGTGGCCGGCGTCGCGATCCTGCGCCAGCTGCTCCGCACCAGCAGCTCGCTCGAGACAGCGATCGCCGGGTATTATCAGGGGGCCGCATCCGTGAGGAAGTACGGGATGTTCGCCGATACCGAGAGGTACGTCGCAAGCGTCCTGGCACTCATGGAGCGATTCGACTGACGACCGCCGTTGAGGGGCGGTTCCGGGCCCGATGAAGAAGGCCAGGAGCGGTCCGACGTCCGAGATCGTTGTCACCTCACGCCGCGCGGCGAAGGCCTCCGCGGCCCCCTCATGTCCCCCAACTAGAATGTGCCTGTGTCAGAGACCCTCACCGATCCCCTGCTCGGCCGCCTGATCGACGGCCGCTACGAGGTGCGCTCGCGCGTCGCCGCGGGCGGCATGGCCACGGTCTATGTCGCGTTCGACCGCCGACTCGAGCGCGAGGTCGCCATCAAGGTCATGAGCCCGCACCTCGGCGACCGCGGCGACACGGCGCGCTTCGCCTCGCGATTCCGCGCCGAGGCCCGCGCGGCCGCCCGCCTCACGCACCCCGGCATGGTCCGCGTCTACGACCAGGGACTCGACGGCGACATCGCCTACCTGACCATGGAGTACGTCGAGGGCGAGAACCTCCGTTCCCGCATCGCGCATGAGCGCACCCTCACGCTCGGTGAGTCCCTCGCGATCACCGACCAGGTCCTCGACGCCCTCGCCGCGGCCCACCGCCTCGGCCTTGTCCACCGCGACATCAAGCCGGAGAACGTGCTGCTCGACAGCGAGGGTCGCGCGAAGCTCGCCGACTTCGGACTCTCGCGCGCCATCGAGGACGCGGCCTCGACCACCACGACCAACGGGCTGATCATGGGCACCGTCGCCTACCTCAGCCCTGAGCTCGTGTCCCATGGCACGGCAAGCGCCGCGACCGACCTGTACGCGGTGGGCATCCTGCTGTTCGAGATGATCACCGGGCGGCAGCCGTTCACCGGCGACAACCCGCACGAGGTCGCCTCGATGCACGTGCGCCAGGAGGTGCCCGTCCCTTCCGCGCACGTCCCATGGCTGCCTGCCGAGATCGACGCCTTCGTGCAGCGCCTCACGGCTCGCGACCCCGAGGGCCGCCCGACCGACGCGGCCGTGGCCCTGGCCGAGCTGCAGCGTGTGCGCGCGGTCATGGACGACCCGACCCTCGATCGCCGCGCCGACCCGCCGTCGGGTTCGCTGCCGGTCCGCATGGACCTCGACCCGGACGCCACCACCGTCTTCGACCCCGCCCCTGCGGGTTCGACCGTTGCACTTCCCGTGGGGCTCGCGACCGTCGACAGCGAGGAGCCTCTCGAGGCCGAGGTGCTCTCGGGCCCCCTCGTCGTGCCCCCGACCGAGCGCAAGCGCCCGCGCCCCGCCCTCTGGATCGGAGCGATCACCGTCGCCGTGCTCGTGCTCGGCCTGCTCGGCGGATGGTGGTACGTGGCCATCGGCCCCGGCGCCTACTCCGCCGTGCCGGACGTCACCGGTCTGACCGAGGAGGAGGCCGCATCGACGCTCGAGGAGGCGGGCTTCGTCCTGCTCGACCCGGAGCGCGCCTATGACGACCAGGTGGAGGCGGGCATCGTCCTGTCCACCTCGCCCGAGCCGGACGATCGCGTGCTCAACGGCTCCGAGATCACGCTCACCGTCTCCGACGGACCGCGCATGGCCACCGTCCCCGAGGTGGAGGGACAGTCCAGGGACGATGCGGAGGCCGCAATCTACGACGCGGGCTTCGACGACGACACGGTCACGATCAAGCGCACGTACTCGGACACTGTCTCCAAGGGGACCGTCCTGTCGGTCGACCCCGCCGAGGGCGAGACGCTTCGCCACGACGACGCGCTCACTCTCACCGTCTCGCGCGGACCCGAGCCGATCACGATCCCGAACGTCTTCGGCATGACCGAGGCGGCGGCTCAGGACGCGCTCGACGACTATGCGCTCGAGGTGACCATCGAGTACGGGCGCACCGACGCGGTCGACACCGGGGAGGTGTACGCGCAGACGCCCGGCGCCGGCTCCGAGGGCTTCCGCACCGACAGCATGACGATCACGGTGTCCGAGGGCCTGCCACTGGTCGAGGTGCCGAACTTCGTCGACATGAACGCGGAGGAGGCAGCCGCGGCCGCCGAGGCCGCGAACCTCAACGTCGAGTTCAGCCCGCGGTTCTGGGACTTCATCACGGGCGACCTCGACAAGAAGTCGACCATCGTGGACCAGAACGTCGAGGCCGCGACGTGGGTTGAGCAGGGCACGACGGTCTACCTGGTCTACGACAACTGACGTCCGCCGCATAGAGCCGAAAGAGGCGGGGACCGGCTGATGCCGGGCCCCGCCTCTTTCGTCTGTGCTCGTGCGACGAGCGGTGTGGATCAGGAGCGTGCGCTGAGCAGCTCCGCGACCAGGAACGCCATCTCGAGCGACTGCTGGTGGTTGAGACGCGGGTCGACCTTGGTCTCGTAGCGGAACGCGAGCCCCTCGTCGTCGATCTCCTCGGTGCCGCCGAGGACCTCGGTCACGTCGTCGCCCGTGAGCTCCACGTGGAGACCGCCGGGCACGGTACCGAGCGCACGGTGCACCTCGAAGAAGCCCGTGACCTCGTCGAGGATCGTGTCGAAGCTCCGGGTCTTGAAGCCCGAGGCCGAGGTGAACGTGTTGCCGTGCATCGGGTCCGTGAGCCACGTCACGGGCACGCCCGCGTCGCGCACGCCTTCGACGATGCCCGGAAGCACGTCGCGCACCTTGTCCGCACCCATGCGGGCCACGAAGGTCAGGCGGCCCTCGATGCCGTTCGGGTTGAGCCTCTCGGCGAGCGCGATCGCGTCAGCGGCGCTCGATGTCGGGCCGAGCTTCACGGCGATCGGGTTGTGGATCTTCGACATGAACTCCACATGGGCGCCGTCGAGCTCACGCGTGCGCTCGCCGATCCACAGCAGGTGGCCGGAGCAGTCGTACGGGAGGCCGGAGCGCGAGTCGATGCGCGTGAGCGCACGCTCGTAGTCCAGCAGCAGCGCCTCGTGGCTCGAGAACATCTCGACAGTGCGAAGCGCGTCGAAGTCGCCGCCGGCCGCCTCCATGAAGCGCACCGCCCGGTCGATCTCGCTCGCCATCTGGTCGTAGCGCGCGTACGCGGGGTTCGCGGCGAAGCCCTTGTTCCACTGGTGCACGCGGCGCAGGTCGGCGAAGCCTCCCGTGGTGAAGGCCCGGATGAGGTTCAGCGTCGACGCGGACACGTGGTACGCCTCGAGCAGACGCTCGGGGTCGGGTGTCCTGGCCTCCTCCGTGAACGCGAAAGCATTCACGATGTCGCCCCGGTACGCCGGCAACGTCACGCCGTCGCGCGTCTCCGAGTCGGAGGAGCGCGGCTTCGCGTACTGCCCCGCCATCCGGCCGATCTTCACGACCGGCGTGGAGGCGCCATAGGTGAGGACGACCGCCATCTGGAGGATCGTCTTGATCTTGTTGCGGATGCGATCCGCGGAGGCCTCCGAGAAGATCTCCGCGCAGTCACCGCCCTGAAGGACGAAGGCCTCGCCGCGACCGGCGGCTGCGAGGTGTCCTCGCAGCACATCGGCCTCACCGGCGAAGACCAGCGGGGGGACTTCCCTCAGGCGCGCGGTCGCGCGCTCAAGGGCGTCCTTGTCGGGCCAGACGGGCTGCTGCTTCGCCTCGCACGCGAGGTACGAGTCGACGCCGGCCGCCTGGAGGGCTGCCTCGGTCATGCGCTATCAGGCCTGACCGATCTCCGCGATCATCTCGGTGTACCAGGGAGTGGTCACGTCGAAGGGCTTGTGGCCGGCGATGCGCGGGAACGGGATGGCCTTGAGCCGGTCGCCGTCCTCCTCGTCGTGGCCGATGACGCCGGGCTCGCCGCGCAGGGCGCAGTCGACCGCGTAGTCGGTCATCGACTTGATGAGGCGGAGGTCGGTCGCGTTGGCAGCGGCCGCACGCGAGAAGTAGCCCGACTTCTGGACCATGACCTTCTCGGCGCCGAGCCGCTCCGCGAACTGCTTCGCGAACCACTGGCCGGGGTTGATGGTGTCGAGCTTCACGTGGCCGAACGGGTCGCGCTCGACGGTGCCGCCGGCCTCCTCGATCTCCGCGATGATCTCGGGCACGCCCGCACCCTCGGAGAGGAAGATGTTGACGTTGCCGATCTCGTCCATCACAGCCTTGAGGCGGTCGGCCTCGGCGTCGAGGTCGATCTTCGACTCCGGCACGTACACGGCGTGGATGTCCCAGCGCTCCTTGGTCAGGCCGATGCCCGGAAGGAAGGTGCGCGTCTCGAGGTCCTCGCGGTAGGACTTCGCGGCGGCGGCGGTCAGCCAGCCGCAGGCACGGCCCATGACCTCGTGGATGATCAGCATGCGCGGGCCGGAGCGGTGCTCGCCGATGATGTTGCGGCCGAACTTCGCGGCCTCCTCGGCGGCGGTCCACGCGCCGAGCGACTGACGGATCGGCACCACGTCGTTGTCGATCGTCTTCGGAAGTCCGACCACGGTCAGGCCGTAGTCGTGCTCGGCGAGGTACGCGGCGAGGTCAGCGGCGGTGGTGTTGGTGTCGTCGCCACCGATGGTGTGAAGGACGTCGACACCATCGGCCTTGAGCTGCTCGGCCGCGACCTCGAGGGGGTTCTGGCCCTCCTCGACGAGCCCGCGCTTGACGCAGTCGGCCGCGTTCGTGAGCTTGACGCGCGAGTTGCCGATGGGCGAACCACCGAACTCGTGGAGCAGGCCCGCGTGGGCGCGCACCTCGTCGTCGATCACGGTCTTCTTGCCCTGCAGCAGGCCCCAGTATCCGTGCTCATACGCGATGATCTCGACCTCGGGGGCGAGCTCGGTGTAGCGCTCGATCAGCCCGCCGACGGCGGACGAGAGGCAGGGGGCGAAGCCTCCGGCGGTGAGAAGTGCGACGCGGCGAACCGACATGGCGATTCCTTTCGATTTCGTCTCAAGAATTCCTCGCCCATCATAGGGGTGGGCGCTCCCCCGTGCCGACGGCCCGAGGGCCTAGGAGGCGGCACCATCCCCGGCCCGACCGGACGGGTTCTCGCCGCCCTTGTCGAGCTCACGCTTGAACTGCGCGGCGTCCCGATCCGCGTACTCCTGACCGGAGAGCTCGCCGATGGCGAGGATCACCTTGTCGGTGAGCTCGCGCAGCGCGTCGCGGTCGTCCTGCTGGGCGCTGTACCCCGACGGATCGATCGGCTTCCCGATGCGCACTCCGATGTCGGCGCGCGAGGGCACCTTCTGCCCGATCGGCTGCGCGACGTCCGTGCCGATCATGGCCACGGGGATGATCGGGACCCCTGCCTCGATGGCGAGGCGCGCGACGCCTGTCTTGCCGCGGTAGATGCGGCCGTCGGGGCTGCGGGTGCCCTCGGGGTAGATGCCGAGCAGCTCGCCGCCCTGGACCACCTGAAGACCTGTGCGCAGCGCCGCCTCGGAGGCCCTGCCGCCACCCCGGTGCACGGGGATCGTCCCCACGCCCTCCATGAACGCGCGGGTCGCCCACCCCTTGACGCCCTTGCCCGTGAAGTACTCGGACTTGCCCAGGAAGACGACCTTCCGCTTGAGGACAAGAGGCAGGAAGATCGAGTCCGAGAAGGACAGATGGTTCGACGCGAGGATCGCGCCACCCGTCTCGGGAACGTTCTCCGCCCCCTCGACCCATGGCTGGTAGTAGGCCTTCATCGGCGGACCGATGATGACGTGCTTGAACAGGCCGTAGTACATCGATTCCTCTCCTAGACGCCCACGGCCTCGCGCGCGAGGGCAGCCGCGCCCACGATGCCGGCGTCGTTGCCCATCTCCGCCGCGACGATCGGGGTCACGGGGCGCACCGCCTGCGCGGGCACATGGTCGTTATAGGCGGCCCTGGCGGGCTCGAGCAGCAGATCTCCCGCCGCGATGGCACCGCCGCCGATCACGAAGACCTCGGGGTCGAGGACTGCGGACAGCGACGCGCATCCGATGCCGATCCAGGTGCCGAGGTCGTGAAGCAGCTCGATCGCGAGCTCGTCGCCCTCCATCGCGGCGTCGGTGACGTCCGGCCCCGTGATCTTGGCGGCGTCGCCGCCTGCGCGCTCGAGCAGCGCGGCGGCGCGCACCTCGCGCTCGATGCCGGCGCGGCGAGCTTCCCGGGTCAGCGCCGAGCCGGAGCCGTACTGCTCGAAGCAGCCACGCAGGCCGCATCCACAGGGGTGGCCGTCGGGGACGACTCGCATGTGACCGACCTCGGCGGCGAAGCCGTAGGCGCCGCGCACGAGCTCGCTGTTGACGATGAGCGCGGCGCCGATGCCGGTGCCGATGGTCAGCATCGTCATGTTCCTGGTGTGGTTGCCCGCGCCGTGGACGTACTCGGCCCAGCCGGCAGCGTTGCCGTCGTTCTCCACGACGATCGCCAGGTCGTCGCGGCCGATGAGCTCGCGCACCTTGTCCCCGAGGGCGTACTCGCGCCACGCGATGTTCGGGGCGAAGGTCATGTGGTTGCGGTCCGAGCTGGCGAAGCCGGCTGCCGCGAGTCCCACGGAGTCGAACTCGAAGTCCTTGGCGAGCTCCTTGACCGCGTCGGCGATCGCGAGGTCGATCGAGGCCGGGTCTTGAGGCTTCGTCTCCCTGCGGAGCTTCGTGACGATCGTGCCGTCGGGGGCCACGACCCCCACCGCGATCTTGGTGCCGCCGATGTCGACTCCGATGGCGTGCATGACCCTCGCTCTCCTTTGATCTTCTCCCCGCGCCTCAAGGGTATCGTGTGAAAAACGGCTGTACCGACGAGGGAGCGACGATGCCGACAGACGACCGCGAGTACGCGGCCAACATCCCTGTGATGATCCGCCGGACGTGGGAGGAGCGCGCGGATCGCACCGTGCTCCGCTACACCGACGAGGATGACGTCTGGCACGATCTCAGCGGCGCGGAGGCCCAGGCCCTCGTGAACGCCGTCGCGAAGGGCTTCATCGCTCGGGGCGTCAAGCCCGGGGACGCCGTGTCCATCATGGCCCGTACCCGCTACGAGTGGTCGATCGTCGACCTCGCGCTGTGGTCCGTCGCGGCGCTGCCGGTGCCCATCTACGACACGTCCTCCGCGTCCCAGATCGACTGGATCACCTCGGACGCCGAGGTCTCGACCATCGTCGTCGAGACCGCCCACCACGCGGAGCTCGCCCGCTCCGTGTCCGCCGACTCCGAGAGCCCGCTCACGCATGTGCTCGTCATGGACGAGGGCGCGATCGACGACCTCATCGCCGCGGGTCGCGAGGTACCGGACGCGGAGCTCAACCGCCGTGTGGAGCTCGCCGGGCACGACGACATCGCGACGATCATCTACACGTCCGGCACGACCGGACGTCCGAAGGGCGTGCAGCTCACCCACTTCAACTACGTCCGTCACACCGTCGGGATCCAGCAGGAGCTCGCCCCGGTGCTGCTGAGCGAGGGCGCCTCCACAGTGCTGTTCATGACGCTCGCGCACTCGCTCGCGAGGCTCGTCGAGGTCGTGTTGCTCGCGTCGGGCACGGTGATCGGCTACTGCCCCGATTCCAAGAAGCTCGTGCCGCTGCTCGGCACGTTCAAGCCGACGCTCCTGCTCGCGGTGCCGCGGGTGTTCGAGAAGGTCTACAACTCGGCTGAGCAGAAGGCCGCCGCGGGCGGCAAGGTGAAGATCTTCCGGTGGGCCGCGAAGCAGTCCATCGACTACTCCAAGGCGCTTGGGACCAAGAAGGGTCCGTCGCCGATGCTGCGCGCCCAGCACGCGGTGGCCTACCGACTGGTGCTGTCCAAGATCGTCGACGTGCTCGGCGGCAACGCGCGCTGGGCGATCTCCGGCTCCGCGCCGCTCGGCGACCGCCTGGGGCACTTCTACGGCGGTCTCGGCCTGCACGTGATGGAGGGCTACGGCCTCACCGAGGTCAACGCGGCCTCGCACGTGAACCGACCCGATGTCTCCAAGATCGGCACCGTCGGAAAGGTGCTGCCCGGCATGGAGGCGAAGGTCGCCGACGACGGAGAGATCATGATGCGCGGCGAGATGCTCTTCAAGGGCTACCACCGCAACCCCGAGGCCACGGCCGCCGCGATGGTCGACGGCTGGTTCGCCACGGGCGACATCGGCACGATCGACGACGACGGCTTCCTGACGATCACCGGTCGCAAGAAGGAGATCATCGTCACGGCGGGCGGCAAGAACGTCGCGCCGGCGGTGCTCGAGGACCGGCTCCGCGCCTATCCGCTCGTCGACCAGTGCGTCGTCGTGGGAGACGGCAAGCCGTTCATCGCCGCGCTCGTCACGCTCGATGCCGAGGCTCTCCCCGGATGGCTCAAGGGCAAGGAGCTGCCCGAGATGACGCCCGCCGAGGCCGCGAAGCACCCCGTCGTGCGCGAGCACATGGACAGGGCTGTCGCGCGCGCCAACAAGGCGGTGTCGAGGGCGGAGTCGATCCGCAAGTACGAGATCCTGCTCGACGACTTCACGGTGGACAACGGCTATTTGACGCCGTCGCTCAAGGTGAAGCGGGCACAGGTGCTGAAGGACTTCGCCGGGCAGATCGAGGACCTGTACCTGACGCGCTGACAGCGCGCTGAAGCCATACTCACGGCGCCAGCCTGTTCTCGCCTACAACTGGCCCGCGCCGTCACCCAGCTCGGGTCGTCAGCCTGCTCTGCGCCGTTCCACGAGTCTCAGCGGAGCGATGAGCCCGCCCGCAGCGAGGTTCGCGACCGCCTTCATCTGGTCATGGTCCATCTCGACGGGTTCCTGGGCGCTCGACGTCTCGTCGGCACCGACGGGCGCGGAGGTGGCTCCGGGCCTCACGGGGATGGTCAGGAAGCTGACCACACAGTCGCCGCACGCACGGCCGCGCACCTCGCACGTATCGCAATCGATCAACATGGCTTTCACGCTAGGCAAGGGGTCTGACATCGACTGCCGCGCGGTGTGACGCGGTGGGGTTCCCGCGTAAGCCGGGCGACCGGGAGACGCGCTCCAGCGGCGCCGCGGCGACGCCCCTGGAGAGGCGCGTCACGCCTTGAGAAGCGCGTCGCGTCCTCGGCCCTCGCGTACGTGTCGGACCCGTGACGTACCGTCCTTCCATGACCACGCCCGACCTCTCGCGACTCCTCTCAGGCACGCAGCGCAGCCTCGAGGACATCGGGGAGCCGCTCTCCGCGACCACGTTCGTCGTGGTCGACCTTGAGACGACCGGCGGCTCGCCTGAGACATCGGCGATCACCGAGATCGGTGCGGTCAAGACCCGCGGCGGCGAGGTGCTCGGCGAGTTCCAGACTCTCGTGGACCCGGGCGCACCCATCCCACCGATGATCGTCGCGCTGACGGGGATCACCGACGCGATGGTCTACGCCGCACCCCGGATCGAGCAGGTACTCCCCGCGTTCCTCGAGTTCCTCGGTGACGCGGTCCTCGTCGCGCACAACGCGAGGTTCGACGTGGGCTTCCTCAAGGCCGCGTGCAGGGCGCACGAGTACGCGTGGCCGGGAAACGAGGTCGTGGACACCCTCGTGCTGGCTCGTCGCGCCACCACCAAGGAGGAGGCCCCGAACAAGAAGCTCGGGACCCTGGCGCGCGTGTTCGGCACCCAGGTGACCCCCAACCACCGCGCGCTCGAGGACGCGCGCGCGACCTCCGAGGTGCTGCACGGCATGCTCGAGCGCCTCGCGAGATTCGGGATCACGCACCGGGAGGACCTGGACTCGCTGCGCAACCCCATGCCGGAGAAGCTCCGCAAGAAGGCCGTGCTCGCGGACAAGGTCCCCTCCAAGCCCGGCGTGTACGTGTTCCGGGGGCCGCGAGGCGAGCGGCTCTACGTCGGCACGTCCAAGAACCTGCGCTCGCGAGTGAAGAGCTACTTCACCCGGGGAGAGCAGCGCCGCCAGATCCGCGAGATGCTCGAGCTCGCTGTCGACGTCGACACCCATGTGTGCGCGACCGAGATCGAGGCGAATGTGCGTGAGGTGCGCCTGATCGAGGAGCACCGTCCGCGGTACAACAGGCGCTCGGCGCGACCCGAGCGCACCGTATGGGTCAAGCTCACCTCCGAGCCGTACCCGCGGCTGTCGGTCTCGCGCGCGATCGCCGGAGCCGAGGGAGTGCTGGGGCCCATGCGCGGTGCGGGTGACGCGAGGGCCGCGATCGAGGTGCTCGAGCTCGCGCTGTCGCTGCGCACGTGCACCACGCGCCTCCCGATCGTGCCCCGCAAGCTCGCACGCGCGTGCCTGCTCAAGGACCTGGGACAGTGCTCGGCGCCGTGCCAACGGGGGGCGGACGCGGGTTACGGCGACGCCGTCGAGGCCGCGCGGATGGCGATGAACCACGACCCCTCCACCGTCGTCGCAGCGCTGAGCGCGGAGATCGCGTCGCACGCCGAGCGGCTCGACTACGAGCGCGCCGCCGAGCTCAGGGACGGGGTCAGCGCACTGATCGAGGGCTCGATGAGGGGCCAGCGGCTCGAGGCGCTGCGGCGGGTCAGCCTCGTCGCGGCTCGCGCCGCCGACGATGGCTGGGATCTCGTCTCCGTCAGCAACGGCCTGCTCGCGGGTTCGCGCCACGTCACCGAGAACGTGTGGGAGACCGCGGACCGCCTGCGCGAGGCATGGGCCACGCTCGATGTCGCCGAGCCGCTGATCGAGGAGCAGGAGATGCTCGCCCGTTGGCTCGAGCGCCCGGGAACCCGCCTGCTCTACGTGGACGGCGACTGGGCGCAGCCGCTCGACGGCGCAGGGAGGCACGCCTCATGGGTGCGTGCTCGCAAGGACGATCGCGCGAAGGTGGTCGACAGCCGCAGGTCGTCGGTCACCTACTGAGACGCACCACCCGAGGCGCGGCGGGTCCACGCCTGGGTCGTCGCGAATTCCACACCGCCCCGGCGCATGCCGGCCGCAACGGGGTCGTGCCGCGCGCGTCTATGCCTGGGTGGCCGCGACCCAGCGATCGAGGACGTCGCTCGCGCGCCCCTCGTCGATCGACTTCGCGGCAAGCGCCATGCCCGCCTCGAAACGCTCGACGAGCGAACCGCTCGCCGTGCCGGGCAGCGTCGCATCTGCGACCATGCCCGCGGCCGCATTGAGGATCACGGTGTCACGCACGGGCCCCGTGGCGCCTGAGAGCATCTTCCGCGCGATCGCCGCATTCTCGGCCGGCTCACCGCCGCGCAGGTCCTCGACCGTGATCTGGGGCAGGCCTAGGTCACGCACGGCGTCCAAGCGCAGCTCGGAGACCTCGCCCGCGCGCACCTCCCACACGGTCGCGCCGCCGGTGGCGGCTAGCTCGTCGAGGCCGTCGTCCCCATGGAACACGAGAGCCTCGCGACCCTGTGCGGCGATCACGCCGGCAAGCACAGGCGAGACGCGCATCGACGACGAGCCGATCGCGGTCGCCTCGGGCTGCGCAGGGTTGGTGAGCGGACCGAGGATGTTGAACGTCGTGGGGACGCCGATCTCCTTGCGGATCGGCATCGCGAAACGCATCGAGGGGTGGAACACCTGCGCGAAGCAGAACGTGATGCCCACCTCCGTCGCGAGCTCCTTGACGCGCTCGACCGGCAGGTCGAGGCGCACTCCGAGCTCAGCGAGGACATCGGCGGAACCCGACTTCGACGTCGCGGCGCGGTTGCCGTGCTTGACCACGGTGAGACCCGCGCCGGCGATCACGAGCGACGCCATGGTGGAGATGTTGACGGTATGAGCGCCGTCGCCCCCGGTGCCAACGATGTCGACGGAGCGCACCGGAACCTCGAAGCGCACCGCGTGCTCGAGCATCGCGGCTGCGAGGCCCGCGACCTCCTCGGAGGTCTCACGCTTCACCCGCAGCGCCGCAAGCAGAGCCGCCACTGTCACAGGCGAGGCGGAGTCGGTGAGGATCTGGTCCATCACGCTCGCGGTCTCATCCGCGGTCAGGTCCTGGTGCTCGACCAGCTTGGACAGGAGCTCCTGGAGGGTCGCCATGCGTGCGCCCTACTTGGCGAGGAGCTCGAGGACCGCCTCGCGCACCGCGAAGGGGTCGAGAGGGTGCGACACAGCCGCGTCGGCCTCCGACCAGGTGGCGAGCCACGCGTCTCCCGGGCGCCCCACGAGAAGCAGGATCGGCGGCACGGTGAACATCTCGTGCTTCATCTGCCGCGCGATGCCCATGCCCCCGACCTTGGCGGCCTCGCCGTCAAGGATCACGAGATCGAACGCGTCTCCGTCCAGCGCGGTGACGGTCGCCTCATGCGTCGCGGTCTCGAGCCACTCGAGAGGCCGGGCTCCGGCGGTCGAACCGACGGCGAAACGCACCTTCTCGCGCGCGTTGCGGTCGTCCGAATAGAGCAGGATCCGCGCGGTGGCGGTATCGAGGGCATTCTCGTCCCTGGTCTGCAGGTCGCTCATGACGCCATACTGCCACGCGCACGGAGTGAGAGGAACGCGCCCCTCCGGTTGATGCCATGTCAACCCTCAGTGCGCTTTAATAGGACCTATGTCCCATGCAACGACGGTGCCGTCGCCGATTCACGCGACCCGCCCCAACCAGGTGGCTGTTGGAACCATCGTGTGGCTGAGCTCCGAGCTGATGTTCTTCGCGGGTCTGTTCGCGATGTACTTCACGCTTCGCGCTCAGGTGCCCGATGTGTGGGAGGAGTCGACCCAGCTCCTCAAGATCCCGACCGCCCTGTTCTTCACTGTGGTCCTGGTCCTGAGCTCGTTCACCGCGCAGGCCGGAGTCTTCGCCGCGGAGCGCTATCAGCGACGACGCACCGGCTCGATCTGGCAGGTCAAGGGCTGGGGAATGCACGAGTGGTTCGTGCTGACGTACCTGATGGGCTCGGTGTTCGTCGCCGGCCAGGTCTTCGAGTACGCGACTCTCGTGTCCGAGGGCATCACGATCTCCTCGAGCCCGTACGGATCGGTCTTCTACCTGGCGACCGGCTTCCACGGTCTCCACGTCATCGGTGGCCTCATCGCGATGCTCTTCGTGCTCGCGCGCTCGTTCGCCGCCAAGAAGTTCACCTCTCACGAGGCCACCACCACCATCGTCGTGTCGTACTACTGGCACTTCGTCGACGTGGTGTGGATCGCCCTTTTCGCCGTCGTCTACCTGGTTCAGTAAGGCTTCCCCCGACAATGCACGCACTCGCACGCAAGCGTTATCACAAGGCTGCCCCGCTGATCCTTGTGCTCATGCTCCTCGCCCTCCTCACCGGAGTCGGAGCCGTCATCACCTCCCAGTCGGCCGAGGCCACCACCGCGTCGGCCTCCGACGTGGAAGAGGGCCAGAAGCTGTTCTCCTCGAACTGCGCCACGTGCCACGGCCTCGATGCCGAGGGCCAGGACGGCGTCGCGCCGTCCCTCGTGGGCGTCGGCGCGGCTGCGGTCGACTTCCAGGTCGGCACGGGCCGCATGCCGATGCAGGCCTCCGGTCCGCAGGCTCCCGCGAAGGACGTCGTCTTCTCCGAGGAGGAGATCGCTCAGCTCGCGGCCTACGTCGCCTCGCTCGGCTCTGGCCCGTCGGTTCCGACGGCTGAGCAGGTCGATCCCGAGCTCGGGGACGCGGCCGCCGGTATGGAGCTGTTCCGCACCAACTGCGCCATGTGTCACGGCTCGGTCGGTGGCGGCGGCGCCCTCACGCAGGGCAAGTTCGCGCCGTCGCTCATGGAGACGACGCCGACCCACATCTACGAGGCGATGCTCACCGGCCCGCAGTCCATGCCGGTGTTCAACAACGCCAACATCACCGAGGAAGGCAAGCGCGACATCATCGCGTACCTGGTCGCGCAGCGCGACGGCTCCCCCGGCGGTCTCTCGCTCGGCGCCATCGGCCCCGTGGCCGAGGGCTGGTGGGCCTGGATCGTCGGCATCGGCCTCCTCATCGCAAGCACTGTCTGGATCGGAGCACGCTCCTCATGAGCCTCGAGAACACCACCGAGCCGGGAGCGGAGCAGGAGTTCCAGGACCCAGGCGTTCCCCACCACCGACCACGCAAGGCGGACGTCGACCCGAAGGCCGCGGACAAGGCTGAGCGTCAGACTGCCGCGATCTTCGGCCTGTCGATCGTGGGCACGATCATCGCCCTCGTCGGCTACTTCGGCATGGACATGGGCGACACCGTCGAGTCCATCCGCAACTTCACGGCCGTGCTCGGTCTCGGCATCGCTCTCGCGATGCTCGGCATCGGCATCGGCGCGATCCACTGGGCCAAGACGCTCATGCGCGACCACGAGATGGTCGAGGACCGCCACCCCATGCGCTCCTCCGACGAGGCGCGCGAGGGCGCGATCCAGAACCTCAAGGACGGCGCGGAGGACTCCGGCCTCACCGGCCCCAAGCGCCGCAGCCTCCTCAAGGGCTCGCTCATCACGGCACTGGCGATCGCTCCCCTGTCGCTGCTCGTGCCGCAGATCGGCTCGATGGGCGGCGACTGGAACGTCTCCGCGTTCCGCCACACCATGTGGGCCAAGGGCGTCCGCCTCACGCGCGACCCCGACGGGTCGCCCATCAAGGCCTCCGACGTCACGATCGGCTCCGCCTTCCACGTGATCCCGGACGGACTCGTCGATCTCGAGCACCACAAGATCGAGGAGAAGGCCAAGGCCGTCGTCCTCCTGGTCCGCCTCAACCCCGAGGACCTCAAGATCCAGGAGGGACGCGAGGACTGGTCCTTCGACGGGATCGTCGCGTACTCCAAGATCTGCACCCACGTCGGCTGCCCCGTGGCGCTGTACGAGCAGCAGACGCACCACCTGCTGTGCCCGTGCCACCAGTCGACGTTCGACGTCTCGGACGGCGCGAAGGTCGTCTTCGGCCCCGCGAAGAGGCCGCTTCCGCAGCTGCCGATCGAGGTGGACGACGACGGCTACATCGTGGCCAAGTCCGACTTCCACGAGCCCGTCGGCCCCAGCTTCTGGGACCGCCTCATGGGAGATGACTCGACCGAGGACGAGGAGACGAGCCACTGATGGGCGCCAAGCTCAACGCTGCCGCTTCCGGCACCGCCAACTACGTCGACGAGCGCACCGGCATCGGTGCGCTGGTCAAGTACTTCTCGCGCAAGCTGTTCCCCGACCACTGGTCGTTCATGCTCGGCGAGGTCGCGCTGTACTCGTTCGTCGTCCTGCTCCTCTCGGGCGTCTTCATCACGGCGTACTTCGAGCCGTCGATGACGATCGTCGAGTACGAGGGCCCGCTCGAGACGATGCAGGGCGTCGAGATGTCGAAGGCCTTCGAGTCGACGCTGCACATGTCGTTCGAGGTCCCCGGCGGCCTCCTCATGCGCCAGATCCACCACTGGGCGGCGCTGATGTTCACCGCGGCCATCGTGATCCACATGGCGCGCGTGTTCTTCACCGGCGCATTCCGCAAGCCCCGCGAGCTCAACTGGCTCGTCGGCTTCACGCTGATGATCCTGTCCCTCGCGGCGGGCTTCACCGGCTACTCGCTCCCCGACGACGTGCTCTCCGGCAACGGTCTGCGCATCATCGACGGCGTGATCAAGTCCGTGCCGATCCTCGGCTCGTACATCTCGTTCTGGCTGTTCGGCGGGGAGTTCCCGGGCGAGGTGCTGATCCCGCGCCTGTTCACGGCGCACATCCTGCTGGTGCCTGGCCTCATCCTCGCGCTCGTCGCGGTCCACCTGTTCCTGGTGTTCCTGCACAAGCACACGCAGTACCCGGGTGGCGGACGCACGCACAAGAACGTGGTGGGTCTCCCGCTGTTCCCGGTGTACACCGCGAAGGCGGGTGGCTTCTTCTTCGTCGTGTTCGGCATCATCGCGATCCTCGGCGCACTGTTCACCATCAACCCGGTGTGGAACTACGGCCCGTACGACCCGTCGCCGGTCTCCGCGGGAACGCAGCCCGACTGGTACATCCTGTTCGTCGACGGCGCGCTGCGCCTCATGCCCGGCTGGCTGGGCCCGATCCCGTTCGAATGGGAGATCTGGGGCCTCACCCTTCCGATGAACATCCTCATCCCCGCGGTGATCATCCCGGGGCTGTTCTTCGGCATCCTGGCGCTGTACCCGTGGATCGAGGCCTGGGCGACGGGCGACCGCGGCGAGAAGCACGTGCTCGACCGTCCGCGCAACGCGCCGACTCGCACCGGCATCGGCGTCGCGCTGATCTCGTTCTACATGATCCTCGCGATGGAGGGCTCGAACGACATCATCGCGAACCTGTTCCATCTGTCGCTCAACGACCTCACGTGGACGTTCCGCATCGCGATCTTCGTGGTCCCGCCGACGCTGTTCTGGGTCACCAAGCGCATCGCGATGGGTCTCCAGCGCAAGGACCGGGAGCTCGTGCTCCACGGCCACGAGACGGGCCGCATCGTCCGTCACGAGCACGGCGAGTACATCGAGGTGCACGAGCCGCTCAGCGACGAGGAGCTGTGGCTGCGCGTCAACTACGAGAACATCACACCGTTCGAGGCCCCGTCCGAGTACAACGAGGCCGGAGTGCGCCGCAAGGGCATGCGCTGGCAGCGCTTCAAGGCACGCCTGTCGCGCTTCTACTTCGAGGACCGGGTCGAGCCCGTGACACCCGCGGAGTACGCAGCCGCCCAGCACCACCACGGCGCGCACGACGAGTCCCACGAGGACGAGGCCGCACCGATGGCCGAAGCCACGAAGGACTGACGGTCACGTCTCAATCGACGAGCCCGGAGGAGCGCCGCGAGTGCGGTGCGCCTCCGGGCTCTCGTCATCTCTGACAGTTGTCTCAGAATTCACGGATCGCAGCGCGAACCAGGAACAACTGAGGCCGCTCGTCGGTTGCACAGCAGGAAGGCACGATGCGGACTAGCGTCGGCCTCGCAGGATCACATCGCCCCGCTGACGGGGCCTGAGAAGGAGGAAGAATGGCCGACTACAGCCTGCCGGATCTCACGTACGACTACGGCGCACTGGACCCGCACATCGCTGGTCAGATCATGGAGCTGCACCACAGCAAGCACCACGCCGCCTACGTCGCGGGTGCGAACACCGCCCTCGAGAAGATGGCGGAGGCGCGCGACACCGACAACTTCGGCGCGATCGCGGGTCTCGAGAAGGCGCTGGCCTTCAACCTCGGTGGCCACACGAACCACTCGATCTTCTGGACCAACATGTCCCCCGAGGGCGGCGACAAGCCGGTCGGCGAGCTCGCCGCGGCGATCGACGACAACTTCGGGTCCTTCGACAAGTTCGTCGCGCACTTCACCAACAACGCGATGACCATCATGGGCTCCGGCTGGTCGATCCTCGCGTGGGACACCATCGGCAAGAAGCTCGTCATCGTGCAGCTGTACGACCAGCAGGGCAACGTCCCCGTCGGCCTCATCCCGCTGCTCATGCTCGACATGTGGGAGCACGCCTTCTACCTCCAGTACCGCAACGTCAAGGCGGACTACGTCAAGGCGTGGTGGAACGTCGTGGACTGGGGCAACGTCCAGGCGCGCTTCACCAAGGCCACGTCGACCGAGGGCCTCATCGTCCTCTGACGCGCCGCCTTCACCGGCCTCACGGGCGGGTCTCCCCTTCGGGAGGCCCGCCCTTCGCGCGTCTCAGGCCGTCTCAGCCTCCTGCAGGCATCTCAGGTGTAATCGGGCGCCAGGCGGAGCCTCCAAGGCCCTCACACGCGCTCCTGCGGCCGCTAAGATGAGCAGACGATGCGCGAGCGGCGCCTTCCTTGTTGATCCGGTCCACACGGGGCCGGCACGAACAAGGAGACCCCTATGCCCAGCCCCTTCGCTCCCCTGCTCGAGCCCGAGAGCCTCACCGAGTGGCGCGACACGACCCCGCCCGACATGGACGCCTACGCGCGCACCTATGCGTGGTGCGGCACCCCGCAGACCGTGGACCAGTGGCTCCTGCTCACCTTCGACGAGCCGCTCGTGGCGAGCCTGCATCGCAGCTGCGGGCACGACGACTCGCATGTGCTCGACGGCGTGGATTCCCACGACCTCGTCTCGCGCCTCGACGCGGCGATGGCCGCGCGGCTCGTCGCCCGACCCAAGCCCTCCCGCGAGCGGTTCCCGATTCATCCGCAGTTCGTGCAGCTGCGGATGACCACGGCCGAGTGGCTCGAGATCGAGACCGCGCTCTGCGTCATGGAGGAGCGGCCGGCTCCGTCCGGCTGCCCCAGGTGTGACGCAGCGCAGTAGGGCCGACGGCCCGCCCCTGACCGCACGAAGGCCCCCGGCTCGCAAGCCGGGGGCCTTCGTGATCGCACCGTCGAGGTGCGTGCGACGGGTCAGTGCGCGAAGCGTCCCGTCGAGAACTCCATCACCCAGCCGACGAGGCCGACGGTGCCGACCATCGCCGCGGGAACCATGAGCCACCAGCCCACAGCCATGGCGACGAAGGCGATCGCACCGCCGAGGGCGAGCACCAGCGGCCACCAGCTCCACGGGGCGTAGAGGCCCTGGTCGCCGGACAGCTCGGCGATCTCGCCATCCTCGCGGTCCTCGGCGCGTACGCCGTGGCGCCGCTCGAGCATCTTGAAGTAGACGCCGACCATGAGCGCGAGGCCCGCGGTGAGCAGGATCGCGGGGAAGCCGACCATCTCCTGGAAGTCCGTGAGGAATCCGTAGATGAAGGCGATCAGCAGGAAGAAGAGGCCCGGCAGGAAGAAGACATTCGCTTCGATCTTCATGTCAGCGCTCTCCTACTTCTCGTCTGCGGCGTCGACCGCGGTGGACTTGGTCTCGCCGGAGGCCTCTGACGAGGCACCGACGGTCGCGAAGGCCGCCTCGCCCGCGTGATCGATCGCGGCGACCTCGGGGTGGTGCAGGTCGAACGCGGGGCGCTCCGAGCGGATGCGCGGGATCGACGTGAAGTTGTGCCGCGGGGGCGGGCACGACGTCGCCCACTCGAGCGAGCCGCCGAAGCCCCACGGGTCGTCCACGGTGACCTTGGGCGCCTTCTTGTGTGTGATGTAGATGTTCCAGAAGAACGGCAGCGTCGAGATGGCGGTGAGGAACGCGCCCACGGTCGACAGCTGGTTCATCCAGGTGAAGCCGTCCTCGGGCAGGTAGTCGACGTAGCGTCGTGCCATGCCCTCGGCGCCGAGCCAGTGCTGGACCAGGAACGTCGTGTGGAATCCGAAGAAGAGGATCCAGAAGTGGACCTTGCCCCACGTCTCGTTGAGCATCTTGCCGGTGAACTTGGGCCACCAGAAGTAGAAGCCCGCGAACATCGCGAAGACGACCGTGCCGAACACGACGTAGTGGAAGTGCGCGACCACGAAGTACGAGTCGGAGACCGGGAAGTCGAGCACCGGCGAGGACAGGATGATGCCGGTGAGGCCACCGAAGAGGAAGGTGACCAGGAAGCCGACGGACCACAGCATCGGCGTGGCCATGACGATCTTCCCTCGCCACATCGTGCCGATCCAGTTGTAGAACTTCACACCTGTCGGGACCGCGATCAGCATCGTCATGAACGAGAAGAACGGCAGCAGCACCGCACCCGTGACGTACATGTGGTGCGCCCACACGGACACGGACAGCGCAGCGATCGCGATGGTCGCGTAGACGAGGCCGTGGTAGCCGAACAGCGGCTTGCGGCTGAAGACCGGGAAGATCTCGGAGACGATGCCGAAGAACGGCAGGGCGATGATGTAGACCTCAGGGTGACCGAAGAACCAGAAGAGGTGCTGCCACAGGATCGCTCCCCCGTTGTCGGGGTTGAAGACCTGCGCGCCGAGCACACGGTCCGCGCCGAGCGCGAACAGTGCGGAGGCGAGCGGCGGGAACGCGATGATGACGAGCATCGACGTCACGAGGGTGTTCCACGTGAAGATCGGCATGCGGAACATCGTCATGCCGGGGGCGCGCATCGTCACGATCGTCGTGATGAAGTTGACCGAACCGAGGATCGTGCCGAAGCCACCGAGCGCGAGGCCGAATACCCACAGGTTGCCGCCGACGCCGGGCGAGTAGATCGCGTTGGACAGCGGCGCATACGCGAACCATCCGAACGACGCGGCACCCGCCGGCGTGAAGAAGCCGGCGACGGCGATGAGGCCACCGAAGAGGTACAGCCAGTAGGCGAACATGTTGAGTCGCGGGAAGGCGACGTCGGGTGCGCCGATCTGGAGCGGCATGATCACGTTGGCGAAGCCGGCGAAGAGCGGCGTCGCGAACAGCAGCAGCATGATCGTGCCGTGCATCGTGAACAGCTGGTTGTACTGCTCAGCCGACTGGACGATCTGGATGCCGGGCTCGAACAGCTCCGCGCGGATAAGCAGCGCGAGCAGTCCTCCGATCACGAAGAAGCCGAACGACGTGACCAGGTACATGTAGCCGATGGTCTTGTGGTCGGTGGAGGTGATCCACTTGATGACCTGCGAGCCCGAGCGGCTGGGGGCGGCCGGGATGGACCGCGTGGACTCAAGAGCGCCTGGCTCCTCGAAGGCGACGGTAGCCATCACTCCTCACTCTCCTCGATGCCGATCTGCACGGCCTGGTCGCGCGAGTACTCGAGGCCGATGGTGCCGGTCTGGCCCGCGTCGCGCAGGGACTCGATGTAGGCGTCGTACTCCTCGCGGGAGACGACCTTCACGTTGAACAGCATGGACGCGTGGTACTCGCCGCACAGCTCGGCGCACTTGCCCTGGTAGGTGCCCTCCTCCTGGGGGATCACCTGGAAGACGTTGGTCTTTCCGGGGATCGTGTCCTCCTTGTAGAGGAACGCCGGGATCCAGAACGAGTGGATGACGTCGCGCGAGTTGAGCGTGAACTCGACCGTCTCGCCGACCGGCAGGTACAGGGTGGGCAGCGTCTCCTCGACGCCCTCCTCACCGGTGAGCTGCGCCTGGACGCCGATCGAGTGCACGTCGTCGGTCAGGTAGTTGAAATCCCACGACCACTGCTTGCCGATGACCTGGATCTCGACGTCGGGCTCTGCCGAGACGTCCTTGATCTCCCACACGCCGCGCACGGTCCAGGTGAACAGCACGCCGACCATGATGATCGGGACGATGGTGTACATCAGCTCGAGCGGAACGTTCGCCCTGGTCTGCTTGGGCAGCTGGTCGTCGTCCTTGCGCTTGCGGTAGACGGCGACGGCCCACAGGATCAGGCCCCAGGTGATCACGCCGACCACCAGCCCTGCGATCCACGAGCCGTTCCACAGCTCGATGATCGTGCCGGTGTGATTGGTGATCTCCGGGGTGGAGGGAAGCGCGCCGTTCTCAATTCCGGTCGAGCATCCGGCGAGCAACGCTGCCACGCCTGCGAGCCCGGTCACGGTCAGGGTGCGCCTGAGCATACGGGTACGAGTATTTGGGGACACGTCCACAGCATAGCGCGCGGTACTTTGGTCCTATGGCGCAGACTCGCACATTTCTCGACGCGAGCGGCAGCGCTCCGATGACTTCGCGCGCCCTTGAGGCCGTTCGCGCCGGTTTTGCGGACGGATGGGCGGATCCCCGGCGGCTCCACGCCGAGTCACGGCGAGCCCAGGGGCTCGTCGAGGGCTCGCGGGAGGCGATCGCCGACGTCCTGGGCTGCCCCTCGCATGAGGTGGCCTTCTCCCCCAGCCCCGTGATCGCGCTCGAGCGCGTGGTGGGCGCGGTCCACACCGCCCGCCGCGGCCGCGAGCGGATCGTCGCATCCGCGGTCGAGCGCGACGCGACCCTCCACGCGGCCTACTACTACTCGAGCGGTCACGTGGAGACCGTGCAGGTCGACGAGCACGGTCATCTTGATCTCGAGGCATTCGCCGCCGCACTGGACTATCCGGACGTGACGCTCGCAGCAGTCGAGCACGTCAACCACGAGCTCGGCACGTCCCAGCGGCTCGATGCCGTGCACGAGGTGACCGCCGCGCACGAGGTTCCGCTCGTCGTGGACGCGACCGCCTCGATCGGGCACATGGAGACGCCCGCCGCGTGGGACGCGATCGTGGCCAACCCCGCCGACTGGGGCGGCCCCCAGGGCGTCGGCGTGCTCGCGGTTCGCTCGCGCACCCGTTGGCTGCCCGCATGGCCCGAGCGCTCGGGGTGGGAGGCAGGGGGCGTCTCCGTGCCGCTCATCCTCGCCTCCGCGGTCGCGCTCCAGGAGCGGATGGAGAATCTCGCCTCGGTGGAGCAGCGACTCTCCGCACTCGTCGAGCGCATCCGTTCCGAGGCCGCGCGGATGGACGGCGTGCGCGTGGTGGGCGACCCGATCGAGCGCGCGCCCCACCTCGTGACCCTGGTGTGCGACGGCGTCGACGGCGAGGCCGTCCTCGGTCGGCTCGACAAGGAGGGCATCGCGATCGGCTCGGGATCGGCATGCGAGCACGACGGCTTCGAGCCCTCGCGCGTGCTCTCCGCGATCGGATCGCCGTCGACGGGCAACATCCGCATCGGGCTCCACCCAGGCGTGGACGATGCGGCGGTCGACCGCTTCCTCGCGCTGCTCCCCCGCGTCATCGCGGATGCCAGGTCCGATGCGGGGCTCGCCGGCCGCGGCGAGGTCGCCGAGGAGCAGCCCGCCTGGGGACGGGTGAACGACTAGGGCGGACCGCTCCCCCGGGCCACCGCATCGTCCTGGCGCCGAGCCTCCCGGGAACGACGAAGGACGGCGGGGCCTGCTGGCCCTCACCGTCCTTCGTGGAATCCGTGTGATCCGAGGATCAGGCGAACGAGTCTCCGCACGCGCACGAGCTCGACGCGTTGGGGTTGTCGATCGTGAAGCCCTGCTTCTCGATGGTGTCCGAGAAGTCGATGGTCGCACCGTCGAGGTACGGCACCGACATCTTGTCGACGACGACGCCGACCCCGTCGAAGTCGCGGATCGCGTCGCCGTCGAGCGTGCGCTCGTCGAAGTACAGCTGGTAGATCAGGCCCGAGCAGCCGCCCGGCTGCACGGCGAGGCGCAGGCGGAGGTCGTCGCGACCCTCCTGCTCGAGAAGGCTCTTGACCTTCGCGGCGGCGGTGTCGGTGATGACGACGCCGTGCGTCTTCTCCTCGGTGGCGGTGTCGGCCATGGCCACTTCCTTTCGTTGTTCCGTCTACAACAATACGACGCTGCGCAAGCCCTGGCGACGACCGCGCGCGTGTAGGCGGGAGAACGGACCCGACGGCCGCTGAGGGATGACCGCCGGGTCCTGCACATAGGAACGCCTGACGTGTCCCGGTTGTGCCCGATTTCGCACGCAGATTTCCTGCGTCTTTCCCAGCGTTGAGTGCGATGCCCTGCCTCAGCGCGCGGGAGTCCAGGTACGGGCGGCCCTGGACACGGCGTCGGCGAGGCCCTCGGGCCCGGAGTCGCCCTGATGCGTGCCGTGAATCCCTGCCGCCATGAGGTCGCGCTTGCCGACGTGCGAGTCGCCCGTCACGACGACCGCAGGGACCCCCCTCGCGGCCGCCAGCCCGCCCACAGGGGCTGCGGCGCCGTGATCGAGGGCCGCATGCGACAGGGTGTCGACGACGGCGATGACCACGTCGGCATGCTGGACAGCCTCGGGCAGGCCCGCCCACCGCGCGAGCGAGTGCGAACCGGCCTCGAGGCGGGCGCCGAGCGCGGCGAGGCAGTACGCGAGGCCGCCCGCGGCACCGGTGCGCGGCTGGTCCGAGAGCCTGCGGGGGCTCGCGAGCAGCTCGCGCGCGGCCACGATTTCGTCGGCCTCGGCGGCCCTCAGGCGCCACCGCTCCTCTTGGGCCTGCGCGGCGATCGCAAGCGCGCGATCACCCTCGCGTCCCTCCCGGACGGCCGCGCTCATGCCGTGGAAGCCCAGCAAGGGTCGGTCGGCGGACACGAGCGCGGTGATGTCGAGGCCGCGCGCGGCGGCTCGCATCTCCTCGAGCGACGTGCCCCAGAGGTCGATCGCGTCGCCGGCCGGCGGCTCATCCCCCAGGGGGACGATCACCCGCTTCGGCTCCGCGTCGTCCACGGCGATCGCGCGCAAAGCTGAGCCCAGGGAGGTCGGATCCCATCGCAGGGCGCCGCCGGCGGGCGCGAGCATGAGGCCCTCGTAGGTGTCAGCGACGGTGACGCGCTCAAGTGTGCGGAGGGGCCCGGCGACGCTGTCGGCGCTGCGCGGCCCACCGTCGCCCAGCAGCACGGTGACCACGTCGATGCCGGGGGCCGCCTCGCGCCACGCCCTCTCGACGATGCGGCGGGCCTCGTGCGCCGGGACACCCGACCAGCCCTCGATTGCTGCAGCGACTCGCATGGGATCAAGTGTGCCTGCAGATCGGTGCCCCGATCACCGCGTCGGGACCCGCAACGCGCCCGCCGTGGGCTCCGCGACCATGTGCCGGCGACGTGGAGCGGCTCTGTTCACGCGGTGCCGCTAGGCACGACCGTGATTCAACACGAGGTACGACTCTCCCTGGTAAGCCGGGGCGACCACCGCGACCGTGGCGGCCGCGAGCCGCTCGAATGCGTCGCGGTCCAGCGCCGCTCCGCTCACGAGGCCCAGCTCGGCCGCAGCGCCCGTGCACACGAGTCCGGCGCGGAGCGAGGAGGTGCCGCTCGAGTGCGACAGAATCTCGGCGCCCACGCCGCTGACGTGGAGACTGCCCCACGTCAGCGCGCGGTCTCCGACCAAGGCGGCACCCGTGCCACGAGGCCTCTCAACAACAGACACCCCGTGGTCCGCGATCACGGTCAACGGCCCCGATGCGAGGCCGCGAAGCGCCTCGGTGAGCGCCACGTCGGTGGCGGAGGCCGCCAGCTCCTCGCGCTCGTCCAGTGCGTCGAGACCACCGGACTCGGGATCCTTGATCAGCAAGGCGGAATCCGGGGAGTCCAGGGCGATGAACGCGGGCCCCAGGGCCGAGTCACGACGCAAAGCATCGCGCACGCGCACCCAGGCCTCGGGCGCGCTCACCGCCTCTCCTGCAACAGCGAGGTTGCCTCTGAGGTGATCGAGGTATGCCTCGATATGCTCGCGGCGCACGTCGTCCAGCGGGTCGGAGCCGTCGTCATCCCAGTTGACCACCTGCATGAGGGAGAGACCCTCGATGATCTCGTCCGAGCGCCCGGCCTCATGCCCGATCACGAAGGAGCCGTCGTCGAACGAGGTCTCCTCGAGCGGACGCGGGACCGCCCCCAGGCTGATGAACCGCGCCCATCCCCCAGCCTCAAGAAGTGCGATCGTGCCATCGAGCACCGATTCGAGCACGTACTTCACGCCGGCGACGCGCACGGCTATCGGCGTCAACCTTGAATCCCCCACTCGCACGATGTCGGCGTCGTCGAAGGCAGCAAGCGTGGGCAGTGCCGAGACCTCACCTGCGACGACTCGGTCGATCAGCGCGGCGATCTCCGCGTCGTCCGGCCCTGGCGCGCTCGAGTCGTGAACGCTCTCGGCCCCCATTGCCGCCTCGTCGCCTGCGAGCACCGCGTTCACCCGAGCCACGTCCGCACGAATCGCGCGTACGTCGCGATGCGTGATGACCCCCGAACCAACCTGTACGCGAAACAGCATTCCACCGACGTCCATGGTCCACGTGCCAGCACCTGAGCGTGGCGCCACCACCATGCTCGTGGCCACGGACCCATCGCGCGGGAATCGACGCAGGCGCAAGGGAAACCACAGCGACGATGCTGTGTACACATAGGGGACGAAGGGAACTTTGCCCGACTTGGCGGCTACCGCTCGGGCAGCGACGAGAACCATCAGCAGCAGGGCGAGCGCAAGGATCAGTGAGACTGCGCTGACCGCTGTGAGGAAGAATGCCTCACCCTGGTTACTGTCAGAGTCGTCGGCGAGGAGGAACGACAAGACGGGCAGCAAGAGAAGCAGGGCGACACCGACTCCGCCGAGCGCGGCAGTCCTCGCGTCGCGGATGTCCTCGATGTGATGGCGGCGCCTGTCGATTCCGTCGATATGCAAGATGCGCCCTCCCAAGGTCCTTCGTCGACGCTGGAGGACACTACCGTGCTAGCCGAGTGCGGCAGCCTCGGGCAGACCGAGGGCGCTTCGCCACGTGAGACAATGACGCGTATGAGCGCGACCTTCACGGAACCTGCCGAGTCGCCCGCCCTCCTCCTTCTGGGTCAGCGTCGTGACCTCATGTCGGAGCGAGGCGTCGACTGCCCCGGAGCCCTGCCCTCGCCGTCCGATCCCGACCTGGTCGAGCGCGCCCTCAAGGCGAAGGAGGCGCTGGGCGACCGCGTCTTCATCCTGGGCCACCACTACCAGCGCGACGAGGTCATCCAGTTCGCGGACGTCACGGGCGACTCGTTCAAGCTCGCGCGGGACGCGGCGAACCGCCCCGAGGCGGAGTTCATCGTCTTCTGCGGCGTGCACTTCATGGCGGAGTCGGCCGACATCCTCACCACGGACGAGCAGCAGGTCGTGCTGCCCGACATGGCCGCGGGCTGCTCGATGGCCGACATGGCGGACATCAACCAGGTCGAGGACGCGTGGGCGCAGCTAGCCGAGGCCGGCATCACCGACCGCACCATCCCGATCACCTACATGAACTCGACCGCCGCGCTCAAGGCGTTCTGCGGTCGCAACCGCGGCGCGGTGTGCACGTCATCCAACTCGGAGACCGCCCTGCGCTGGGCGTTCGACCAGATCGGCGGCGTCGAGGGCGACGGCAAGGTCTTCTTCTTCCCGGACCAGCACCTGGGCCGCAACACCGCGGTGCTCAAGCTCGCGATGAGCCTCGACGACTGCGTCGTCTGGGATCCGCGCAAGCCGCTGGGCGGCAACACCGTCGAGGAGCTCCAGGCCGCGCGGATGATCCTGTGGAAGGGCCACTGCTCGGTGCACGCCCGGTTCCGCAAGGAGAACATCGACGCGCTGCGCGAGCAGGTCCCCGGGATCAACGTGATCGTGCACCCCGAGTGCGCGCACGACGTGGTGGCGGCAGCCGACATGGTCGGCTCCACCGAGTACATCATCAAGGCCATCGAGGCCGCCGAGCCCGGCACCGCCTGGGCGATCGGCACGGAGCTCAACCTGGTGCGTCGCCTCGCGAACGCTCACCCGGACAAGGAGATCCACTTCCTCGAGGACACCGTCTGCTTCTGCTCGACGATGAACCGCATCGACGTCCCGCACCTCGTGTGGGCGCTCGAGTCGCTCGTCGCGGGCGAGGTGCCCAACCGCATCGAGGTGGACCCGCAGACGCAGGCTGAGGCCAAGGTGGCGCTGGACCGGATGCTCGCGCTTCCGGCCCCGGCGCCCGCGAACGACTGATAGCGCCGCACCGACGCGGCACACGAACCGGAGAATGATGAGCAAGAACGACAGCACCGTCGACGTCCCCGACGAGGGCAGCACCGTCCCCGTCGGCAAGGGCCGCCCCACCCCCAAGCGCAAGGCGCAGGAGGCCGCGAACCACCGTCCCCTCGTGGGCGGTCAGGCGACCAAGGAGGACAAGCAGGCCCGCAAGGAGGCCATGCGAGCGCAGCGCGCCAAGGAGAACGAGGCGCTCATGTCGGGCGACGAGCGCAACATGCCCGCCGAGCACCGCGGCCCCGAGCGCCGCTGGATCCGCGACTTCATCGACGCGCGCTCGTCCGCCGCCGAGTGGGCCATGCCCGTGATGCTCGCCTTCGTGGTGCTCACGCTCTTCGTCGGCAGCAGCGTCGTCGGCACCTTCATGATCATGGCCTTCTACCTGGTCCTCATCGGCATGGGCATCGAGGTGTGGCTCATCACCCGCTCGGCCAAGAAGCACTTCGAGGAGCGCTTCGGCATCGGCCGCCTCCCCCGCGGATGGCGCCTCTACGCGATCACGCGCGCGATGAACCTGCGCCGCATGCGCGTGCCCAAGCCCCAGGTCAAGCGCGGCGAGTACCCCAGCTGACACGAGCATCGTCCGTGGGCCCCGAGGAGAGATCCTCGGGGCCTTCGTCGTCCCACCCGTCCCCCGCGCATCCCCGGACGGTCCTAGGGTGGAACGCATGATCAACTACCGCTACCTGGGCAACTCCGGCCTCAAGATCACCGAGCTCGTCTACGGCAACTGGCTCACCCACGCCTCTCAGGTCGAGAACGACCAGGCGCGCGCGTGCGTCAACGCGGCGCTCGACGTCGGCATCACGACCTTCGACACCGCAGACGCCTACGCCAACACCGCCGCAGAGAAGGTCCTCGGCGAGGCGCTCAAGGGCGAGCGCCGCGAAGGCCTCGAGATCTTCACCAAGGTCTACTTCCCCACGGGCGCCAAGGGCGCGAACGACGTCGGCCTGTCCCGCAAGCACATCCTCGAGTCCATCAACGGCTCGCTCACGCGCCTCGGCACCGACTACGTGGATCTCTACCAGGCGCACCGCTTCGACTACGAGACCCCGCTCGAGGAGACGATGCTCGCGTTCGCGGACATCGTCCGTCAGGGCAAGGCGCTCTACATCGGAGTGAGCGAGTGGAACGCGGGGCAGATCCGCGCGGGTGCGGCGCTCGCGAAGGAGTTGCACGTCCCGCTGATCTCCAACCAGCCCCAGTACTCGATGCTGTGGCGCGTGATCGAGGACCAGGTGGTCCCCGCGTCCGAGGAGTCGGGCCTGTCGCAGATCGTGTGGTCCCCGGTCGCGCAGGGCGTGCTCACCGGCAAGTACCTGCCCGGGAAGGCGGCTCCCGAGGGCTCGCGCGGCACGGACGAGAAGGGCGGCAAGGGCATGATCTCGCGCTTCCTCGACGACCAGGAGCTGCTCGAGCGCGTCCAGGGTCTGAAGCCGATCGCCGACGAGCTCGATCTCACGATGGCGCAGCTCGCGATCGCGTGGGTCCTGCAGAACTCGAACGTGGCCGCGGCGATCATCGGCGCTTCCCGCCCGCAGCAGGTCGTGGACAACGCCAAGGCGTCCGGCGTGGAGATCCCGGCGGAGCTCATGGCACGCATCGACGAGGTGCTCGGCGACAAGGTCGTGAGCGACCCCTCGCGCACGGTGAGCCCGGCGACGCGACCGGTCTGATCCACCCAGGCACAAGAAGCGGTCCGGACATGCGAAAGCCCCCGGTTTATGTCCCAGAACCGGGGGCCCGCGCACGTTCAAAGGAGAAAACAATGCACTGCGTACGCCTGGCAGGTGCGTACACAGTCTCCAACGCCCGACACGGCGAGGACGTTCCCAGACTTGCGCAGAATTTCCGGAGAGTCTCGTGACGCTGACATGGACCGAGACACGCACCCGGATCCGCGCGCTCGGACTGGGCCTGGACGACGTGGTCGTCATGGGCTCGGGCCCGATGCTCGCCCACGGCCTCGTGCCCGAGATCGGCGACATCGACCTGGTCGCCCGAGGCGAGGCCTGGGCGCTCGCGGCACGCCTCGGCGCCCCAGTCCCGGGCGAGCACGGAGACAAGGTGGTGCGGCTGCCTGGCTCGGTCGAGGTGTTCTCGGGCTGGTTCGGCCGCCCCGCCGCCGAGGTCTTCGCCACCGCGACGCGCGTCGACAGCATCCTCGTCGGCTCGCTCGAGGAGGTGCTCGCCTTCAAGCTCGTGCTCGGCCGACCGAAGGACCTCGCCCATATCGCGCTGCTGCGCGACGCGCTCCGCCAGCCCAAGGACGATGCCGACACACGTTCGTGAGCCGGCCACACGGACGATGCGTCCGGCGCCCACGAGGGATGGTCCCGTAGACATGTGGCGGCCGGCTAGGGACGGGCTGAGGCGATCTCCAGGATCCTCGACGCCCCGGGCGCGAGCCGCCGGCGCGGATCCCACACCGCCGCGAAGGGTCGCACCGCCGCGGGACCGTCCACGGTCACGCGGCGCAGGCGCCCGGCCGCGATGTCGTCGCGCACCGCGAGGCCGCTGAGCGCCCCGACTCCCCCGCCCGCGATGATCGTCGCGCGGACGGCCGCCGTCGTCGACAGTTCGGCCGCCGGGGCGACGACCCTGCCGGCTCCCACGACCGCCTCGAGCGACCTCTCCATGGTGAGCCGCGTGCCCGAGCCGGCCTCGCGGCTCACGAGCGGCGTGCGCGCGACCTCGGCCGGGGATACCGAGGTGCGGCGGGCCCACGGGTGGCCGGGGGCCACGACGAGCACCACCTCGTCCTGCGCGAAGACGAAGCTGGCGAGCCCCTCGGGCGGATCGGGCGTCTCGACGAATCCCAGATCGTCCTGCCCGCTGCGCACGCGCTGGGCCACGGTCACGGAGTTGACGGCTGTGAGCTCGACGTGCGCCGCCGAGGGGTCGGACGCGTAGGTCACGAGCCATCCGGGCACGAGGTGCTCCGCGATCGTGAGGCTCGCGGCCACGCGCACGCGCGCCGCCCTGTCGCTGCGCAGCGCCGCGACCGCCGAGTCGAAGCCCTCCGCCTGACCCACGAGGGTCGCGGCCCACTCGGCGACCAGCTTGCCGTGGTCCGTGAGCGCCGTGCCGCGCGCGGTGCGGTCGAACAGCGACAGCCCCCAGCGGCGCTCGAGCGCGCGCATCTTCTGCGACACCGCCTGCTGACTGACGTCGAGCGCGTGCGCGGCCGCGGTGAGGCTGCCGTGCTGCTCGACGGCGACGATCATCCGCAGCTCGTCCAGCGTCGTCCCCGGCATCCCACCTCCCACAATCTGTTCTTGTGGATACCCACGGATCCCACCCTACCGACCACCGCACCCCCTTGGGACCGTAGAACCATGACCACCCGCGCCGCGATTCCCGCCATCACCCCCAACTGGTTCGCCGCCGTCATGGGCACGTCGATCCTGGGCACCGCGGCGGCGACCCTCCCCGTGTCGAGCCCGCTGCTCGACGTCCTCGCGTGGGCGGCCTGGGGGCTCGCGACCGTGCTCCTCGTCGTCGCGACGACCGTGACGATCGCGCACTACGTCGACGACAGGCACGCCGTCCGGCGCTACCTCGACGACCCTGGCATGGCCTACTTCTTCGGCGCCCAGGCAATGGGGCTGCTCGCGTACGGCGCCGCGACGCTCGTCGTAGCCCAGCCGCTGCTCGGGCAGAGCCTCGCGGTGGGCATCGACGCAGTGCTGTGGATCCTCGGCACCGCACTGGGCCTCGCGACCGCCGTCGGCGTGCCCGTGCTCGCCTTCACCCGTCATTCGGTCTCCCCCGATGCCGCCTCGGGCGCGTGGCTCATGCCCGTCGTCCCTCCTATGGTCTCGGCGGCGACCGGCGCGATGCTGCTGCCGTACGTCGATGGGGAGCTGGCGAAGACGCTCGCGCTCGCCTGCTACGCGATGTTCGGGCTCAGCGGCCTCGCGGCGATCATGGTGATCGCCTCGATCTGGAACCGCCTGTCGCACCACCAGGTCGGCGCATCCGCCGCAGTCCCGACGCTGTGGATCGTCCTCGGACCGCTCGGTCAGTCGATCACCGCGGTCGGCATCCTCGCGGACAACGCGGCCGGGCCGCTCGGGATCGACTCCCACACGCTCCTGATGTTCTCGGTGCTCTACGGAGTGCCGGTCATGGGCTTCGCGCTCCTGTGGCTCGCGATCGCGCTCACGATCACGGTGCGCACGACGCGGTCGGGCCTCCCCTTCACGCTCGCGTGGTGGGCCTTCACCTTCCCCGTCGGCACGTGCGTCACGGGCGCGAGCCAGCTCGCGAGGCACACGGATTCCGTCGCCCTCACGGGCCTCGCGGTGCTGCTCTACGCGCTGCTCGTCGCGGGCTGGGTGACCGCCGCTACGGGGACGATGCGCCACCTCCTGCCGCGCCGCGTGCCCCAGGAACCGGTCACCGTCGCGGCGTAGGTCTCCGCGGGGTAGGCCAACGCCGAGCGCTCAGCGCCTCGGCGTCACTCCCGCATTGATCCGCGCGGGCCACGCCGGACCCTCGTACACGAAGGCCGTGTAGCCCTGGAGCAGGGTCGCACCCGCGTCGAGCATCGCCTGCGCATCCTCGACCGAGGTGATGCCGCCGACGCCGATCAGGCACATCCGCTCGCCGACGCGGGCCCGCAGGCGGGCGATCACCTCGAGCGCACGCGGGAGCACGGGCGGGCCCGACAGGCCTCCCGGCCCACGGTCGTGACCGATCGTCGTGTTCGTCGCGACGATGCCGTCGAGCCCCAGCTCGAGCGCGAGGTCTGCGACGGCGTCCACGTCCTCGTCCGCGAGATCCGGAGCGATCTTCACCAGGAGCGGCACGTGCCGGTCGCCCACCGCATCGTCCGCGGCGATGCGCACGTGCTCGAGGATCGGGCGCAGCGCCTCGGTCGACTGAAGATCGCGCAGGCCTGGGGTGTTGGGCGACGACACGTTGACGACGAGGTAGTCCGCGTAGGGCGCGAGCAGGCGCGCGGAGTAGCCGTAGTCGGTCGGCGCCTCCTCGGCCGGCGTCACCTTGGTCTTGCCGATGTTGACGCCCAGGATCACGTCCCGGCCTGACTTGTGCGCGCGCAGCCTCGCAAGACGACGCGCCACCGCGTCGGCGCCCTCGTTGTTGAAGCCCATGCGGTTGCGCAGGCCGCGCACGTCCTTCTCCCGCCACGAGCGGGGCTTCTCGTTGCCCGGCTGCGCGCGCGCCGTGACGGTGCCGATCTCGATGTGCGAGAAGCCCGCTGCGGCGAGGCCCGGGACCGCCTCGGCGTTCTTGTCCATCCCCGCGGCGAGCCCGAGCGGCGCGGGGAACGTGAGGCCGAGGGCGTGCACCGCAGCACCCTCGGAAGGTGCGGGGAAGACGCGTCGTCCGCCCAACAGACGGAGCAGCCGACCCCCGTAGCGGAAGCCCTTCACGGCGAAGCGATGGGCGAACTCCGGATCCATCCGGTAGATGATCTGCGTGAGGACGAGGTCGTACATGGCTCCACGGTAGTCCGGGCTAGGCTCGAGGCATGACATCACTGAACGCCACAAGCGACATCGTCACGTCCGTCCAGGCAGATGCCCTCATCCTGGGCGTCGACGCGAACGGCACGATCCTGTCCCACCCGCAGCTCCCCGCCGAAGCGGTTACGCCCCTCCAGGCCGCCGCCGACCTGCTCGGCGTCAAGGGCAAGTGCTGCGCCACGACCGTGCTGCCCGGCACAGGCACCGCCGCCCGTCGCATCGTCCTGGTGGGCGTCGGCGAGGCCACCGCGCGCGAGCTGCGCGAGGCCGCCGGCACTGCGGCGCGCTGCTGCGGCGACGACCCTGACAGCGTGGTCGTCGCGATTCCCGCCGCGGACGACGCGGGCTACACCGCGCTCGCCGAGGGCGCCGTGCTCGGCGCCTACACGTTCCGCGACTACAAGACCTCCGCGGAGCCCGCCGAGGGCGAGGAGCCGTGGCCCGGCACCGCGTGGCACGTCGCCGGCGCCTCGGACGCCGCGATCGAGCGCGCCTCGATCCTCGTGGCCGCGATCGCGGGGGTGCGCGACCTGGTCAACACACCGCCGCGCGACATGTTCCCCGGCGCCGTCGCCGGGATCGCCCAGGACATCGGGTCGCAGCTCGGCGTCCAGGTCGAGGTGTGGGAGCCGGAGCGCCTCGCGCAGGAGGGCTTCGGAGGCATCCTCGGCGTCGGCATGGGCTCGGCCCGCCTGCCGCGCCTGGTCAAGGTCCAATGGAAGCCCGAGGACTCGAAGGGCCACGTCGCGCTGGTCGGCAAGGGCATCACCTTCGACACCGGAGGCATCTCGCTCAAGCCGCCGAAGGGCATGGAGACCATGAAGTCCGACATGTCGGGCTCGGCGGTCGTCCTGCACACCACCTTCGCCGCCGCGCGGGCCCAGGTTCCGGTGACGGTCACCGCGTGGCTGTGCCTCGCGGAGAACATGCCGTCGGGCACCGCGCAGCGCCCGTCCGACGTCATCAAGATCTACGGCGGCAAGACCGTCGAGGTCATGAACACCGACGCCGAGGGACGCCTCGTGATGGCCGACGGCCTCGCCAAGGCGATCGAGGAGAACCCCGACATCGTCCTCGACGTCGCGACCCTCACGGGCGCGCAGGGCGTCGCGCTCGGCTCGCGCACCTCCGGCGTCATGGGCGACGAGGCCGTGCGCACGTCGGTCGTCGAGGCCGCCGACCGCGCTGGCGAGGACTTCTGGCCGATGCCGCTGCCCGGCCACCTGCGCGCGGGCCTCGACTCGCAGGTCGCCGACCTCAAGAACATCGGCGACCCGATGGGCGGCATGCTCTCCGCCGGCCTGTTCCTCAAGGAGTTCGTGGGCGACACCCCGTGGGCCCACCTCGACATCGCTCGCCCCGCCTTCAACGAGGGCAGCCCCTGGGGCTGGACCGTCAAGGGCGCGACCGGCCACTCGGTCCGCACCCTGCTCGAGCTGATCGAGAACCACGCGCAGGCCTAGCCACACGCCCCAGCGTTCACGACGCCCGCATGCCCCCACGGGGCGTGCGGGCGTCGTTGCGTCAGGATCGCTGCTCTCCCGTGAGGAACTCCTGCGCGAACTGGTCCACGGGCGTCGGTCGGCCGAGCAGGTAGCCCTGCACATGGTCCGCGCCGAAGCGGCTCACGAGCTCCAGCTGCTCCTGGGTCTCGACTCCCTCGGCCACGACCTTCAGGTTGAGCACACGGGCCAGCGCGATGAGCGCCTTCACGACCTCGTCGTGCTCCGTGTCGAGGCCCAGGCCGCTCACGAAGCTACGGTCGATCTTCAGGGCGTCGAGCGGGAACCGCGCCAGATAGTGGAGCGCGGAGTAGCCCGTGCCGAAGTCATCGATCGCGACCCGCACTCCGCGCTCGCGCAGCCGTCGGAGCGCCCCTTGCACCGCGTCGGAGTCCTCCAGCAGGAGGCTCTCGGTGATCTCGAGGATGAGCCAGGATGGCGCGCAGCCGGTGGCGCTGAGCGTCTCCTCGACCGCGAGGTCCACGTCATCGAGCGCGAACTGGCTCGTGGAGACGTTCACGGAGACCGCCATCGCCTCCTGCTCCGACCGCCCCTGGTTCCAGCGCACAACGGCCTCCGCAGCCTGGGACAGCACCCAGCGGCCCATCCGTCCGATCGTGCCCGTCTCCTCGGCGATCGGGATGAACTCGCTCGGCGGGATGTCTCCCAGGCTCGGATGGGTCCAGCGCAGGAGCGCCTCGGCGAACCTCGGCTCCGCGTCCTCTGCGAGCGTGTGGATCGGCTGCATGTGAAGTCGCAGTTGCGTCAGCAACTCGGGGCTGTCGAGGGCCTGCTCGATCGCGGCTCGCCGTCCGAGGGTCTCCGCGAGCTCGGGTCGGAAGTACTCGACCCGCGATCGACCCGTGCGCTTCGCCTGATACATCGCCATGTCGGCGTGCTGGAGCAGCTCGTCGACGGTCTTGCCATCCTCGGGGAACAGCGCGACGCCGATGCTCGCGCGGATCCCGGTCCCATGGTCGGTCACCCTCTCCGAGAGAGCGCGCTGGATCTTCCCGGTGATGGATGCCAGGTCGTACTCGTCGCCGATGTCCTCGATGAGGATCGCGAACTCGTCGCCGCCGATGCGAGCGAAGAGGTCGTAGGGCCTGAGCTTGCGCGAGACGGAATCCGCCACCGCCTGGAGCACGCGGTCGCCCCCAGCGTGGCCCAGGGTGTCGTTGACCGCCTTGAAGCCGTCGAGGTCGAGCAGCATGACCGCGGCGGAATGCGCGGCGCGGCTCGCGGATGCGAGCATGCGAGGGGCGCGCTCGTGGAAGGCCTGGCTGTTCGCGAGCCCCGTGAGGGTGTCGGTGTGCGCAAGGCGGTCCAGGTCCTCGCGCCGCCGCACCGAGTCGGTGATGTCGCGACCGATGCCGAGCACCCCGACGAGCCGGCCCGCATCGTCGTGCTCGGGCACGAAGCGGATCTGATGCACCCGTCGCTCGCGCGTCCGCGGATCGAAGAACGGCGCCTCGATGATCTCCGGAGGGCCACCGTCGAGGATGCTCCTGATCGCCTGCCTGCCGATCACCTCGGCGCCGGTGGTCAGCGTGAAGGCCGGCTGCCCCAGCACCTCCTCGGCGGTCTTCCCCAGCAGGCCGAGCATCCGGGGGTTCGCGTAGGTGTACCGCTCGTTGACGTCCCAGCGCGCGATCTGGTCCTCGGCATTCTCCGCGAGAGTGCGGAACTCCCGCTCGCCCTCGCGCGCCCGCTGACGCGCCTCGATCAGCTCGGTGACATCGCGGCCGACGGCGAGCGCCCCGATGACGGTGCCGGTCTCGTCCCGCTCGGCGGTGAAGAGGATGCTGTGGACGGTCTGCTCGTGGCCGTGCCGGTTGAAGAGCAGCTCCGCGTGGCCGCGCTCGCCCGTCTCGATCGTGCGCATGAGCTCGCGCTCGTACTCCTCGATCCCGGTCATGAAGGAGGCCGCGGACTCGGTGGGCCGCTTGCCGATGATCTCGCGCGCGTCGAGGTCCGTCGACAGGGCGATCTCCTGGTTGCAGTAGATCGCGATGCCGTCCGCGTCGTAACGAACGATGTTGTCGGGGGTGTTCTCGGCGAGCGCCCTGAACTCGGCCTCGCGTCCTCGCAGCGCGCGCTCGGTCGTGCGGTAGCGGGTGATCTCCCTCGCGGTCAGGACGATGCGGCGGATCACCTGGTCGTCGTCCCGCTCGGCGTGCGCTCTCAGGACGAACCAGCGCTCGACGAGCGACGACACGCGCCAGTGGATCTCTCCCTCGGCCAGGTCGCGACCCTCGGCGTCCCGCGCCTGCTCGACGAGTGCGACGACCGCGCCGGTCGCTTCCCCGAACGGACGCAGCTCCGCCAGGCTCCTACCGCCGTGGTCGAGGAACCCGCACCCGGCGACGGACTCGAAAGCGCGGTTCGTGTAGAGGAGGCGCAGGTCGGGGGTCACGGACGCGACGAGGTCCGGCACCGCGTCGAGCCAGGCGAACGAGAAGTCCCCCAGCCCGTCGCGATCCCATCGCTGCTCGCGCGCATCCATGACGAACTCGCTCCGATCACCGGGTGTCGTGTCCGCCATGCTACTCCGCGAACCCTGTGTGTCCTGGTAATCGGCAGTCACACGAGAGTGTGAAGTGTTTCACTCTCAATCCCCGTGCCGCGTCGGGACGAGGGCCGCCTACAAGGGCTTGCGGTGGGTCTCGTTCCACTCGCGCATCCGCGACGGATAGCCCGAGAGGTTGACGTCGAATGCAGGCACGCCGAGCTGCGTGGCGACCTTTCTGCCCGCGACCTCGTCCGGCACCTTGCGCCGCGTCCACTCTCCGGATCCGGCCACCAGGACCATCGTCGTCTGCGTCACCCGCGTGGCGGGTTCGATGAAGGCTTCGCAGCCCTCGCGCGTGGACGCGAACTCCTTGAAGTGGGCGATGGTCTGCGCCTGGGCACTCCGCGACTGCGAACCCGACTCGGGAGCCGTCGCCTTGCGGGAGCCGAAGATCCTGGACAGGAAGGACATGAGCCCAGACTAGGACACGCTCCCCGCGGTTCGCACGAAGCGCGCCAGGTGGCAAGATGGGACGTACCGACTTCCTTACAAGGAGAACGAATAGTGTCCGAGTCCACCCCTCGCTCGTTTGATGTCCTCATCCTCGGAGGCGGTTCCGGCGGTTATGCCGCGGCGCTGCGTTCCGCCCAGCTCGGCCTCACGGTCGGCCTCGTGGAAGAGTCGAAGGTCGGAGGCACGTGCCTCCACAACGGCTGCATCCCGACCAAGGCGCTGCTGCACGCGGCCGAGGTCGCGGAGACCGCCGCGCACGGCCCGTCGATCGGCGTGAGCACCACCTTCGCCGGCGTGGACATGAACGGCGTGAACGCGTACAAGCAAGGCGTCATCGACCGCCTCTACAAGGGCTTGCAGGGCCTCATCAAGTCGCGCAAGGTCACGATGATCGAGGGCCACGGCACTCTCGTCGGACCCGACGCGATCGAGGTACGCGGCGAGCGCTACACCGGCAAGAACATCGTCCTCGCGACCGGCTCCTACGCCCGCTCGCTTCCGGGCCTCGAGATCGGGGGCCGCGTGATGACCTCCGACCAGGCTCTGAACCTCGACTACGTGCCCCGCTCGGCGATCGTGCTCGGCGGAGGCGTCATCGGCGTGGAGTTCGCGTCGGTGTGGAAGAGCTTCGGCTCCGAGGTCCACATCATCGAGGCGCTTCCGCACCTCGCTCCCAACGAGGACGAGTCGCTCAGCAAGGGCCTCGAGCGCGCCTTCCGCAAGCGCAAGATCGGCTTCACCCTCGGCAAGCGCTTCCAGTCCGTCACGCAGGACGACAACGGCGTGACCGTCACCCTTGAGGACGGCACCACGCAGCAGGCCGACATCCTGCTCGTCGCCGTGGGTCGTGGCCCCCGCACCGCCTCGCTCGGGTACGAGCAGCAGGGCCTGAACATGGACCGCGGCTTCGTCCTCACCGACGACCGCCTCCACACCGGCGTCGGCAGCATCTACGCGGTCGGTGACATCGTCCCCGGCCTGCAGCTCGCCCACCGCGGCTTCCAGCAGGGCATCTTCGTCGCCGAGCAGATCGCGGGCCTCAACCCTCAGCCGATCGTCGAGTCGAACATCCCCCGCGTCACATACTGCGAGCCCGAGGTCGCCTCGGTCGGCCTCACCGAGGCCAAGGCAGCCGAGCAGTACGGCGCCGACAAGATCGCGTCGGTCGAGTACAACCTCGGTGGCAACGGCAAGAGCCAGATCCTCGGCACGACCGGCTTCATCAAGCTCATCCGCGTCGTCGACGGTCCGGTCGTCGGCGTCCACATGCTCGGCGCCCGCGTCGGCGAGCAGATCGGCGAGGCCCAGCTCATCGTCAGCTGGGACGCGCACCCGGAGGACGTCGCACCGCTCGTGCACGCCCACCCGACCCAGAACGAGGCGCTCGGCGAGGCCCACCTCGCGCTCGCCGGCAAGCCGCTGCACGCCCACGACTGATCCGAGAGAAGGAACTTCACACTCATGAGCAACGACGTCACGCTCCCTGCGCTCGGCGAATCCGTCACCGAGGGCACCATCACCCGCTGGCTCAAGAACGTCGGCGACACGGTCGAGGTCGACGAGCCTCTGGTCGAGGTGTCGACCGACAAGGTCGACACCGAGATCCCGTCGCCCGTCGCCGGTACCGTCCTCGAGATCCTCGCCGCTGAGGACGACGAGGTCGAGGTCGGCGCGGTCCTGGCCCGCATCGGCGACGCCTCCGAGGCCTCCGCGCCCGCCCCCGCCGCTCCGGCTCCGGCCGCCGAGCCTGCGCCCGCCGCCGCTCCGGCTCCCGTGGCCCCGACTCCTGCGGCCGCACCGGCTCCCGAGGCTCCCGCGCCCGCCGCTCCGGCTCCCGCCGCCGGTGGCCGCGACGTCACGCTTCCCGCGCTCGGCGAGTCCGTCACCGAGGGCACCGTGACCCGCTGGCTCAAGGAGGTCGGCGAGACGGTCGAGGCCGACGAGCCCCTCCTCGAGGTCTCGACCGACAAGGTCGACACCGAGGTGCCCGCGCCGTTCGCAGGCACGCTGCTCGAGATCGTCGTGCCCGAGGACGAGTCCGCCGAGGTCGGCGCCGTCCTCGCCCGCATCGGCGACGCCTCGGCGGCCCCCGCTCCGGCGCCCGCGCCCGCCGCTCCGGCTCCCGTCGCCGCACCTGCTCCTGCTGCCGCCCCTGCTCCGGCACCGGCCCCTGCAGCGGCTCCCGCGCCTGCCGCCCCGGCTCCCGCCGCGGCGCCTGCCGCTCCGGATGCGCCGGTCGGCGGCTCGGGCTACGTCACGCCGATCGTCCGCAAGCTCGCGGCCGAGCGCGGTGTCGACCTGTCGTCCGTCGCTGGCACCGGTGTCGGCGGACGCATCCGCAAGGAGGACGTGATCGCCGCTGCTGAGGCCGCTCCCGCAGCCCCCGCTGCCGCGGCCCCCGCCGCTGCCCCGGCCGCCCCCGCCCCCGCAAGCTCGGCCAACGAGGTCGAGGTCTCGGAGCTGCGCGGCCAGACGGTCAAGATGACCCGCATCCGCAAGATCACGGCCGACAAGATGATGGAGTCGCTGCACGGCATGGCGCAGCTCACGTCCGTCGTCGAGGTGGACTGCACCAAGATCTTCGCGCTGCGCGCCAAGAGCAAGGCAGCCTTCTCCGAGAAGCACGGCGTGAACCTCACGTTCCTGCCGTTCTTCACGCGCGCCGTCGCGATCGCGCTTCAGGAGCACGCGTTCCTCAACGCGTCGGTCGTCGACGACACGATCGTGTACCACCCCACGGTCAACCTGTCGCTCGCGGTCGACACTCCCAAGGGCCTCATGCTCCCGACGCTCAAGGACGCCGACTCGAAGACGATCGTCGACCACGCCAAGGGCATCGTCGACCTCGCCACCAAGGCGCGCGACGGCGGCCTCAGCTCGGACGAGATCTCGGGCGGCACCTTCTCGGTGACCAACACCGGCTCGGGCGGCACGCTGTTCGACACGCCGATCGTGCCCGCGCCGCAGGTCGGCATCCTCGCGACCTGCGCGATCGTCAAGAAGCCGGTCGTCGTGAAGGGCCCGGACGGCGAGGACGTCATCTCGGTGCGTCCGATGGCCTACCTCCCGCTCAGCTACGACCACCGCATCGTCGACGGTGCCGACGCCGCCCGCTTCCTGCAGACGGTCAAGAAGATCGTCGAGGCGGGCGAGTTCGAGGCCGAGCTCGGGCTCTAGCAGCACATGCGCGTCGTCATCTCCGGGGCCTCGGGCCTCATCGGTACGGCGCTCACCTCTGCACTGCACGAGGGCGGCCACGACGTGGTCGCCCTCGTGCGGCGTCAGGCCAGGAACGATCACGAGTCCTCCTGGAGTCCGGCGGGCGGCGCGATCGACCTCGATGTCATCGCCTCCGCCGATGCGGTGGTCAACCTGGCGGGAGCCTCGATCGGCGACCGCCGGCTGACCGCCGCCTACAGACAGGTCGTCCTGCAGTCCCGCGTCGACTCGACGACCACGATTGCGAACGCGATCGCCCAGGCCAATCCGTCCGCGGTGCTGCTGCAGGGGTCCGCGATGGGCTACTACGGCTCGCGAGGCGAGGAGCGGCTCTCGGAGCGCTCGGAGGCCGGGGACAGCTTCCTCTCGGAGATCTGCGAGGCCTGGGAGGCCTCGGCAGCGCCCGCCGTCGACGCCGGGGCCCGCGTCGTCTACCTCCGCACGGGTCTCGTGCTCGCCCCGACCGGCGGGTTCGCACAGCGTCTCCTGCCACTCGTCAGCCGGGGGCTCATCTCCGCGCTCGGATCCGGCACCGCCTGGCACGCGTGGATCTCGCTGGACGATGCGGTGCGAGCCCTGGTCTTCCACCTCGAGTCCGGGCACCATGGGCCGTCCAACATCGTCGCGCCGATACCTGCGCGGGATCGCGATCTCATCGCCGCCCTCACCTCAGCGCTCGGCCACTCCCCTGGGCTGCCCGTCCCCGCGTGGGCGATGCGTCTCGCGGCGGGACCGGCGGCAGAGGACCTGCTGTCCTCGCAGCGAGCGGTACCCGGCGTGCTGTCCCGGCTCGACTTCGAGTGGCACCACCCCCAGGTCGCGGACGCCGCGGCATGGATCGCGTCATCCCTCGACGACTGAGCCGACGTCGGCCACCCGCCAGCTCCCCTTCACCTTCTCCATCCGCAGCTCGACGGTGTCGCGCTGCGCGTCCACCTCGCTGCGCTCGCCCTGCACCACCACGACGTGCGCGGACGCTACGTACGTGAGCGTCACTGTCGCCGACTCCTCGCCCTCCTCCTCGACCTCGACCGTCTCGACCCGCACCTCAAGGTCCTCGTAGGTCAGCACGCCCGCCTCCACGTCGGCCGCCTGGCTCTGCGCTCGCTCTCGCGCGGCGGACCCAGGGACGGTCGTCGCGACCAGCGCCGAGGGGTCGGCCCCGGCGAGCGCCTCGAAGCGCCTCTCGGTGAGCCACGCCGCCGCCTCGGCGGGGTCCTCGATGACGGCGGCCCCCGTGCCATCGGCGAAGGCACGCATCGCACCCGCGCTCTCGGCGTCGGCACTCTCGGACGGCTCGCCGGTGGCGGAACCGGCTCCGTCGGAGGCGGAGGCGACCGTTCCACCCTCCTCGACGACGCTCGTGGCCTCGTCCGCGCCCGCGGCGCCCGACTCCGCGGTCGACGCCCCGGCCCCCATCAGCAGCCAGATCGCCGCGCCGCAGGCGACGACCGCCGAACCGGCCAGCCCCACGAGGCCTGCCAGCCTGCGGGGCGTGGTCTCGAGGCTGCTTGCCCAGCGTGACCACGGACCACCGGCATCGCTCGAGACTCGCCTGGCCGCCGCATCGTCCCTCTTGCGGGTGGGCTCAGGAGCACCCGCTTCGACGCTGTCGCGCATCCGCGAGGCCACCGAGGGGCCTGGCAGCGCGATGGGCCGCTCCTGCGCTGCGCCGGGGAGGGCGCGTGCCACCATCGCCGCCGTAGGCCTGGCGGCCGGGTCCGCCGCGGACATCGGGTTCGTCCACGCGGCCATGACGTCCGCATCCCCGTCCCTGACCGCCCCTCGCAAGAGGCGCCCCAGAGCGGCGACGTCGTCCGACTGCGTCGCCGAGGCGACGCCTGAGCCCGCGTCGAGCAGGACCGCATGGCCGGACTCGATCACGATGTTGTCGGCCTCGACTGCGCCATGCGCCATCCCCGCCCGGTGCAGACGCGCGAGGGCCCGCGCGACGCGCGTGCCCACCCACACGCACCCTCCCGCCGACAGCGGGCCGGTGGCCCGCATGACGTCCGCAAGGGTCTGCCCGTCGGTGAGCGGCATGAGCGCGACCACGGCCTCGCCCTGCATGAGCACCTTGTCGGGCGCCCTCAGTTCGGGCACGGCGAGGGCGCGCACGACCTCGGCGCGCGCGCCGGCAGCGACGTAGACCGCCTCGCCGACCCCGACAATGCGCCTGAGCTGAGTGACCTCGCCCCCGATGTCCATGCGGCCAGGCTGACACCGCGAAGCGGGCCCGCGGAGGTTCTCCACAGGCCCGCTTCGCGAGGCGTCAGTCGGCGATCTTCTTGTGGAAGGGCCACCACGACAGCCGGCCGACGTCAGCGACCAGTCCCGGTACCAGGAGAGATCGAACAACGAACGTGTCGATCAGCACGCCGACCGAGACGATGAAAGCGATCTGCGCGAGGAAGATCAGCGGGATCACGCTCAGCGCCGCGAAGGTCGCCGCGAGCACGATGCCTGCCGAGGTGATCACGCCGCCCGTCACCGCGAGAGCGCGACGCATGCCCTCGCGGTTACCGTGCACGAGCGACTCCTCCCTCGCACGCGACATGAGGAAGATCGAGTAGTCGACTCCCAGCGCGACGAGGAACACGAAGCCGAGCAGCGGCACTGCGGGGTCGGTGCCCGGGAAGTCGAGCACGTGGTTGAAGACGACAGCCGCGAGTCCCATCGTCGCCGCGAAGCTCAGGACGTTCGCGAGGATGATCAGCACCGGAGCGACGACCGCGCGCAGGAGCAGCATCAGCACCACGAGGATCACGAGCAGGATCGTCGGCAGGATGACCCGCAGGTCACGCTCGGAGGTGAGCCGCGTGTCGAGCGTCTCCGCGGCCTGGCCGCCGACGAGCGCAGACTCGTCGATCGCGTGAACGTCGTCGCGGACGTCCTCCACGATCTCGGTCGCCTCGACGGACGACGCGGCCACCTGGGTCACCGCGACGATCTCCACACGGCCGTCGACCTCGAGCGGCTCCTCGTTCGGAACCACTCCGGCCGGCGCGCCCGCGGCGACCGAGGCGGTGAGCAGATAGGCCTCGTCGACGCCCTCGATCTCCGAGACCGCGGCGAGCACCGCGTCGGCCTCGTCGGCATCCGCGATCACCCGGATCGGCGAGGTCGCGCCCGCGTCGAAGTGGGCCTCGAGCACGTCGAAGCCCTCGATCGACTCGACCTCGCCCAGGAACACGTCGCGCTCCCCCAGTCCACCGGACTGGAAGGTCGGAAGCATCGCCGCGAACACTGCGAGCCCGACCGCGGCGGCAGCCCACACGACGCGCGGACGAGCATCGACCATGCGGGAGACCTTGCCCCACACGCCGGCCTTGGTCTCAAGCGCCGCGGTGACCTTCTCTCGCTCCTCGAGAGACAGGTCGGCATGCACCGGATCGGCAGCCGCATCGTCGCCGCGGTAGCGGGGCATGGCGGGCCAGAAGACGCCACGCGCGTGCTTGCCGCCGATGAGCAGCAGCGCGGGGAGCAGCGTGAGCGCGGCCAGGAAGGACGCGACGATGCCGATCGCGCCGGCGGGGCCGAGCGACGAGTTCGACTTGAGGTCGCTCAGCAGCAGCACGAGCAGCCCGAGGACGACGGTGCCCGCGGAGGCCGCGATGGGCTCGAGCGATCGGCGCCAGGCAGTCCCCAACGCCGCGTACGGCGACTGCGTGCGGAGCAGCTCCTCGCGGTAGCGGGCGACGAGCAGCAGCGAGTAGTCCGTCGTGGCTCCCACGACCAGGATGAACATGATGCCCTGGCTCTGGCCGTTGAGCGTGATCACGTCCGCGTCCGCGAGGGCGAAGACGGCGATGATCGCGCCGGTGAGGGCGAGCATCGAGGTCGCCAGCACCAGGAACGGCAGCACGGGGCTGCGGTAGACAATCAGCAGGATCACGAGGACCACGGCCAGTGCGACGAGCAGCAGGATGCCGTCGATGCCGGCGAAGGCCTCCGACAGGTCCGCGACGAGTCCCGCGGGGCCGGTCACATAGCCGTCGAGGCCCAGGTCGGCCTCCTCCCACGAGGCGCGAACGGCGTCGACGAAGACGGTCGCGAACGAGTCCTCGCCGACCTGCTCCGCGAAGACCTCCGCGTCGACGGCGAACGTGACAAGCGACGCCTCACCGTCGTCGGAGGCCGTGGCCTGCGGTCCCATCCCGCCCGGGCCGGTGAGGACCACGTCGCCGACGGTCCTGCCCTCGGGGTCTCCCTCGAGGGGCTCCTCGAGCAGGTCGTCGACGAAGCCCTGCACCGCGGCCAGGTCCTCGGCGGAGCCGCCCTCGACCACGAGGAGCGCGGGGACGGAATCGGACTGCACGAAGTCGGCATGGGCCTCAGCGGCCTCTGTGGACTCCGCGCTCGCGGGCAGGAACGCGGCCGAGTCGTTCTCCTGCACGTCCGACAGCTTTCCGAACGTCTGTCCTCCCATGCCGCCGATCGCCAGCCAGGCGACGATGGCGAGGAGGACCAGGACTGGTCGTATCCAGGTGTGCTTCACAGCGGGGCTCTTCCTTAAGTCTCGGGGGGCACATCGTTGATGTCCCAGGAACGTCGCGCCTGTCAACCTCATTCCCAGTAATTGACACGTCGTGTGAGTGTCGGAGAAACCGGGTTAGCCTTGTGCGGTGGAGATCCTCAATCTGCTGCCCGAGGGACCCCTCGACTATGAGGCGGTCTGGGCGAGGCAGCGCGACCTGCATGGTGGCGTCGTCGCGGGCACGACCCCCGACAGCATCGTCCTTGTGGAGCACGAGAGCGTCTACACGGCCGGCCGCCGCACCGCATCGTGGGACCGACCTCTCGACGGCACCCCGGTCGTCGAGGCGGACCGCGGCGGACGCATCACGTGGCACGGCCCCGGCCAGCTGGTCGGCTATCCGATCGTGCGCCTCGGCGAACCGGTCGACGTGGTCCGCTATGTGCGCGCGCTCGAGCAGGCCATCATCGACACGTGCGCGGCCTTCGGCCTCGAGACGATGCGCGTCGAGGGGCGCTCGGGGGTGTGGCTCCCCGCGACGGATGGTCGCCGGGAGCGCAAGATCTGCGCGATCGGCGTGCGCGTCGCCAAGGGCGTCACGATGCATGGCTTCGCGCTGAACTGCACGCCCGACCTGAGCCAGTTCGATCGCATCGTCCCGTGCGGCATCTCCGACGCGGACGTCACCTCGCTCAGCACCGAGCTGGGCCGCCAGGTCACGATCGACGAGGTCGTCCCGTACGTCCTCCCCGCGCTCGAGTCGGCGCTCGTCGACGTACGATTCCATCCGACCAGCGCCGCCGGCTCCCCCGCCGGCGCCACGCGTACCTAAGGAGACCCTGTGACCCCCGCACCCGAGGGCCGCAAGATGCTGCGCATCGAGGCCCGCAACGCCGAGACCCCGATCGAGCGCAAGCCGGAGTGGATCCGCACCAAGGCCACCATGGGCCCCGAGTACAACGAGCTCAAGTCGCTCGTGAAGGGCGGCGGCCTGCACACCGTGTGCGAGGAGGCGGGCTGTCCCAACATCTTCGAGTGCTGGGAGGACCGCGAGGCGACGTTCCTCATCGGCGGCGCCCAGTGCACGCGCCGCTGCGACTTCTGCCAGATCGACACGGGCAAGCCCTCTCCCCTGGACCGCGCCGAGCCGCTCAAGGTCGCGCAGTCGGTCAAGGAGATGGGTCTCAAGTATTCGACGGTCACCGGCGTCGCCCGAGACGACCTCGAGGACGGCGGCGCGTGGCTGTACGCCGAGACCGTGCGGCAGATCCACGCGCTCAACCCCAGCACGGGCGTCGAGCTGCTCATCCCCGACTTCAACGCGGACCCCGACCAGCTCGCCGAGGTCTTCTCCTCGCGCCCCGAGGTCCTCGCGCACAACGTCGAGACCGTGCCTCGCATCTTCAAGCGTATCCGGCCGGCGTTCAAGTACGAGCGGTCGCTCGAGGTGCTCACGCGTGCGCAGGCCGACGGCTTCGTCACGAAGTCCAACCTCATCCTCGGCATGGGCGAGACCATCGACGAGGTGCTCCAGGCGCTCCAGGACCTGCACGACGCCGGCTGCGACCTGCTGACCATCACGCAGTACCTGCGCCCGAGCCCGCGCCACCACCCCGTCGAGCGGTGGGTGCGCCCCGAGGAGTTCGTCGAGCTGTCCGAGGCGGCTGAGGAGATCGGCTTCCTCGGTGTCATGTCGGGGCCGCTCGTGCGCTCGTCGTATCGCGCGGGCCGGCTGTGGGGTCAGGCGATGACCAGCAAGGGCCGTCCGATCCCCGAGGCGCTGGCTCATCTGGGCGAGCCGGTCGAGGCCCGCCAGGAGGCGTCGTCCCTGCTCGCGAGGAGCTGAGGCGAGGCGGGCCGATTGCCTCCCCGCACCCACTAGACTGGGCGGCATTATGGCGAAGAATGAGCCCGAGAAGAAGCAGCGCTGGTATCAGCTGATCGCGCAGGCGTACAAGTTCACCAAGCCGCAGGACAGCATGCTCCTGCCCGGGATGATCCTCATCCCGGTGGTGATCATCGGCGTCGCAGTCGTGATCGGCCTCGTGATGGACAGCACGATCGTGCTCGTCTACGCGATCATCCTCGGCGTGCTGCTCGGCGTGCTCGGCTCGCTGTTCTTCCTCACGCGCCGATTCGAGAAGGCGGCCTTCTCCCGCATGGAGGGCCAGATCGGCGGCTCGCTCTACGTCGCGCAGTCGATCCGTCGCGGCTGGCAGTTCGAGGAGAACCCCATCGCCGTCGACCAGCGCGGCACGGGCATCGTCTTCTACGGCGTCGGCGTCGGCGGCATCATCCTGCTCGCCGAGGGCCCGGCCGCCCGCAAGCAGGTCGACAAGGTCAAGGCGCGCCTCGCGAAGGTCGCCTCCGGCGTCAAGGTCACCCCGATCTTCGCCGGCAACGGCGAGGGCCAGGTCCCGATCAAGGACCTCCCCAAGGCGATCCGTGGCGTCAAGAAGCAGACCTACGGCCGCGGCATCACCAAGGGCCTCAACAAGGACGAGCAGGCCGCCGTGCAGGCCCGCCTCAAGGCCATGGGCGGCGCGCAACTGCCGATGCCGAAGGGCGTCGACCCCATGCGTGCGCGCGCGGACCGCAAGGGCATGCGCGGCCGCTGAGCCGATCTCATCGTCACGAAGCCGACGCTCCCTCGGGGCGTCGGCTTCGTCGTTCCCCGGGGAAGATCGTCCTGGCGCCCTACCCGCGCGACCACCGCATCGTCCCTGCGCGGGTGACCACGGCGTCGTCCCTGCGCGGGCAACCCCGGCATCGTCCCTGCGCGTGCAACCCCGGCATCGTCCCTGCCGCGCATCGTCCGCACACGCCGGCGGTACAGAATCGTCCACTGGGGCGCGACACGCGCGCCGAAACGACACTGAGCGTCCACTGGGGCGCGGCGCCGACGCCGAGCGCCCCAGTGGACAGTGGTTGTCGCTTCTGAGGCGGCCTCGTCACCCAGTGGACAATTCCGGACGGCGCCCACGCGCCGCGGCAGGACGATGCGGCAGTCGCCGCGCGCGGCGCGGCGGCTCAGCGCGTCGGGATCAGCCGGGTGCCCGCGATCGCGTCGTGATATCCCCGCCCGGTCGGGTCGGTGAACAGCGCCGGCAGCACGAGCACTGTCAGCGCGGTGCGGATCGCCGCGGCCCGGAGCCCCACGATGGCCGCGCCGTCCTCCCTCACCACGCGCAGCCCGACAACGCGGTGCCCGATGGTCGTGCCGAGGGTCGCGACGAGCACGAGGTGCTGCGCTGCCCACACGGCGACCGTCCCCCACTGATTGCCCGCGAAGAACGTGCGCTCGAGCACCGTCAGGTCCGTGGCGTCGACGCCCGGCGCGCGCAGGAATGCCGACGTGACCAGGAGCGATAGCCCCCAGTCCACGGCCAATCCGAGCACGCGACGGCCCATCGGGGCCCGTGCGGGCACCTCAGCAGGCGATTCCGGGGATGGCATGCCACAAGGTTAGGCGATTCTCACGAGTCAGAAATCCCTGGTTGTCGCGAACGTTTCACACGCTTGTAACACGCCGGAAACAACAGGTGAATGCAGGGGCAACAGCGTGGCCCTAGGGTGTGAGTTGCTAGTCCTAGCAACCTGTCTCTCCTAAGGAGCAATCGGATGTTCAAGACCGCCGAAGAGGCGATTGCGTACGTCAAGGAGGAGGGCGTCGAGTTCGTCGACATCCGCTTCTGCGACCTGCCCGGCCAGATGCAGCACTTCAACATTCCTGCATCGCAGTTCACCGAGGACGTCTTCACCGATGGCGCCATGTTCGACGGTTCGTCGATCCGTGGTTTCCAGGCCATCAACGAGTCCGACATGAAGCTGCTGCCGGATGTCGCGACCGCGTTCATCGACCCGTTCCGCATCGCCAAGACCCTGGTGATCAACTTCTCGATCGTGGACCCGTTCACGAACGAGCCGTACTCGCGTGACCCGCGCAACGTCGCGACCAAGGCCATCGAGTACCTGAAGTCCACCGGCATCGGTGACACCGCGTACTTCGCCCCCGAGGCCGAGTTCTTCATCTTCGACTCGGTTCGTTTCGACACGAACCAGCACGAGGGCTACTACCACATCGACTCGTCCGAGGCCTGGTGGAACACCGGCGCCGAGACCGAGATGGACGGCGGCCCGAACCTCGGCTACAAGACCCGCATCAAGGGCGGCTACTTCCCCGTCTCCCCGGGTGACCAGATGGCGGACCTCCGCGACGAGATGGTCCAGGTCCTCGAGCAGGTCGGCCTGTCCGTCGAGCGCGCGCACCACGAGGTGGGCACCGCCGGCCAGCAGGAGATCAACTACCGCTTCAACACCATGCTGCACGCCGGTGACGACCTGATGAAGTTCAAGTACGTCATCAAGAACGTCGCGTGGCAGAACGGCAAGACCGTCACCTTCATGCCGAAGCCGCTCTTCGGCGACAACGGCTCGGGCATGCACGTGCACCAGTCGATCTGGAAGGACGGCGAGCCGCTGTTCTACGACGAGAACGGCTACGGCGGCCTGTCCGACATGGCCCGCTGGTACATCGGCGGCATCCTGAAGCACGCCTCGTCGCTGCTTGCCTTCACCAACCCGACCGTCAACTCGTACCACCGCCTCGTGCCGGGCTACGAGGCCCCGGTGAACCTGGTGTACTCGGCTCGTAACCGTTCGGCTGCCGTTCGTATCCCGATCACCGGTTCGAACCCGAAGGCCAAGCGCATCGAGTTCCGCGCCCCCGACTCGTCCGGTAACCCGTACCTCGCGTTCGCGGCGCTGCTCATGGCGGGCATCGACGGCATCAAGAACAAGATCGAGCCGCCGGCCCCGGTCGACAAGGACCTGTACGAGCTGCCCCCCGAGGAGCACGCTCTCATCCCGCAGGTGCCGGACTCGCTCCCCGCGGTCCTCGACACCCTCGAGGCCGACCACGCCTACCTCACCGAGGGCGGCGTGTTCACCGAGGACCTCATCGAGGAGTGGATCGACTACAAGCGCTCGGCCGAGATCGACCAGCTGCGCTTCCGTCCGCACCCGCACGAGTTCGAGCTCTACTACGACTGCTAAGTCCTAGTTCAGGCTCACGGAGGGCCCCGGCACCGCTAGGTGCCGGGGCCCTTCCGCTTCTCCAGGGACGATGCTGGCCGCTCCGCGAGGACGAGGTACCGCTCACCGCGGTGGCCGGCTTCGTTGCGCGCATCCGCCCGGCGTGCCACGCTCAGCGCATGACGAGGACGAGACTCTCGAGGACGTGGGCGGGCGTGCTGGTCGCCACCGCGGCGGCATGCGTCGGAGCCGTGTCATGGGCGCTGTACCTCTACATGACGTACTTCTGGACCGTGTACTGGAACCTCGGGGCGAACAGCCACCTCTACACCTACCTCCAGCCGGCGCTCTTCGCCGTCACGCTCTCGGCAGCCCTCGCCAGCGGCGCGGTGGCGGTTCGATCCCTGCGCATGCCCGGGACGGCGCGCGGCGCGTCCGCGTCGGTGGTCCTCGTCCTGCTCCTCGCACTCACCCTGTGGTCGGGCGCATCCATCCTGCTGGGCCGCGCATACGCGGACTAGCAGGGCCAACGCGCTCGCGCGGACCACGCGCTAGGGGTCCGATCTCGCGCGACGCTGGTGTCTACCTCATCGACGAGGGCCGCCCCGCCCGTCTCGAGCTCGGGATGGGGGCTTCGACCCTGGCGACGAGTCGAGGGCCGGCGTCGACGATGAAGATGGCCCTCCGTGCGGAGGGCGCGACGCCGGCGCGAGCGTGAAGATCGCGGCAGCGGCGACGCACACGAGCAGCAACGCCTGACGCACCCCCACGGCCTCGGCGATCACCCCGACCAGGAGCGGCGCCACCAGGCCTCCAGCAGTGCCGAAGACGTTGACGGCCGCGACCCTCGATGTCGCGTCGGTCCGCTCGTCTGCGGCCGCCGACAGCGCGACGGGGAACGCGAAGGCCGTACCGACGCCCCATACCAGCAGCGCAGGGATCACCACCGCGAACGAGGGCGACAGCGCGAATGCGGCGGCGCCCACCGCGATGAGGGTCGCGCACACGCGGAGCGTGGCGACTCGGCCCCAGCGCTGCAGCCGGGAGACCCCGAGCACCCGGGTGAGGCTCTGCGCGATGATCACGCTCGCGTAGAGCACGCTCGCAGTGCCCTCGGTACGCGCGAAGTCGTCCACAAGGGCGAGCGGTATCCAGTTGCCCGCCGCCAGCTCTGTGGTGAAGGCGCACAGCAGGATGAACCCGAGGGCGATCGTCCGCGGCTCCCGGACGGCGGCCCGGATACCGGAGAAGAAGTCGCTCCGCCCCGTTCCGTTTGCGCGCGGCGGGGGCCTGCCATCGATGAAGGCGCGGTTCGCAACGGCGAGCCACACCAGGCCCACGAGCGTCGCATTGACGAGGAAGTGCGTGGTCACCGAGGCGCCCACATACGAGTAGCCCGCGCCGAGCGCGAGGCCCGCGAGCATGGACAGGGAGAAGGTGGCGTGGAACTGGGCCATGATCGGGCGCCCCACGAGCCGCTCGATCGTGGCGGCCTCGGCGCTCAAGGTCGCCATGAGGATCTCGAAGTTGCCGAGCGCGACGAACGACCCAGCGCCGTAGAGCAGCGGAGAACCGAGCAGCGCGGCGCCGGCCATCGCCAGGATTCCCGCCACGATGCCCGCGATGCAGGCCCTTCCCACGGCCAGCGACCCCAGGCGCGCGACCAGCCCACCCGTGAACCAGAACGCGACGAGCCCCCCGCACGCGCCGAACAGCAGCACGGCGCCATACTCCGAGGGCGACACGTGGAGGTCGTCGCGCACGCTCGGCACGCGTGACACGAACGTCGCCGCGAGCACCCCCACGCCCGCGAAGAAGACCATGACACTCACCCGAGCCTGCTGGACCCTGGTGGCGCTGGGTGCTGGAACGTCCATGAGATCCCCCTCGATCCTCCTCGGTCAATCGACCGAATGAGACGTACCCGATCCACTCTAGGCGGCGCGGCCGAATCCGGCGCGGCGAGAGGGCCAGGCCGCGGCGCGAAGAACGATGGCGGCGGCGAGACGCACCATGGGCGGGTCAGGTCGGGACGCCGCGCCACTAGACACGCGACGAGGCCCGACCGGTACATACCGGTCGGGCCTTGTCGAATCAGATCAGCCGATGTACGTCGACTCGAGGTAGTCGACGACCGCCTGGTGCTCGCTCGCGCTCAGCGCCCGGTCGAACACGATCACGGCCGCGACGTCCATGTCGATCGACGGGGAGCCGTCGATCTCCACGCCGAGCATGATCTTGTCCGAGCCCGTCTTGAAGGTGTGGGTCGCGGAGTCGATCTCGACCCCGTCCTTGTAGTGCGTGAGCTCACCGGAGCCGTAGACCGCGGACTGCACGAGCCAGCCCGCGCCGTTGCCGTCGACGTTCGAGTCGAAGTCACCGCACCAGCCCTGCACCGCCAGGTCGCCGTCACCCGACACGACCGTGCCGAACGTGTACCCGCAGTATGGGGCGCCCCACGAGAACCCGCCCCAGCCGTTCGACTCGTAGTTCGCGACCGTGAACACGGTCCGATCGGCGGCACCGGTCGGCATCGCCGTGAGCGAGCCCACGCGCTGCAACGAGTCGCTGTCACCGTCGAACGAGATCGCCGCCGCTCCCGCGGGAGTCGTCACCGTCCCGACAGTCGGGTCGCCCGTGACCGTGTCGAGGTCGTTGCCGCTGTCGGACTGGTCCAGCCAGCCCGTCACCGTGCTCGCACCCTGCACGCCCGCGCCGGACACCAGGCACAGCACCGCCTCGGACCCGTACGGCACCGTGCACGCCGACGGCACCGCCTCCGGCAGCCCAGACACCTCCGCGCTCGCCCCAGACTCGTTGTCGGAGTCATCGAACGCAGTCACCACGTAGAAGTACTCCGTGCCATTGACCACCGTGTCATCGATGAACCCCGCCGACGTCACCGTCGCCACCGGATCATCCGACGCCACATCGATCACACCCGACGACTCCGCACGGAACACGTGATAGCCAGCCAGATCCGAGGCCGTCACCTCATCCCACGCCAACGTCACCGATCCCTCACCAGCCGTCGCCGCCAACCCGGTCGGTGCCTCAGGCGCCGTCGTGTCCGGCACGAACACCTCCGGCAGACCCGACACCTCCGCGCTCGCCGCGGACTCGTTGCCCAGGTCATCGAACGCGGTCACCACGTAGAAGTACTCCGTGCCATTGACCACCGCGTCATCGACGAACCCCGCCGACGTCACCGTCGCCACCGGATCATCCGACGCCACATCGATCACACCCGACGACTCCGCACGGAACACGTGATAGCCAGCCAGATCCCCATTCAGATCAGTCGACGCCGACCACGACAGATCCACCTGACCATCACCCGCATCAGCAGCCACCCCAGACGGCACAGACGGCGCCACGTCCTCGACCGCACCTGTGATGTACTTCTGGCTCAGGTACGTATTCGCCTGCGCCAGCTCGCTCGAGGAGAGCACCCGGTTGAAGACCAGCACCGCGGCCACGTCCATGTCGACGTAGGGCGAGCCATCGATCTCGGCGCCCAGCACGATCTTGTCGGTCGCCGTGTCATAGGTCCGGCTGCTCGAGGAGATCTCGACGCCGTCCTTGTACTGCGTGAGCTCACCCGAGCCGTACACCGCGGACTGCACGAGCCAGCCCGCACCGTTGCCGTCGACGTTCGAATCGGCGTCGGTGCACCAGCCCTGGACCGCGAGGTCACCGTCTGCCGAGACGGTCGTCCCGAAGGTCTCCCCGCAGTAGGACGCGCCCCACGAGAAGCCGCCCCAGCCGTTGGATTCATAGTTCACCACCGTGAGCACGGTGCGCGCAGCATTGCCCGAGGGCATGCCGTTGAGTGAGGTGATCCTCTGCAGAGAGTCGCCGTCACCGTCGAAGGAGATCGCGTTCTGGCCGGTCGGGGTGGTCACCTCGCCCTGGGTCGGATCGCCCTCCGGCACATCGAGATCGTTGCCGCGCCCCGACTGGTCGAGCCAGCCGCCGACCGTTCCGTCGGTGCCGCTGATCACGTTGAGGTCGGACTCGACGTGCAGCACGAGACCGCCGAGAGGGAAGTCGCCGGATAGCGGCTCGGTCGAGACGGTGAAGTCCGCGCTGTCCGACGCTCCCGCATTGGAATAGGTCACGTGGTCCATGCTCGCGACCTGCACGGTCACCGTGTGGTCCCCGTCCTCGACACCGGTGAAGGTGTACGAACCCGACTGCTCCATCACCGTGACGTGCTCACCGTCGTCCAATGTCAGGTGGACGTGGTCCCCCGTCGCCAGATCGCCGCCCGACTCCCACGAGACCGTGACGTCCGACGTCTCCAGTACCGCGCCGTCGCTCGGCTCGGTGAGCGTGACGGTGGGCTCAGCGACTGTCTCGCCACCGAGGTACTGCTGCTCGAAGTACGTCTCGATCTGCTCGCGCTCGGTGTCGGTCACCGCGCGGTCGTAGACCAGGATCTCCGCGACGTCCATGTCGATGCGACGCGTGCCGCCGAGCTCTGCGCCCAGGCGGATCCGATCGCTGCCCGTGTCGTACGTGTGCGTCCCCGAGTCGGTCAGGGTCCCATTCAGATACTGGGAGTACTCGTCGCCGGACAGGACGACGGACTGGCTGAGCCATCCGGCGCCGTCCGCATCCGCGTCGGAGTCGAAGTCGTTGCCATTCCCCCAACCCTGGATGCCGAGGTCGCCGTCGCTCGTGCGCACGAGACCGAACACCTCGTTCGTGTAGGGCGCGCCGTAGGTGAAGCCCGCCCAGCCGCCGGAGCTGTTCGCGCCGTCGTACTTGACGAACATGAAGATCGAGCGGTCTTCGCTCTCCGTGGGCAGCTCGAGCACGCTCGACCTTCCCAGCCCGTCATCGACGCCATCGAAGCTGACCACGCTGTGGCCGGACAGAGCCTCCTCCACAAGGGTCGGGGCCGCGGACGTCACGCCCAGGTTGTTGCCGCTTCCGCTCAGGTCGGCCCACCCGCTGACGCTGGTGCCGGATGCCGTCACGCCCTGGTCGCCCTGGAGGCGCATGACGAGTCCGTCGGTGACGGGGGCGGCGCACTTGCCGCTGAGCTCGAACGTCGCCGTGAGAGTGGTGTCGGAGTCCGGCACGGTGACTGTATGAGTCGCGTCGCCGCCGTCCGACCACCCCGTGAACACGTACTGGTCCTCGCCGAGACACTGCGGGGTCACCGCAGAGATCTCGTGCTCAAAGTCGATCAGCGTGTCGTGCACGAAGGGCGCCGTATGGGACGAGCTGTCGAGCTGGAGCACGAGCCCCTCGGGCTCAGTCGCGAACGTGACGTCGACCTTGTCTGGATAGACCTCGACCGTGTCCGTGCCGACGAGGCCGAGCTCGTCCGTGACGGTCAGCGTCACCCGATACCAGGTCTCATTGCTGTAGTCGTGTCCGCTCGTCGGCACCTCGAAGGATCCGGAGGTCCCGTTGTCAATCGCATCACCGGGATGGAAATGGTTGTCGTGACCGAACTGGACGGTCCATTCGTAGTCATCCTCGGAGAGCGCGCCGTCATCGGTCGCGATCCCCTCCACCGTGATGACATCGCCCGCGCGGAACAGGTCCCCGTCCGTCGGCGAGGTGATCGTCACTGTCGGCGCGACGCCCACTTGTATCCTCATCGCGTCCGACACGACGGTATGCCCGTTGTCCGACACGCTCACGTAGGCGTCGTACGGTCCTTCGACGGTGTACGTGTGCTGGACGCTCGCGCCCGTCGCGGTCTCGCCGTCACCGAAGTACCAGGTATACGTAAGGTCGTCACCCTCAACGTCCGTCGCCGCCGCGTCGAAGTTCACCGTGAGGGGCCCAGGGCCGTCGGTGACGTCCGCGGTCGCCGACGAGATCACCGGAGCCTGGTTGCCGCCCTCGTAGACGATGCGGCGGATCTGTCCCAGGTAGATGTTGTTGTAGTACAGCGCGCCATCGGTACCTTCGACGATCGACACGACCGTGGTCGTCGAGCCTGGCATCTCAGTCGACGGCTTGAAGTCGTAGTCTCCGGTGACGACCTCGCCTGTGTCGTCGAAGGTGAGGTAGCGGATGAAGTGGCGCGTGTAGTCGCCGTAGAAGTACACGCCCTGCCACTCGCTCGGGAACTGGTTGCCCCGGTACACGAATCCGCCGGTCAGAGAGGCGTTGCCCGTGCCGCCGTCCTGCACGTGCTGATACGAGAAGATCGGTTCAGCCGCCGAGCCGTCGGTGATGGTGCAGTCCGGGTAGTCGGTATAGGGATACGGCCCCTCACACCCAGGCCAGCCGTAGTCCAGGCCCTTGTACTCGTCGTCGTACTTGGCTATATGGATGTCCTCCCACGACTCCGGGATGTCGTTGCCGCCCACCTCTCCGATGAAGAAGCGGTTGGTCTCGATATCCCAGCTCGCACGGAACGGGTTGCGCAGGCCCCAGGCCCAGATGTACGGGTTGATCCCGCCCGCGCCGTCGGCGAAGGGGTTGTCCGGGGGCACGTCGCCGTCCGGCTCCACACGGATGACGGAGCCGCTCGGGTCGGTCAGGTCGTCGGCGCGCTCGCCGTCGAACTGGTCTCCGATCGTGAGCCACAGGTTGTCGTCGGGACCGAAGTCGAGGCCTGCGCCGTAGTGGCAGCAGCTGGTGTAGCCCGTCGTGTCCTGCCACACGACGAACTCCGAGGCGAGGTCGCCGCGGCTCGTGAGGCCGCCCGTGTTCTCGACGTGCGTGAACCGAGCGATGCGCCCGTGCTCGGGATCGGCAGTCTGGTAGTAGAGGTAGAAGTAGCCGTTGTTCTCGAAGTCAGGGTCGAGCGCGATGTCGAGCAGCCCGCGCTCCTGATCGTTGTCGATGTTCACGATGGTCATGTAGCTCTCCATCGTCATCGGCACGGTCGCGGGGTTGCCGATCTTGATCTCGCCGCCCTTCTGGAGCACGAGCATGCGCCCGTCCGGAAGGAACGCCATCGAAGTCGGCTCGGAGAGCCCGGTGGTCGCCACAGCCTCGTCGCTGAAGCCCTCGAGGGACAGCGGCCCCTCGACCGCCGCGTCCGCCGGCCGCGAGATCGCCACGAGTGGAACGATCAGCAGCGCGATCAGCACTGCGATCAGTGTCCGGATCCCCCATCGGCGTGAGCCCTGCATGTTCCACACGTCCGCGCGCGCGACACCGTCGTTCATCATCAGATTTCCCCCCCAGGTCCCCCACGCTTCCCCTCGCGCGTGACGTACGGCCATATTACCGGTTTGCCCAATTTGCGCCATAGATCCACCTCAGACGCAGGAAACCTGCGCGAGAGGAGGTGTGCCCACGAAGACGCGACGAGGCCCGACCGGCGGTCAGCCGGTCGGGCCTCGTGCGATGGGGTCAGGCTCGCTATGCCTTGGCGGCGACCTGGTCCTCGACGCCGTCCGCGAGCTCGCCCGTAGGCGCATCGCACCCACGATCGTCGCGCATGAGGAAGCTCGCGATGACTGTCACCACGCCGATGACGACGGCCATGATCAGGTAGGCGTTCGAGAAGCCGATCGTCTCGTACGCGTAGCCGAACGGGAGCGAGAAGGCCGCGACTCCGAGCGACTTCGCGACGCCGAAGCCGAGCATGTAGGCGGTCGCCGAGATCCGCACGTCGAAGATGCGCGTGATGTACTTCATGACCGATACCAGCATGAACGGCATCTCGATGGCCGCGAGCAGGCGCCACGCGACCAAAGCCTCCGTGGTGGTCACGAGGGCCGAGCCGAGAACACGCACGATGAGGATCGCGGCGAAGATCTGCAGGCCGCGCTTGGCCCCGATCTTGTTGATGATCCAGGGCGTGACGAGCATGACCGCCGCCTCGGCGAAGATCTGGATCGTCACGACGTAGGAGAACAGCTGCACGGGGTCGCCGTGGTTGACGTGCTCCGCGAAGTAGATCGAGTACTGCTGGTCGAACACGTCGTAGAGCGCGGCGGTGCCCAGCATGAGGATCACGAAGCCGATGAAGCTGCGGTCGGTCAGGAGCTCGACGATGGTGGCCTTGGTCACCTTCGTCGTGTGGTGCTCCTCGCTCGCTCCCTCGGCTGCCTGATGCGGCACCTTCGCGACGAAGAGCAGGGCGCCCAGCACGAGCGCGGCGAACGAGGCCGCCCACCAGATGCTGTCGGGGTTGAGGTGCGACCACATCCATCCCGCGACGAGCGTGATGGTTCCACCCGCGATCGAGCCGAAGAGGCGCGCGTGCCCGTACTCGAACTCGTTGGCGCGCGAGGCGCGCTCGTTGAAGGCCTCGACGACGCTCACACCCGCGAGCAGGACCAGCGCCATGTACATGCCGCCGACGATCGCCGCGCCGGTGATGCTCCAGCCGGCGAGCGCCGGGAAGGCGAAAGCGAAGAAGGGCCCGACCATCGCGGCGCACAGCACCACGAAGTAGAACAGGTACTTGCGCAGGCCCAGCCGGTCCTGGATGTACCCGTACAGCGGCTGCAGGCACAGCGCGGTGATGGCCATCACCGTGTTGATGAGGCCGATGTCACCCTCGCCGACGCCCTTGTCCGCGAACCACAGGCCATGGAACGAGAACCAGATCTGCCAGACGGCGAAGTAGAAGAAGTACAGGCCGCCGTAGTTCCAGACCACGCCTCGCTTGAGCGAGTCGAGGACGGTGGGCGCCGACTTCTCCGGGGCAGGCGTCGACGAGGGGGTGCTCATACGTTCATGCCCTCCGGGGGAAGGACCTCGACCGAGGTGGGCGCGGGACGCGTGATCGGCTGCGGCTTGCCCCACACGGGGTTGCCGTCCTCGTCGAAGGGCAGCACCTGCGCGCACGCCTGACGGTTGGGCTCCCACAGCGGGTCGCCGACGATCTCGGTGTAGGTCCTGGCGTGGTAGACGATCACGGGCTCGCCGTCAGCGGTCTCCGTGAACGAGTTGTGGCCGGGCCCGTAGATGCCGTTCTCGGGCGCCGAGGTGAACACGGGATCCTTGGACTTGGTCCAGCTCGCCGGGTCGAGCAGATCGGCGTCGGCGTCGGCGGTGAGCAGACCCATGGCGTACTCGATGCCGGTGCCGGAGGCCGAGTAGGTCAGGTACACCTTTCCGTTCTTCTGCAGGACGGACGGACCCTCGTTGACCCAGTACACCTGGATCTCCCAGTCGTACTCGGGCTTGGTGAGCATGACGGCCTCCGTCGCAAGGGTCCAGGGGTTCTCCATGCGCGCGATGTACAGGTTGGAGTGCCCCTTGATCGCCGCCTCCTGCTGCGCCCACACCAGGTACTGCACGCCGTCGTTCACGAAGCTCGTGGCGTCGAGCGCGAAGTCGTCCCAGCCGGTGTCGACCTTGCCGCGCTCCACCCAGGTGCCCGTGATCGGGTCCTCGTCGGTGCACTCGAGGCAGTACACCTGGTGGTTGAACGTGTCGTCGACGTCGGGCTCGGGACGCGTGACCGACATGTCGGGCGCGGCCGCGTAGTAGATGTACCACGCGCCGTTGACGCGGTGGATCTCGGGCGCCCAGATGAGCGACGACTGGGGGCCGGAGTCCGGCTTGGTCCAGATCGTCACCTCCTCGGCGGCCTGGAGGTCCTCGAGCCGCTCGGCACGACGCAGGACGATGCGGTCGTACAGCGGATACGAACCCGTGAAGTAGTACTGGCCGTCCTCACGCAGCACGCAGGGATCAGCGCGCTGAAGGACGATCGGGTTCGGGATGTCGTGGACCATCGGTGCTCCTCGTTCAAGACTGTGGATGCGCGGGGACCTTGCCGTCTTGCGCGGTGTTAACGCTAGACAAAATCTACTTCGACTCGGCGGGACCCCTGGACCATCCTCCCAGCCTGAAGGAGTGCTCGCACCTGCGCGAGTCGCTCTCAGTTCTGGGAATGTTGTCCTGCAACAGTACACCTTTAATGAAGCATTTCGCAACAGCCTGGAATGCTCGTGCAGGAACCCTTTCGCTGGCCGCCGAGCGTCCGATGAGGAGACCGACGGCGCCGGACGGCAGGGACTCCTCGGGCGCCGGGCACGGCAAGTCCGCGCACCGCCTTCGCCGACAAGCTCCGTGGGCGTGTGCGTGGCACGCGTCGCCCCCTCTCGTTCTCCCCTCCTGGATCCGAGAGGGGGCCTCGTCGCGCCCGCCGCGACCTGGAGACACCTCGCGAACCACCCCAACCTCTGCTAGCTACGGAGGTCGACACGCCCCGCGAGAGCCCGCACCGCGAGAGGCCCGGACACTGCCCCCACCGCCATGACGGCGACCAGCGACCACGGCGACCCCGCCACGCCTGCGAGGGGCGATGCGATCGCGCCCGCGATGAACTGGCAGATGCCCAGCAGGCCCGAGGCGGCGCCGGCCCGCTCGCGCTCCACCGCCATCCCCAATGCCATGACCGACGGGACGATGAGGCCGACGCTCGCGATGGCGAGGAAGACTCCTGCGAGGACGACGGGGAGCGCGTCCAGGCCCACGCCGACGCCCAGCACGGCCACGCCTGACAGGGTCAGCAGGTGGCCCATCCCGAGCAGCCGTCGTGACCCCACGGTCGCCACGAGCTGCCTCGTGGTGAACGATGCACCGACGATGCCGACGGCATTCGCGGCGAACACGACGCTGTACTGAAGCGCCGACAGGCCGAATCGCTCCTGGAGCACGAACGACGAGGCGCCGATGTACCCGAACAGCACCGCGCCGATCGCCCCGAGCGCGGCGAGATAGGCCACGAAGGTGCGCTGCGCGAGCACGGCGCCCAGCTCGCCCGCGATGGCGCTCGCGCGGGGCGCGATCCTGCGCGCTGGCGGCAGCGTCTCCGGCACAAGCCGGAAGCCCGCCGCGGTGAGCCCCACCGCCGCGAGTGCGAGGACCAGGAACATCCCGCGCCAGTCCATCATGCTCGCGAGCGCACCCCCCGCGAGCGGTGCGAGCACCGGAGCGATCGACACGACCGCGCCGAGGGTCGCGAACGCACGACCCGCCTGGGCGCCGGGGTAGGCGTCAGCCACCACCGCGCGGGACACGACAAGGCATGCGGCGGTCCCGAGACCCGCGACCACGCGCAGCGCGAGCAGCACGCCGAGCGTCGGGGCGAGCGCACCGAGCACGTGTGCGACGGCGTAGGTCAGCCCGCCGAGGAGCAGCGGCAGCCTGCGTCCCACGGCATCGCTCACCGGCCCGAGCACAAGCTGCCCGACGGCGATCCCGACAAGCACCGCGGAGACCGTCGCGGCAGCGCCGGCCTCGGTCGCACCGAGGTCCTCCCCAAGCCCGGGCAGGACCGGAAGATACAGGTCCGTCGTGAGCACCACCAGCGCAGTGAACGCGGCGAGCATCGGCATGAGATGGCGCGGCGTCGCGCGTGGCGCAGCTCGAGTCACTCGGGCTCCGGGCGCTCGACGAGCTCGACGAGGTTGCCCTCCGGGTCGGCGAGGTACGCCATGCGCACCCCCTCCTCCGGCGACGGGCGAGGCGTCATCACCTCGCGCGCCCCGAGCAGGACGAGCCTTGCGAACTCCCCGTCCAGACCCCGGACATCGAAGGCGAGATGCGAGAAGCCCTCGGTCAACGCTGCCTCTGCGGGGTCCGCCGCGCGCGGGCCCGGCGAGGCGCCCGGACGATGAAGCAGCTCGAGCCGAGTCCCGTCGGGATGCCTGAGCATCACGATATCGAGGTCGATCGGATCCACACGCAGCTCGAGCTCGACCTCGTAGCCGAACGCCGCCCCGTACCAGCGCGCGCAGGAGGCGAGGTCGGTGACGTTGAGGCCGACGTGATCGAGCCGCGTCGACTCAGGCGTGTGCGGCGCTGGCATGGACATTCAGCTCCTCCTGGTTGGCGCACAGGTATCCCGCGATCCGGCCGTCGGGGTCGCGGTGCGCGCGGATCTGCTCGAGTCGCTCGTAGTGCGCGGGGCTGAGGAACTGATCCTGGCGCGCGGTGAAGTCGGTGTCTCCGAGGTACACCCCCACTCCCCCGTCCCGCGCGATCGCGGCCGTGCGCGCGTGCACTCGCTCGCGATAGCGCGCATCGTCCGCGGCGTCGCCGTAGATCAGATAGGTGGCGACGTACACGTTGGCCTCGACGGAAAACGCCATGTCGGGAAGCTCTCGCGTGGGCGCCCAGCCGTACCAGATCGAGAACGAGTGCTCGGTGTCGAGCTCACGCCAGATGTCGAGCAGCAGCGGCGCGAGGACGTCCGCGGAGGCGTTCGTCCAGGCGCAGTCGACCGCGTAGCGGTAGCCGTCCGGGTTCTGGCCCATCTGCGCGATGCTCTCTTGCGCCACGGTCGTCGGACCGGTGACCCGCCCGAGCTCGCGCCCTGAGACCGGGCACTCGCCGATCTGCCCGAGCAACGCCGCCGCCTCCTCGGCTGAGTCGGCCATGCAGGTCGCGTGCAGGAGCAGCACCGTGCCGCCCGGATGCTCGACGCCGTCGTAGAGAGGGACATCGGGGAGCCGCGTCGCCGCCATCACCGGCTCCACGCGGCGGTCGAGGCCCGGCAGCACGTCGTGCAGCCAGTGGATGACGGCCTCGGCGTCGTCGAGCGCGAAGGTCCACGTGTCGTGCCACATCGCTCCCGGCAGCGCGTAGGTCTGGAGATCGAAGCGCGTGACGACGCCGGGAAAGCCCGGACCCGCGCCTCGCGCGGCCCAGTAGAGATCGGAGTTGCGCTCAGCGTCTGCGCGAACGTGCCTGCCGTCGGCGGTGACGACGTCCACCGCGACGACGCTCTCGCACGCCCACCCCTTCGCGCGCCCGTTCCAGCCCTGTCCGCCCTGGAGGAGGTATCCCCCGATGCCGACGGTCGCGCAGTGCCCTCCGGGGAACGCCCGGCCGCGTGCGGCAAGGAAGGGCGCAAGCTCGAGGGCCCCCATCGTCGCGGGACCTGCAGAGACGATGCCAGTCTCGTCGTCGTACGCGAGCGACCTCAGGGCGCCAAGATCGAGCAGCAGGGCCTCGTCGCGCACGCTCCAGGCCGCCCACGAGTGACCGCCCGAGCGCACGCTCACGCGCCAGCCCCGCTCGATCGCGAGCCGCATGCCAGCAACCACGTCCTCAGCGTCGGCGACCTCAAGCACCGCGGCCGGGTAGCGCTCGGGCCTGCGTGCGTTGAACACCCGACCCACCCGCGCCTCCTCGTACCCCGGCTCGCCCCTCAGGAAGAGCCGCCCGCGAACGTCGTCCACCGCGCTCATCCGACAACCGCCGCTCCACCGTCCACGGGGATGTTGGCCCCCGACACATGTCGCGACTCAGGGCTCGCGAGGAACAGCACGGCGGCCGCAACATCCTCGGGCTGCCCCCACCGGCGCAGCGGCACGCGGGACAGGATCTGCTCAGCGGGTCCGTCAGGGTCCTCGAGCATCGGCGTCGTGTGCGGCGTCTGGGTCATGGCGGGCGAGACTGCGTTCGCCCGGATCCCGTGGGGACCCCCCTCGATGACGAGCTGGTACGTCAGCGCGAGAACCCCGCCCTTGGCTGCGCCGTGGGCGTTCTGCGGCATGAACCAGGCGCCGCGCGACGCGGAGATCGAGGCGATGTTCACGATCGAGCCGCCGCCCGCCGCCACGAGGTGGGGCCACGCAGCCCTCGTCACGAGGAAGACCAGGTCGAGCTCGTTGCGCATCGTGAAGGACCAGTCCTCATAGGACAGCGCGTCGATAGGCCCGAAGCGGATCGCTGACGCGTTGTTGACGAGCACGTCGACGCGACCGGCGAGCGCGGCCGCCCTCTCGACCCAGTCAGTCGCGCCCTCCGGCGTCGACAGGTCAACGGGCGCGATCGCGTCCATGCGCCCGCCCTCGGCCCGGACCAGCGCGACGGTCTCGTCGGACGGTCCCGGGTTGAGATCGCAGCCGACGACATGGGCGCCCTCGCGAGCGCACAGGAGCGCGGTGGCGCGACCGATGCCGCCTCCCGTGCCCGTCACGAGCACCGTCATGCCCTCGAGACGGCCGTTCATCGCTGCGCTCCCGCGCAGAGGCGGCGCACGCCGAGGCGTGGCCGCGACCCTCCGATGCCTACGCCGAGGCCGACGCGGCGCGAGCAGTTGACGAGGCGGTCCGACATGGACGTGTGGCGCGTTCGAGCAGTCACGGATGCACTCCTTTGTGCGGGGCGCCGCCCGGGGACGCGGGCGACTTTCGTTTCTTGAAAGTGACTTTCATCGAGATGCTAGCCCTTGTCAAGCGAACCCTCCACTCGCCGGGCCGACACGCCGGTCGCCTGGACAGGCGCGCGATCGTCCCCTACCGTTTGTGAAAGTCACTTTCAGCATGTGAGAACTCAAGGAAGAGTGCACTCATGGCAGGTTGGTTGAATCTCGAGGGCAAAGGCGCCCTCGTCGTCGGCGGCGGCGGACTCGGCGGCGCCACCGCGCGGAGCCTCGCGGAAGCGGGCGCCAGGACCGTCGTCGTCGATCGGGACGAAGGCGCCCTCGAGGCCGTCGCACAAGCGGCCGCGGACAGCGGCGCCGAGCTCGCGACGCTGCACGCCGACGTGTCGACACCCGACGCGTGCCGAGCAGTGGTCGCGAGGTGCGTCGACATGGTCGGCACGCCACGCGCCTTCCTCCACGCGGTCGGACGCAACGACCGCCGCCCCGTGCTCGAGCTCGGCGACGACGACTGGGAGGCGATCCTCAGGCTCAACCTGTCGACCGCATGGTGGCTCGGCCAGGAGGTCGGGCGCCGGATGGTCGCCGAAGGCGCGGGACGCATCGTCTTCGTGTCCTCGGTGTCCGCACTCCTCGCGCACCCCGACCACGCGCCCTACGCCGCATCCAAGGGCGGCATCAACCAGATGATGCGCGTCATGGCGCGCGAATGGGCACCGCACGGCGTGACCGTGAACGCCGTCGGCCCCGGCTACATCGAGACCGACCTCACGCGCGCCTATCTGGATCGTGACGGACACCGCGAGGCGCTCGAGTCGCTCGTGCCCGCGGGCAGGCTCGGCGCGCCCGAGGAGATCGCCGATGCCGCCACGTTCCTGCTGTCCGACAGGGCCGGCTTCGTCACGGGCCAGTGCCTCTACGTGGATGGCGGGAGGACCCTCGTATGACGACGCCACGAAACCGCTCGAAGAGAGGAAGGCCATGACACGCAAGGTGCTGGGGCTCGGCTGCGGCAATCCGGGCGGAAGCGCAGAGATCCTGCTGATCGAGGCGCTGCGCGCCGCGCAGGACGACGGTGCCGAGGTCGAGCTGGTCCGACTCGAGGATCTCTGCCTCGACACCGTCGGCGGCGAGGACGACGCGGAGTGGTTCTGGGAACGGCTGATCACGTGCGACGCATGGATCGTCAGCGCGCCGATCATCAGCAGGACGGTGCCCGGCCGGCTCAAGGTGCTGGGCGACAGGCTGCTCGGCCCCAATGCCGACGCGGCGATCATCGAGGGACTGCTCGAGGCCCGCAGGAGAGGCGAGGATCCCGCCGTCCCCTTCCGCGTCGACGAGCGCGTGCTCAAGCCGCGGGTCGCAGGACTCATCGCGTGCGGGGGCGCCCTCACGACCCAGTGGAAGGCCCTCGCGCTTCCCGTGATGCACACGCTCACGTTCTCGATGAGCATCGCGGTCGTCGACCAGATGGTCGTGGAGGGCGCCGGGACGCCGAGGTCGGTGGTGCTCGACGACGACGCCGTCGCCCGCGCAGGCACGCTCGGCCACCGGGTCGCGAGCCAGCTGGGCAGGTCGTTCGACGAGGCCGAGTACCTCGGCGACCCCGGGGCCTGCCCCATGTGCCATCTCGATGTGATCACGCTTCAACCCAAAGGGGTGCAATGCGCCTCGTGCGGCGCTCTCGGGCGGCTCACGGACGGCCGGGTCGAGTGGACCGACCTGGACACGTCGGTCATCTCGATGGCCGAGCGTCGCGCGCACTACCGCGAGATCGTCGAGACCGCGCGCGCCCACGCCGCGCTGTCCGACACGGTCGCGCAGCGCGCGGCCGCCTACTCCGACTTCCCGGCCTCACACCCATGAGTCCAGGAATAGCGTCCATCGCGATTCCCGATACCGGCGGCGTCGCCGTGGACACCCCTCGGTCGCGGTCCTAGCATGGGCCACACCGACGAAAACGGCTTTTGATCATTGAAAGTCACAAGGTAGCAAGTCCCCTGTCGCGGAAATCAAAGGAGATCCCCGTGAGCACCGTTCGTCATTCCCACCCACTCTCTCGCGCCGCTCTCGGTGCTGGCGCAGCGACGATGCTGCTCCTGGTCAGCGCCTGCTCGTCCTCCGAAGGCGACGGCGCAAGCTCATCGTCGGACGGGGCCGAGCCCAGCTCCTCGTCGAGTGCCATGGCTGCGGGTGAGGAGACCACCGACCTCCCCCAGACCCTCGTCTTCTCGCCGTTGAGCCTCGAGATCCCCGCGATGCAGGGCCTCGCCGATGGCGTCACCGGCTATGGCGAGGGCCAGGGCTGGGAGGTCATCGTGCAGGATCCGACCTTCGACCCGAGCACCCAGGTCCAGCAGGTGACCGAGGTCCTCGAGTCCGGACGCGCGGGAGCGATGTGGATCATCGCGATCGCGCCCGAGTCGATGACGGAGGCACTCGCCACCGCACAGGAGAAGGGAGTGCCGATCCTGATCAACGGCGTTCCCGAGGACTACGGCTTCGACGGCGCCCAGGCGGGCATCACCTTCGACACGATCGACTATGCCGCCGCAGGATCCGCGCTCGGAGAGCAGACCGGCATGTGCATCAACGACATGCTCGGCGGCGAGGGCACCGTCCTGTACGGCGAGTCCGCCGCGGGCACCGCGGGCAAGGAGGAGATCGACGCGGCCTTCCTCGAGGCCCTCACGGCCACCGCCCCGAACGCCACCGTCGTCCAGAACTGGGAGGCGGTCGAGCGCGCCGCCTCGCAGACCGACGTCGGCACGATCCTCCAGGGCAACCCCGACATCGACGTGGTCGCCTCGTCGAACGACGAGGGCATCCTGGGTGCGATCGGAGCATTCAAGGCCGCCGGCACCGAGCTGCCGTGCGCTGTCGACTTCGGTGGCAACGACGAGGTCCTCGGCCTCGTGGACGACGGCACGATGTACGCGACCGTCGCCCTCCAGTTCGAGCAGGACATGGTCCAGTCGTTCGACACGCTCGCGCAGATGCAGCTCGACCCGACAGCCGAGGGACCGCTGCTGACCGTTCCGATCGCCGTCACGAGCTCCGCCGGCTGAGACCTTGCGTCGAGACATGAAGATGGCCAGCACCGCTCAGGCCGAAGGCTCCGGGACCCCCGCCACCGCGGGGGCCCCGGACGCCTCCTCGCCCACGCCCTCGCACCACGCCCCCGCCCCCGCAGCCGCAGCTCCCGCAGCAACCACGAAGGACAGTGCGAGCGTGCGCGGGATGATCTTCCTTCGCGACCGCGGGATCTTCGTCCTCTGGGCGCTCGTGATCGTCGCCTTCTCCTTCTGGGCGAACCCGTACTTCGCGACGTTCAACAACGCCGTGCTGATCGCCAACGCGGCCGCGATCAGCGCGATCTTCGCGGCCGGCGTCGCCGTCGGGATCATCTGCGGCGCGCTCGACCTCTCCATCCCGGGAGTAGCCGCGCTGTCGAGCTGCGTCGCCGGCTGGATGCTCGTGAACGGCCTGCCGATCTGGCTCGCGCTGGCGACGGGAATGATCCTCGCCGCCCTCGTGGGACTCGCGAACGGTCTCATCTCGCTGCGAGGCTTCAACCCGATCATCGTCACGATCGCGATGTTGTCCATCACGTCGGGAGCCGCCGCGATCATCGCGGGCGGGTACACGTTCCCCGGCCTGTCCATGCTCGACTTCATGGGCACGCAGAGATACCTCGGCGTCCCGGCTCCGGTCTGGATCTGCGCCGGGGTATTCCTCGTGGGGACAGTGTTCCTCACAAAGACGCGCGACGGGATCCGCCTCATGGCCGTCGGCGGCAACGCGGAGGCGGTCCGACGCTCCGGCATCCACAGCGACCGCTACATCGTCTTCGCCTTCGTGATCAGCAGCACGTGCGCAGGACTCGGCGGACTCGTGACGACCGCGGTCGTGACCGAGGCGAGTCCGAGCGCGAGCCCCGCGCTGATCTTCACCGCGCTCACCGCCGTCGCGCTCGCGGGCGTCTCGCTCGCGGGAGGGCGCGGCAGCCTGCCGCGCGTCCTCGTCGGCGCGCTCGTGCTCGCGACGATCTCCAACGGGCTCACCATCAAGGGAATCCAGCCGTACTGGGCGACTGGCGTGACGGGCGTACTGCTGATCGGCTCGCTCACGCTCGAGCTCTGGGTGACCAAGTCCGTCTCCAAGCGCCTGATGGCCACGGCGCAGGCCTCCGTCCACACGGGAACGAGGTAGGGATCATGAACGAACCGGCACAGACCCCGGTGCTGGCGCTCTCGCGCATCGACATGCACTACGGCTACGTACGCGCGCTCGACGCGATCGATTTCCACGTGGGTCCGGGAGAGGTGGTCGGACTGCTCGGCGACAACGGTGCGGGCAAGTCGACGCTGCTCAAGGTGATGTCCGGCGCCCACCGGCCCACCGGCGGCGAGGTGAGGGTGCACGGCGAGCGGGTGGACTTCGACTCCCCGAGCGATGCGACCGCGGCCGGGATTCAGATGGTCTACCAGGACCTCGCGCTCGTCGATGCCCTCGACATCGCCACCAACCTCAACATCGGGCGCGAGATCCTTCGCAAGGGCATCTTCGGACTTCTGGGCTTCGTGGACCACAAGGCTCAGCGACGCCGCTCGGAGGCCGAGCTCGACAGGCTCGGAGTGCGCACGGCCGCGATGACCCGCCCCGTCGAGATGCTCTCGGGCGGGCAGCGCCAGGTCGTCGCCCTCGCGCGCAGCGCGACGCGGGTCACGGGAGACCGCAACGGCGTGCTCCTGCTTGACGAGCCGACGGCAGCGCTCGGCTACGAGCAGACCCAGCAGGTGCAGGCGCTGATCAGGCGCATGGCCGACCAGGGGATCGCGATCGTGCTCGTCACGCACAACCTCGCGCTCGCAACCGAGGTGTGCGACCGGCTCGCAGTGCTCAATCGCGGCCAGAAGGTCGCGGACATCCCGACGGCGGAGACCGACAACGATCAGATCGTCGGCTGGATCACGGGAGCGAGACCCTCGATGTTCGTGTGAGCCTGGAGGGTCAGGCGACCCCGGGCAGCGCGATGAGGTGGCCGGTGCGCTCGACCTTGGCCGCGAGATAGCGGGCATTCGCGTCGGTCAGGTGCACGCGGGTCGGCACCTGCTCCTCCACCTGCACGCCGAGCGCCTCGAGCTGCGAGGCCTTGTCGGGGTTGTTGCTGAGCAGCCGCACCCGCCCGACGCCGACAGCCTCGAGCATCTGCGCGACCGCCGTGTAGTCCCGCTCGTCCTCGGCGTGCCCGAGGGCAAGGTTCGCCTCATACGTGTCGAGCCCGGAGTCCTGAAGCGCGTACGCATCGAGCTTCGCGTAGAGCCCGATCCCGCGCCCCTCCTGCCTCAGGTAGAGCAGGAACCCTCCCGTCGCGGCGATCCGCTCGACCGCCTCGCGCAGCTGAGGCCCGCAGTCGCATCGCTCCGAGCCGAGCACGTCGCCCGTGAGGCACTCGCTGTGCGGTCGCACGAGGGGAGCCTCGCCCCCCATCTCTGCGCGCACCACCGCGTCCTCCCACTCGCCGAGGGCGAGGAGCAGGTGCTCGGATCCATCGGCGAGCCCGCGGAACGTCATCACCTCGGCCACGGTCGAGTAGCCGTCGGCGAACGTCATCGGGACCCTCACCCGGGAGCGGATCTCTGCGGACATCGTGTCTCTCCTTCGGGGCGCCTGCGGCGCGGATGTGAGGAGAACGCGGGGACGATGCGCGCCATTCCCGGTCTGGAGCGCACGCCTCAGGCCCATCCCGCGACGCGCGGAGCGCTCGACTTGCCAAGAGTCGTGCAAGCGCTTACAAATGTCGCTATGGCATTCCCTTCAGGCGACGACGCCTCGACCGACTGGTGGCGCTCCGCCGTCATCTACCAGATCTACCCCCGTTCGTTCGCGGACAGCGACGGCGACGGGGTGGGCGACCTCCCGGGCATCACGAGCAGGCTCGACGATCTTGAGCACCTCGGCGTCGACGCCGTCTGGCTCTCGCCGTTCTACCGCTCGCCCCAGCACGACGCCGGCTACGACGTCGCCGACTTCTGCGACGTCGACCCGCTGTTCGGCACGCTCGAGGACTTCGACGCGATGGCTACGCGCGCGCACGACCTCGGCATGCGCGTGATCGTCGACATCGTCCCCAACCACTCCAGCAGCGACCACGCCTGGTTCCAGGCCGCGCTCGCAGCCGGCCCCGGATCCCCCGAGCGTGCGCGCTACATCTTCCGCGAGGGCAAGGGTGAGGGCGGCGAGCTGCCGCCGAACGACTGGCGCTCGGTCTTCGGAGGACCCGCGTGGACGCGCGTCGTCGAGCCCGACGGCGCCCTCGGCCAGTGGTACCTGCACCTGTTCGACTCCTCGCAGCCCGACCTGGACTGGACCAGGGAGGAGGTGCGCGCCGACTTCGACGACATCCTGCGCTTCTGGCTCGCCCGCGGCGTCGACGGCTTCCGCGTCGACGTGGCGCACGGGCTCGTCAAGGCCCCCGGGCTGCCCGACTACACCGTCGAGCAGCGCGCCGCTGCCGCCGAGGGAGACCCGGCGGCGCAGAGCCCGCACTTCGCCCAGGAGGGCGTGCATGAGATCTGGCGCCGATGGCACGACGTGGTCGCGGAGTTCGGACCCGACCGCATCCTGGTGGCGGAGGCCTGGGTCCAGCCGCTGACCCGGATGGCTCACTGGGTCCGTCCCGACGAGATGCACCAGGCCTTCAACTTCGCGTACCTCATGACGGCGTGGGACGTCGCCGAGCTGCGCGAGATCATCGACGACTCGCTCAGCTCGTTCGGCTCCGTCGGGGCACCGAGCACCTGGGTGCTGTCCAACCACGACGTGGTCCGTCATGCGACGCGCCTCGCGCTGACCGCGCCCAACCCGCAGGGTCATGGTCTCGGGCCCGACTCCCCCGGGCTCCCGCAGGTGGACCACGGCATCCGGCGGGCGCGCGCGGCCACCCTGCTCATGCTCGCGCTGCCCGGAGGCGCCTACCTGTACCAGGGCGAGGAGCTCGGCCTGCCCGAGGCGCTCGAGATCCCTGGCGATGCGCGGCAGGATCCGACCTGGGCGCGCACGCAGGGCGAGAGGTTCGGCAGGGACGGCTGCCGCGTGCCCATCCCCTGGGAGGCTGACGCCCCCGCCTACGGCTTCAGCCCGAGCGGCGATTCCTGGCTCCCGCAGCCCGCCGACTGGGCACCCTTCGCGAGGGACTCTCAGCGCGGGCGCGAGAGCTCGACGCTCGAGCTCTACCGAGCCGCGCTGGGCCTGCGCAAGGCGCACGGCCTCGGCACCGGCGATCTCACCTGGGTCGATGCCGCCGAGGGCGTGCTCGCGCTCGACAACGGCGACGTCCGCGTCGTCGCGAACGTGTCGGGCGACGACATCCCGCTCGCGGACCTGTCCGGCGAGGTGCTGATCGCCTCGGAGGAGCTCGACGGCGCACTTCCCGCCGACACGACCGTCTGGCTGCGACGTGGCTGACGACGATATCTCCGGGCCCCGCGGCTGCCGCGCATGAACGACGTGAGCATCCAGCAGGTCGCCGAGCGCGCGGGCGTCTCGACCGCGACCGTGTCGCGCGCGCTCGCCGGCAAGCAGAGCGTCTCCGAGTCCACAAGGCAGAAGGTCGCGGTCGCCGCGAAGGAGCTCGGGTACGTGGTCTCGGCGACGGCCTCGAGCCTCGCGAGCGGCCGCACCCGGTCGGTAGGCATCATGATGCCGTTCCTCGACCGCTGGTTCTTCACGACGGTGATGGCGGGCGCCCATCGGGAGCTCACCGACGCGGGCTATGACGTCACTCTGTACCACTGCGAGCCGAATCGGCTCGACGACATCGACGGCACCGCGAACGTGCGCCGGGCGAAGCTCTTCGAGGACTCGCTCCTGCGGCGACGCGTCGACGGGCTCCTGCTCGTCACCCTGTCGCTCACGGCGACGGAGCGCGCGCGGCTCAGCGGGCTGAAGAAGCCCGTGGTCGGTATCGACCGCCCCCAGCCCGGGATCCCCACCTTCGCGGTCGACAACCTCAGCGTCGCCAAGGCGGCCGTCGGACACCTCCTCGACCTCGGGCACCGGGACATCGCCTACATCGGCGGAGTCATCCCCTACGACCTCGACTTCCAGGTCCCCGTGCTTCGCCGCGCGGGATACGACACCGCGATGGCTGAGGCAGGCATCCCGATCCGTCCCCGGTGGATCAGTGAGGCCGAGTACACGAGCGCGGGCGGCTACGACGTCGCGCGCAAGATCCTCGACGACCCCTCCGATCGACCCACCGCAGTGTTCGCGGCCTCCGACGAGATCGCCTACGGAGTCATGGTCGCCGCGCGCGAGCTCGGCCTGCGCGTGCCGGAGGACCTGTCGATCATCGGCATCGACGGCCACCCGACCGGCGCCGTGCTCGGGCTCACGACCATCGACCAGCACCCGGCGCAGCAGGGCGTCGTGGGCGCGAGGGCGCTGCTGCACGAGCTCGAGCCCGACGCCGCGCACGACGCGGTGCCCACGAAGCTGCCGTTCGAGGTGATCCACCGCCAGTCCACCGCAGCCCCCCGCCGCCGCACGTGACCGCGACCGGCGCGCAGAGGATCGCCGTGATCGGGCCGGCCTCGATCGACACGATCGTCGACCTCGACTCGCTGCCCGCCCCCACGCCGCACACCGTGATGGCTCGAGGGTGGTCCACCCAGCTGGGTGGCACCTCGGCGGGCAAGGCCCTCCACCTTGCGGATGCGGGGGCCGACGCATGGCTCATCACGACAGAGGGCGACGACGCGCAGGGGGCGCGCGTCACGCGGATGCTCGCCGACCGCGGCGTCCGCGTCCATCCGGTGCCCACCGACGGGCCTGCCGAGCGCCACCTCAACCTGGTCGCGCCGCCCGGTCAGCGCCTGTCCATCTACCTCCAGCCCGCCGGCGAGCCGTCCCCCGACGCCGTCGCAGCGCTCGCTGACCTCCTGGCCGCTGAACTGCTTCGCGCCGACGCGGTCTTCCTCGACCTCGCGCCCCTGGCCGCCGCGCTCGCCCCCGTCGTGACGCGCGCGGGACGCCCCGTATGGGTCGACGTGCATGACTACGACGGCACCGATCCCTTCCACGCGCCCTTCCTCGCGGCGGCCGACGTGGTCCTCATGAACGGCGATCGAATCGGGGACGCGGAGGCGTTCCTCGCCACGCTCGTGCGCGAAGGCATGCATGCCGCGGTGTGCACGCTCGGACCCGACGGTGCGCTCGGGGTGGCAGGCGACGGAAAGATCGTCAGCGTCGAGGCGGTTCCCACCGACGTGGTCGACACCAACGGGGCAGGCGACGCCTTCGCAGTCGGAATGCTGCTGTGCGCGCTCCACGAGGGCGCCACGGGCCGCCGCATGAGCGCACCGGAGCTGCACCGCGCCATGCAGGCAGGTGCCGCTCAGGCCTCGCAGGCGATCTCCAGCACCGGGATCGCTCCAGGGATGTCCGCGTGGGGCGAGTGAGGCGACAGGTGGGACCGGCGAGGGCGAGCGGCGCGCCGAGGCGACCGCAGCATCGTCCCTGTCAGCGACGGCCGTTCATCGCCCTGGCGAGCAGGCCGAACACGACCGCTCCCGCAAGCGCCCCGAGCCCGACCCAGAGCGTGCGCGCGGTGAGAGTTGGCAGCGAGTCCTCGCTCAGCACGCCGCTGAGAAGCGCCTTGACTGCGCTGTCGTCGCCGCCGGGCACGAGAGCGACGATCGCGTCGACGCCCATGAACGTGAGCGCGGCCCACGCCCCGAGCGACATCACGCCGATCGCGAGCAGGAGCTTGGGGATGAACCAGGCGCGGCGCGGCGAGATCACGAGGCCCGCAACGACGAGGCCCGCGCCGAGCCACAGCCCGTACTGCGCAAGGAACGCGAGGATCTTGTAGGCGGTGCGCGCGTGCTCGAAGGTGTCCGCCTCCATGACGACGACCTCGACCGGCGCGATGTCGAGGCGGCTCGCCGCCGCACCCACGAGCGGCGAGTCCTCGAGCTGCTCGGCGACGAGGCTGTCGACCTCGACGACGACCACGAGCGGCGCCTTCTCGCGGGTCTCGTCCGTGAGCGCATCCGCGATCTGCGCGCGCGCCTCCTCGGCCTGCGAGACGACGACGTCCTGGAAGACCTCGGAGCCGACGAGCGCCGCGAACAGCGACTCGAGCCCGTCCTCGAGTGCGGTGGACCCGAGCGAGATGCCCTGGTCGTCGAGCCACTCCACGACCTCCTCGGTGACCGAGGCCGCGAGGGTCTCCTGAACGGCGTCAGACTCGAGCGCGCGATCCGTGAAGCCGACCACCGCGGTGCCGTCCTCGACCGCCTCGACCGCGATGCCCCCGACGGCCCAGCCGAGGATCGACGCCGCGCCCGCGAGGATGCACAGCGCCGACAGGATCGTGCGCAGCAGCCTCATCGGATCCCCTCGTCCCAGCCGAAGAACAGGCGTTCGAAGACCGCGCGCGCCCGGCGCGCGGTCCGGATGTAGCGGTCCTCGAGCTCGGGGCCGGTGTCGTCCGCCCCCATGATCTCGGCGAGCACCTTGAGCTCCCGCGCATCGGGTGGGAGGACATTCGAGTCGCCCTTGCGACCTCGCAGCGCGATCGCGCCGCGCAGGTCCGTCGCGAGGATCCACGCCTCGCGCAGCGTCAGGGCGTCGTCGAACGAGATCAGGGCCGCGTCCTCCGCGGCGCGCAGGGCCCGCAGCGTCTCCGTCGTGCGCAGCCCCTCGATGCGGTGGGCGTGCTGGAGCTGGAGCAGCTGCACGGTCCACTCGACGTCCGACAGTCCGCCCGGACCGAGCTTGAGGTGGCGATGCGGGTCGACGCCGCGCGGCAGCCGCTCGGACTCCATGCGCGCCTTGAGGCGACGCATCTGCGCGAGCGCGTCGGGCTTCAGCGCCTCGGGGTAGCGCACCGGGGCGACCGCCTCCACGAACCTCTCGCGCAGGTCGGCATCGCCCGCGCAGGGCCTCGCGCGCAGCAGCGCCTGTGCCTCCCAGGGATCGGACCAGCGCGCGTAGTAGCCGACAGTCGAGTCGAACGAGCGCGCGAGCGGTCCGTTGCGGCCCTCGGGCCTCAGATCCGCGTCGATCTCGAGTGACGGCTGAGGCCCGACCTTCTGGAGCAGGTTGCGGATCACGGAGGCGAAGCGCTGCGCATGGGCGGCAGCATGGTCCCCGCCTCCCTCGAACACGAACTGGACGTCCGCATCGGACGCGTAGCTCATCTCTCGCCCGCCGTATCGCCCCATGGCCACGACGAGCAGTCGCGGCGGCTCCTCGCCGATCTCCTCGCGCACCAGATGGACCGCGACCCGCATCGCGCCCTCGAGGAGCACGTCCGCAGCGTCGGAGACCGCGCCCGCGGCCCACGAGGCGTTGATCATGCCGAGCGTGTCCGCCGCCGCGACGCGGGCGTTCTCGCGCCGGCGCAGGCCGCGCATCGCGGTGATCGCCTGGTCCGCGTCGTCTGATCGCCGCAGGATCGCATCCGCCTCGGTCCAGAGGCGGTCGTAGGGCCTGGGCTCGAGCGCCTCGTCGGAGTCGAGCCAGCGCACCTGCTCGGCGCTCGACAGCAGTGCTTTCGTGACGTAGCCGGACGTCGACAGCAGCCGCGCGAGCCGCTCGGCCGCAGTGCCGGAGTCGCGCAGGAGCTTCAGGAACCACTGCGCGGAGCCGAGCTGCTCGGACAGCTGGCGGAATGCCAGCAGTCCCGCATCGGGCTCCGGCCCCTCCGCGAACCACCCGATCATCGCGGGCAGGAGCTGCTGCCGGATCGCGGCGGAGCGTGACACTCCCCCGGTGAGCGCGACGATGTGGCGCAGCGCGGCGTCGGCGTCCTTGAAGCCGACCGCCTTGAGACGGTCGCGCGCCGCGGCGTTGTCGAGGCTCGCCTCACCCGTGCTGAGGCGCGCGACCACGGGCAGGATCGGTCGGTAGAACATGTCCAGGTGCATCGCTCGCACCCGTCGGCGGACGTCGTGCCACACCTCGTCCATGTACTCGACCGTCACGAAGCCCGAGGCGCGCGCAAGGATCCGGCGGTCCTCCTCGCGCTCGGGCATGAGGTGGGTGCGCGAGAGCTTGCGCAGCTGGAGCCGGTGCTCCCACACTCGGAGCTGACGGTAGGCGCGGTCCATCGCGGCGGCCTCCGGGCGCCCGACGTAGCCGGAGTCGCGCAGCGCGGCGAGCGCGGTGAGCGTCGACCGCGTGCGCAGCGACTCGTCCGCCCGGCCGTGGACCAGCTGGAGCAGTTGGATCGTGAACTCGACGTCGCGCAGGCCACCGGGCCCGAGCTTGATCTGCCTGTCCACCTCGCGCGCGGGCACGTGCTGCTCGACGCGCTTGCGCATCGCCTGGGCTGCCTCGACGAACCCCTCGCGCTCGACCGCCGACCACACGAGCGGCTGGAGCATCGTCACGTAGCGCTCGCCGATCTCCATATCGCCGGCGATAGGACGCGCCTTGAGCAGCGCTTGGAACTCCCAGCCCTGCGCCCAGCGCTCGTAGTACGCGAGGTGCGACGCGAGACCGCGCACGAGCGCGCCATCCTTGCCCTCGGGCCGGAGGTTGGCGTCGACCTGCCACAGCGGAGGCTCCGCGGCGAAGCGGTCGCAGGCGCGCGCCGCCGCCGCGGCCAGTCGCGTCGCGACCTTGAGGGAGACGTGCTCGTCCACGCCCTCCGCGGGCTCGGCGGCGTAGATCACGTCGACGTCGGACACGTAGTTCAGCTCGCGCGCGCCGCACTTGCCCATGCCCATGATCGCGAGCCTGGTGATCGCGTGGTCGGGCTCGTCCGCGCGGGCGATCGCGAGGCCCGCCTCGAGCGCCGCCCCGGCGAGGTCGGCGAGCGCGGTCCCGACGGCCGGCATGATCGCGAGCGGGTCGCGCTGGTGCAGGTCGATCGCCGCGACGCGGAGCAGCTCGCGTCGATACGCCACCCGCATGGCGACGACCCCGTCAGCGCCCGTGATCGTCGCGACCGGCGCGGGCGAGGCCGGGTCTCCTCCGACGGCCTCCACGAGCCTGGCTCGCACGTCGACCCCGTCGACCGGCTGATCCTCGGTCAGCGTGGTGAAGTCCCTGAGCAGCTCGGGGTGGCGCACGAGGAAGTCGCCGAGCGCCTCGGAGCCGCCGAGCACAGCGGCGAGGAGCTCGCCCTGCGGAGTGCTGACGAGCGTGTGCAGCGTCTCGAGCTCGCCCCCGTCGCGCGCGGCCTCGCACACGCGCAGCAGCTGCAGCAGGCCCTTGTCGGGGTCCGAGTAGTACGACAGCGCGACGGCGGGGTCGCCGAAGCGGATCCCGGCGACGTCGGCGATCTGCTCGAGCAGCGTCTCCGCTCGGCCGGTGTCCATCACCCCCGCGCGTCGCAGACGGGTGGAGAGGGAGACCTCGCGTGAGCTCATCGGGCCTGCGCGGAGCCGATCAGAGGACCGGCAGGTTCGTCTCGAGCTCGAACGGGGTGACCTGCTCGCGATAGGCCTGCCACTCCGCGCGCTTGTTGCGCAGCACGAAGTCGAAGACGCGCTCGCCCAGGGTCTCAGCGACCAGCTCCGAACGCTCCATGGCACCGATCGCGTCGTTGAGCGACTGCGGAAGCGGCTCGTAGCCCATCGCCTTGCGCTCCTTGTCGGACAGCTCCCACACGTCGTCCTCGACACCGGCGGGGAGCTCGTAGCCCTCCTCGATGCCCTTGAGGCCCGCGGCCAGCAGGACCGAGAACGCGAGGTACGGGTTGGTCGCGGAGTCGAGGCCGCGGTACTCGATGCGCGTCGACTGGCTCTTGCCGGGCTTGTGCACCGGAATGCGCACGAGCGCGGAGCGGTTGTTCGAGCCCCAGCACACGTAGCTGGGTGCCTCGGACCCGCCCCACAGGCGCTTGTACGAGTTGACGTGCTGGTTGGTGATCAGCGTGATCTCGGGCGCGTGCTTGAGCAGGCCCGCGACGAACTGCTTCGCGACCGGCGACAGGTCGTATTCGCTGCCCGCCTCGTAGAACGCGTTGCGGTCGCCCTCGAACAGGCTCAGGTGCGTGTGCATTCCCGAGCCCGGAGCGTCGGCGAGCGGCTTCGGCATGAACGAGGCGTACACGCCCTGCTGGAGCGCGACCTCCTTGATGACCGAGCGGAACGTCATGATGTTGTCGGCCATGGTCAGCGCGTCCGCGTAGCGCAGATCGATCTCGTTCTGGCCGGGGCCGATCTCATGGTGCGAGAACTCGACCGAGATGCCCATGGACTCGAGCATCGTGATCGCGTCGCGGCGGAAGCTGTGCGCCGCGCCTCGCGGGACGTTGTCGAAGTACCCGGCCTGGTCCACCGGTACGGGCGGCTGCCCGGGAACGAGCGACTCGAAGAGGTAGAACTCGATCTCGGGGTGCGTGTAGAAGGTGAAGCCCTTCTCGCTCGCCTTGTCGAGGGTGCGGGTGAGCACGTTGCGCGGATCCGACAGCGCCGCGGCGCCGTCCGGGGTCTGGATGTCGCAGAACATGCGGGCAGCGCCCTGACGCTCGCCGCGCCACGGCAGCACCTGGAAGGTGCTCGGGTCGGGGCGAGCGATCATGTCGGCCTCGTACACGCGAGCCAGTCCCTCGACGGCCGAGCCGTCGAAGCCGATGCCCTCGCTGAAGGCGTTCTCGAGCTCCGCGGGAGCGATCGCGACCGACTTGAGAACACCGAGGACATCGGTGAACCACAGTCGGACGAAACGGATGTCACGCTCCTCGACGGTGCGGAGCACGAATTCCTGCTGCTTGTCCATAGACCTCATCCTGCCTCATCCGCATGACGTTCGTGTTACCTGGAACGTCCGTGCCTACAGCCAGCCAACGCGCGCTGGCACCAACCGGTTCCGTCGTAGGCTGGCCGCATGACGGACCTGCGCATCGCGATGGCACAGATCAACACCTGCGTGGGCGACATCGCAGGTAACGCCGCACTGATCCTCGACGGCTGCCGTGCCGCGGCCGAGCGCGGCGCGAGGCTCGTCGCCTTCCCCGAGATGACGACCACGGGCTACCCGATCGAGGACCTCGCCCTGCGCGCGAGCTTCCAGCGCGCGGCCGAGCAGTCGGTCCACCGGATCGCCGCCGAACTGGACGATGCGGGACTGGGCGACCTCACCGTCGTCCTGGGGACGCTCGGGACGAACGATGAGGGCCGCCCGACGAACGACGCCGTGGTTCTGCGCGGCGGCGCGGTCACGGAGCGCTACAGCAAGCACCACCTGCCGAACTACGGCGTCTTCGACGAGCGCCGCATCTTCGCCGCGGGCCACGAGCCCTGCCTGATCACCGCCGACGAGCGGCGCATCGGCATCGTCGTGTGCGAGGACATCTGGCAGGACGGCGGACCCGTGGCGGCGCTCGCCTCGAAGGACCTCGACCTGCTGCTCGTGCTCAACGGTTCGCCCTTCGAGGAGGGCAAGGGCATGGTGCGCACCGAGCTCGCGCGGCGACGCGCGGCCGAGGTCGGCGCCCCGCTCGTGTACGTGAACATGTGGGGCGGCCAGGACGACCTCGTGTTCGACGGCCACTCGTTCATCGTCGCCGCCGACGGCGAGTGGATGGCGAACTCCCCCGGCTTCGAGGACTCGCTCGTCACGTGGGACGTGCCCGCCCGAGGGACGGCCCCCGCCACGGGCGAGGTCGTCGACTTCGCCTCCGAGGACGAGCAGGCGTATCGCGCCGTCGTGACCGGGCTGCGCGACTATGTGAACAAGAACGGCTTCGGCTCGATCGTGCTCGGCGTCTCGGGCGGCATCGACTCGGCGCTGACCGCCGCCATCGCGGCCGACGCGATCGGCGGCGCGAATGTGGTCGGCGTCTCGATGCCGTCGGAGTTCTCCTCGGAGCACTCCAAGGACGATGCGGCGGATCTGTGCAAGCGGATCGGCGCCGACTACCGGGTCCAGCCGATCGCGCCGCTCGTCGACGCGTTCCAGGCGCAGCTCGCGCTCACCGGGGTCGCCGAGGAGAACCTCCAGGCGCGCGTGCGCGGAGTGATCCTCATGGCCATCTCGAACCGCGAGAACCACCTCGTGATCGCGCCCGGCAACAAGTCCGAGCTCGCGACCGGCTACGCGACCATCTACGACGCGGGCTCGATCGGCGGCTTCGCTCCGCTCAAGGACCTCGACAAGACGCGCGTGTGGGCGCTCGCGCGGTGGCGCAACGCGCTCGCCCGGTCGCGCGGCGAGGTCGAGCCGATCCCCGTGAACTCGATCGAGAAGCCCCCGTCGGCCGAGCTCAGGCCGGGCCAGACGGACCAGGACTCGCTGCCCGACTACGCGCTCCTCGACGAGGTCCTCGACGCGTATGTCGAGCACGCCGAGGGCCGCGAGGAGCTGCTCGCGCGCGGTTTCGACGAGGCCGTCGTCGACAAGGTGCTGTCGCTCGTGGACCGCGCCGAGTGGAAGCGCCGCCAGTACCCTCTCGGACCGAAGGTGACCGCGCTCGCCTTCGGTCGCGACCGCCGTCTCCCCGTCACCTCGCGCTGGCGCGAGAAGTAGGACCTCGGCTTCCGCGCTATCCCGGCCCCGCATTCCTTTCGGTGCGGATCTCGGCGGGCCCTGCACTCCCAGATTCCGCTGAGTGTGGCCGGGCCCGTGAGCGGTGGAGCTGTGGTCAGAACCCTCGGGTCAGCGAGAACGGTCGGCGCCTTCTGGAATGGCGCGACAGGTCGCCACACCTAGAGCCACACCCTGAGGAATCTAGGCGCCTCCGCACGTCCCGCAGCCACACCCAGAGGAATCTGGCGCGAGAAGTAGGTCGCTCCCCGTGAGAAGGTGAAGCCATGAGCAAGAAGGTGCGGATCCACCACTTCAAGGAGATGAAGCAGCGCGGTGAGAAGATCACCATGCTGACGGCGTACGACTATCCGACCGCGAAGGCGTTCGACGCCGCCGGCGTCGACATGCTGCTCGTCGGAGACTCGCTCGGCGACAACATGCTCGGCTACGACTCGACGGTCCCCCTCACGATCGACGAGATGGTCCCGTTCGCGCGCGCCGTGGCGCGCGCCGCCGAGCGCGCGTTCGTCGTCGCGGACCTGCCGTTCGGCTCGTACGAGGTCTCCCCCGAGCAGGCCGTCGAGTCCTCGATCAGGATGATGAAGCTGTCGGGCGCGCAGGCGATCAAGTTCGAGGGCGGACGACGCATCGCACGCCAGGTCAAGGCCGTCACCGACGCGGGCATCCCGTTCTGCGGCCACCTGGGCTTCACGCCGCAGAGCGAGAACGCGCTTGGCGGCCGACGCATCCAGGGGCGCGGTGAGCAGGGCATCCAGGACCTCGTGGACGATGCGCTCGCCCTGCAGGAGGCGGGCGCCTTCGCGGTCGTGCTCGAGATGGTCGTGGCGCCCGCGGCGGAGGCGGTCACCAAGGCCCTCGACATCCCGACGATCGGCATCGGCGCAGGCTCCTCCACCGACGGCCAGGTGCTCGTGTGGCTCGACATGGCGGGCGTCGGCGACTGGCACCCCCGGTTCTCGCGCCAGTTCGGCGCGGTGGGCGCCGAGATGACGAATGCCGCGTCGGGCTACGTGCAGGCCGTCAAGGACGTCGAGTTCCCGGCCGCCGAGCACACGTTCGACAGCTGATCGCGGGCGCGCGGACCGCTCAAACGGGGCTGCGCGACGCACAGAGGGCGCGCGAGGCGCGCCGAGGAAGGAGTGCTCGATGGCGAGCATCGTCGTGACCGGCAGCAAAGGCAAGCTCGGCCGGGTGGTCGTGGACGTCCTCACCGCGGAGGGCCACGCCGTCCATGGCCTGGACACCGTGCCCTCCCCGCCGTCACCAGACTTCACGCGGGTCGATCTCACCGACTACGGCCAGACGGTCGACGCGCTCTTCGGGGTGCAGGACCGGTACGACTGCGTCGACGCGGTCGTGCACCTCGCGGCGATCCCGGCGCCCGGCCAGGCCGCGGACGTGGCGACCTTCGACAACAACATGCTCGCGACCTCGCACGTGTTCCAGGGCGCGCTGCGCGCGGGCGTGCGGAAGATCGTCTACGCGTCCTCGGAGACCGTCCTGGGCCTGCCGTTCGCGACCGATCCGCCGTACATCCCCGTGGACGAGGACTACGACGCTCGCCCCGAGTCGAACTACTCGCTCGTGAAGCATCTCGAGGAGCAGATGGCGATCCAGCTGTGCCGCTGGCATCAGGATCTGTCGGTCACGGCGCTGCGCTTCTCCAACGTGATGTACGAGGAGGAGTACGCGGACTTCCCCGCGTTCGACGCCGACGCGACCCTCCGCCGATGGAACCTGTGGGGATACATCGACGCGCGCGACGGCGCCCAGGCGGTGTCCAGGGCGCTCGCGCACGACGCCCTCGGCTTCGAGCGCTTCGTCATCGCGAACGCGGACACCGTCATGTCCCGTTCGAGCGCCGAGCTGGTGGCCGAGCAGTTCCCCGACGTGCCGGTCACGAAGGAGCTCGGCGAGCACGAGACGCTGCTGTCGATCGACAAGGCGCGCGCGGTGCTCGGGTTCGAGCCCCAGCACTCGTGGCGCGACCACGTGGGCTGAGCGCGACGTCCGGTCAGAGCATCGTCGACGCGACCGGCGACAGCGGAGGCACCCTCCACGCTCCCGTGAGCACGGGGTCGTGCGGCTGGTACAGCCGCGTGACGATGCCCCACCTCTCGGGCACGGGGATGTCGTTCGGCCCCTCGGGCGCCCCGTGCACGAAGCGGACCTCCACGGCGCCCGTCTCGTCTGGCACCGCCGTCACGCTGTTGACCGAGTAGCGGCCGTGCGGGTTCGGCTCGAAGAAGCCCTCGTCGTTGTAGACCGACACCGACCAGAACGCGTCGACGGGCACGTCGACCAGGGTGAGCCGGCTGTCGATCGCGGGATCGTCCGGCACGGCGCTGACGTAGACGGCCTCGGAGGACGGCAGCCCGCCCCAGCCCGTGGCAGTGCCGATGAGGTGGCGGATCGGATCGACCTGTCCCTTGGCACCGAAGGCGCCGTCGTATCCGTCCAGACCCGAGCCGAGCACCTCGAGCGCCGTCCGCGTCGCGTCGAGATCCGCGAGGTTGTAGTCCGGCATCACGAGGTCCTCGCCGCCGTCGGCGACGACGTCGATGCCGTCCTGCAGCGCCTGGACGGCCTCGACATCGGCCGGATCGACCGGGTCCACGAGGATGCGGATCGCGACGAGCGCGTAGCGCGTGCCCGCCTCGGTCACACTCAACCAGTACTTGCCCGCCGAGTGCAGCACGAGCGGCACGTAGTGATCGTTGTTGACGACCATCGCGGACATGTAGCGGTCGCCCGCGTGCGGGAGCACCAGCTCGACCGGCTTGGCGAGGTCGAGCACCGCGAGGCTGTAGAGCGTGTCGCGGTTCATGCGGACGACGGGCTGCGAATCGATCGGCGTCGGCACCCGGTTGTGGTGGAGGCGATTGACGCCTCCCGCGATCCGCTGGTTCGCGACCAGCATGCGATCGGTCTCGGCTCGGACGAAGTTGTCGACGTTGACGTGGATGCTCATGATGCAGCCTCCTCTGTGGCCCTCACTCCATCGTCCGCCCGGAGCGAGCGCATCGCCAACCGAGGAGGCGGCGAACCAGCCGCGGGGCGGGCCCGCTCGGGTCAGGCGCGGTCGCCCCGCCAGTCCGCATCGTCGTCGTCCCACGCCGCCGAGCGCTTGCGCGCCTTGTCGAGCGCGTGCTCCGCCTCCTCGCGCGTCGCGTAGGGACCCATAAGGTCCTCCCACGAGCTGACGCGCCCCTCCTCCACCGCATGCGTGCGGGTGTTGAAGAAGTACTCGACGCGCTCAGGACTCTCGTATGACATGCACATCGCCTCCGTGAATAGACTGCCAGGTATGAGCAAGGCCCGCGAGAGCATCGTCAAGGGGGTCGTGTCGCCTCTGCGCGACGTGCCCCAGACCATCGCCCGTCCCCCGTACGTCGGCCGCAAGAGGGCTCCGCGCTGGAGCGGCGGCGACGTCTACGACGAGGAGACGGTCGCCCACATCCGCGAGAGCGGCCGGATCGCGGCGCAGGCCCTCGTCGAGATCGGCAAGGCCGTCCGCCCCGGCGTCACGACCGACGAGCTCGACCGCATCGGTCACGAGTTCTGCCTCGACCACGGCGCCTACCCCTCGACGCTCGGCTACCCCGGCGCCGCGGGTCGACCGCCGTTCCCCAAGGCGTCGTGCACCTCGATCAACGAGGTCATCTGCCACGGCATCCCGGACTCGACGGTCGTCCAGGAGGGCGACATCGTCAAGGTCGACCTCACCGCGTACAAGAACGGCGTGCACGGCGACAACTGCGCGTCCTTCATCGCCGGCGAGGGGTCCGAGCGCGCGAAGCAGCTCGTCGAGGTGACGCATGAGGCGATGATGCGCGGCATCAAGGCCGCGATGCCCGGCCGTCAGGTCAACGTGATCGGCCGCGTGATCGAGAAGTACGCCGCGCGCTTCGGCTACGAGTCCGTGCGCAGCTACACGGGACACGGCGTCGGGCCTGCGTTCCACACCGGCCTCGTGATCCCGCACTACGACGCGGCGCCGTACCACGACGACGTGATCGAGGTCGGGATGGTCTTCACCGTCGAACCGATGCTGGTGGACGGCTCGGAGGAGAACCACGAGTGGGACGACGGCTGGACGGTCGTCACGGACGACGGCAGCTGGGTGGCACAGTTCGAGAACACGATCCTCATCACCGAGGACGGCCCGGAGGTACTGACAGCACCATGAGCAAGCACATCGCGATCGGCGTCGACATCGGCGGCTCGGGCATCAAGGCCGCGCCCGTGAACCTCAAGACGGGCGAGTTCGCCGACGAGCGCTACCGCATCCCCACCCCGCAGCCCTCGACCCCGGAGGCCGTGGGCAAGACGGTCGCCAAGTGCATCGCGAGATTCGAGCCGTCGCGCAAGACGCCGATCGGCGTCGCGTTCCCCGGCGTGATCCAGCACGGCGTCGTGATGACCGCGGCGAACGTCGAGGACTCGTGGGTCGGGGTCAACCTGCGCGAGCTCATCCGCGACTACGCGGGCCACGACGTCCACGTCCTCAACGACGCGGATGCCGCGGGCTTCGGCGAGTACCGATACGGCGCGGCGCACGGCCGGGACGGGTCGATCTTCATGACGACCCTGGGCACGGGGATCGGCACCGCGATGATCGTCGACGGCGTGCTCGTGCCGAACCTCGAGCTCGGCCACCTCATCATCGACGGGCACGACGCCGAGGAGTACGCCGCAGAGTCGGCGCGCGACCGACACAACCTGGACTGGGACGGCTGGATCGTCGAGCTTCAGAAGTACTACTCGGAGATCGAGCGCCTGTTCTGGCCCGACCTCATCATCGTCGGCGGCGGGGTGTCGAAGAAGCACCACATGTTCCTCCCGAAGCTCACGCTGCGCGCGCCCATCATGCCGGCCGAGCTGCTCAACGGCGCGGGGATCGTCGGCGCCGCGGCCGCGGCTCACGCGGAGGCGGTCAAGGAGAAGGCCCGCGCGAAGGAGCACGCGAAGCAGGCCGAGCGCACCGCGAAGAAGGCGGCAAAGCGCGCGGAGAAGTCCCGCTAGGCGACACCTACGGGCGCGTAGCCTACGGTGGCGTAGGTACGGGTCTAGGATCGATCCATGGCATTGACGGCACCTGGATCGACGACCGTCCCCCTCGCAGTCGACACCCCCACCGACCACACCTTCATCGCACTGCTGCGTACGCGCGCCGCGGAGGCACCGGATCACGTGTACTGCGAGTACAAGGACGATGCCGGGGCCTGGGTGGGCGTCACGATCGCCGACTTCCTCGCGGAGGTCGAGCGCGTCGCCAAGGGCCTCATGGTGCTGGGCGTCGAGAAGGGCGCCACGGTCGCGCTGCAGTGCAACACCCGCTACGAGTGGGTGCTCATCGACTTCGCGATCCAGGCGGCGGGCGCGATCACGGTGCCTGTGTACCCGACGTCGTCCCAGCATCAGGTCCAGGGGATCAACGATGACTCGGAGCTGTCGCTCATGGTGGTCGAGAACGAGGGGCATGCCGAGGTCGCCCGCGCGATCGAGGGCGGTCCTCGCGTCCTCGTCATCGACGACGCGGACTCCCCTGCGATCGCGCTCCTCACGTCCGCGGGCGAGCACGTCTCGGACGCCGAGCTCGCGGCGCGCGCGGAGGGCATCACCAAGAACGACATCGCCACGATCGTCTACACCTCGGGCACGACGGGGCGCCCCAAGGGCGTCGCGCTCCCGCACCGAGCCTTCGTCGAGTGGACCATCAACGGCGCCGCGGACCCCGACTTCGGCACGCTCGCCCACGACGGCGCACGACTGCTGCTCTTCCTGCCGCTCGCGCACGTGCTCGCACGCCACGTCGAGACGCTCGCGCTGCACTGCGGCGCGGTGCTCGGCCTCGCGCCGAGCCCGAAGACCCTCGCGCAGGACCTCAAGACGTTCAAGCCGACCTGGATCATGGCCGTGCCTCGCGTGCTCGAGACGTTCTACAACGTGGTCGACTCGCACGCGGGCGGAAAGATCCGCCAACGGCTCTTCCGCTGGGCCGCGGAGGTCTCGCGCGACATCGACCGCACCCGCCAGACGGGACACCGCACGCTCGGGCTACACGTGCGCGCGTGGGTCGCCAAGCGCCTGGTGCTGAACAAGGTGCAGGCCGCGCTCGGGGGCCAACTCAAGTACATCGTGTGCGGCGGCGCGAAGCTGTCGGAGAAGATCTCCCACTTCTACGGGGGGCTCGCGATCCACGTGATGGAGGGCTACGGCTCGACCGAGCTCGCCGGCCCGATGACGTGCAACCCGCCGTCGCTCGTCAAGGTCGGAACTGTCGGTCGCCCCTATCCCGGCGGCGCCGTCAGCATCGCCGAGGACGGCGAGATCCTCGCGCGGGGCCCGAACATGTTCGTCGGCTACTACCGCAACCCGGAGGCGACCGCCGAGGTCGTGCGCGACGGCTGGTTCCACACCGGGGACCTCGGCTCGCTCGACGAGGACGGCTACCTCACCATCACCGGCCGCAAGAAGGAGATCCTCGTCACCGCCGGCGGCAAGAACGTGCAGCCCGCCGCTCTCGAGGACGCGATCAGGCCGTACCCGCTGGTCCAGGAGGTCGTGGTCGTCGGCGACGGCAAGCCCTTCATCGGTGCGCTCCTCTCGCTCGACGAGACGATGCTCCCCGCGTGGCTCAAGACCAAGGGTCTGCCCTCGATGTCGGTCGCGGAGGCGGCGGAGCACCCGTTCGTCAAGGAGCACCTCCAGCACATCGTCGACCAGGCGAACCTGCTCGTGTCGCGCGCGGAGGCGATCCGGGAATGGCGGGTCCTGCCGCGCGAGCTGAGTGAGAAGCGGGACGAGCTGTCCGCGTCGCTCAAGGTGCGCCGCAAGCAGGTCGAGGCGCACTTCTCCGAGGTCATCTCGAGCATCTACGGCGGGGTCCGCTGACCGAAGCCGGGCCCGCGCCCGGTTCTCTCCCCGCCACGTCCGCGTTCTCCCGGACAAGCAAGGGCCGCATCGTCCCCTGCCCCCCTGCATCGCGCCCACCGAGACGCGACCGCATCGTCCCCGCCGCATCGCCTGCCCTCTCCGCACACTCCTTCACGTCAAGGAATCTCGCATAGTGAGACGCCTGTTCCGGCTGACGGGATGCGCGCTAGGCTATTGAGCATCCGTTCAGCACATTGCCATCGCTGAACCTCCCCACACATGCCTGGAGGACGCATGCCATCGACCCAGCAGACCAACCTCAACAGCCCGGGCCGCGTGATCACCGCGAGCCTCGTGGGCACGACGATCGAGTTCTACGACTTCTACGTCTACGCGACCGCGGCCGTGCTCGTGTTCCCGAAGCTCTTCTTCCCGTCGGACAACGACACCACCGCGCTGCTCGCCTCGTTCGCCGTGTTCGGCGCGGCGATGATCGCGCGACCCGTCGGCGCGCTCGTGTTCGGCCACATGGGTGACCGCCGCGGCCGCAAGGCCACGCTCGTCGTGTCGCTGCTGCCGATGGGCATCGCGACGTTCCTCATCGGTGTCCTGCCGACGTACGACCAGATCGGCGTCGTCGCTCCGTTCCTGCTGCTGATCCTGCGCCTCACGCAGGGCTTCGCTCTCGGCGGGGAGTGGTCCGGCGCCGCCCTCGTCGCCACAGAGAATGCCCCCGCGGGCAAGCGCGCGCTCTACGGCACGTTCCCGCAGCTCGGCGCACCGATCGGCTTCATCATCGCCAACGGCCTGTTCCTCACGATCAACGCCGCACTCCCCCACCCCGACGACTCGCTGCTCGCCTCCGACGCGTTCCTCAGCTGGGGATGGCGCATCCCGTTCCTGTTCTCGGCGATCATGGTCATCATCGGCCTGTGGGTCCGCCTCAAGCTGGTCGAGTCGACCGCCTTCACCGAGGCCGAGAAGCGGGGCAAGATCCGCGCGCTGCCGCTGGGCGACACCTTCCGCTTCCACTGGCGCGAGGTCATCCTGGGCACGTTCATCATGCTCGCCACCTACGTGCTCTTCTACCTGATGACGAGCTTCACGCTGAGCTACGGCACCCACGCCGCGGACGGCTCTCCGTCGGGCCTGGGCATGACCTATCAGCACTTCGTGCTCATGCAGATCATCGCGGTGGTCTTCTTCGGCATCTTCACCGCGGTCGCGGGCCCGCTCGCGGACGCGATCGGCCGCAGGCTCACGCTGCTGTGGACGACGGCCGCGATCATCGCCTTCGCCCTCGTGCTGCCGTTCTTCCTCACCGCGCAGACCGACGCGTCGTTCACCGGCGCGATGGTGCAGTCGGCCCTCATCATCGGCTTCACGCTCATGGGGCTCACCTTCGGCCCGATGGGCGCTCTGCTGCCCGAGCTGTTCCCCACCAACGTCCGGTACACCGGCTCGGCGGTCGCGTACAACCTGTCGTCGATCCTCGGCGCGGCACTCGCACCGATCATCGCCGTCGCGCTGTGGTCCGCCGCGGACAGCACCTGGCCCGTGGGCCTCTACCTCGCGGGCGCAGGCGTGCTGACCTTCATCGCGCTGCTGCTCACGCGGGAGACCAAGGACTCGGACTACGACCGCGCCTCGGCCGACGACGCACGCGACGCCGACGAGCCCGACTCGGCACTCGCGGAGGTCCCCCTGCCGTAGCGGCCCTGCCACGCATCACGAAGGCCGTCGCCCCTGGTTCCCATGGAAGGGGCGACGGCCTTCGTCTGTCTGAGCGGGACGCTTCTCAGCGTGCCGGTGGGGTCGTCTCGCGACGAGCCCGTGCCAGGCGCGGTCCAGACGCCCCGGCATGAAGCAATGCGGTGCCGCTCAGCATCGGCGCCTCTCGGCGCGCGGGCGTCGCCGACGCGGCAGAGCAGTCAGTCCTGATCGGCAAGCAGGCGGTACAAGCGCTTGCGGGCGTCAGCGAGCACCTCGACCACCTGGGGGGTGAGGTCGGATCCGGGAACCCTGGCCACGTGCACGGCGGCCTCGTGGAGAGCGCCGAGCTCGGCCCTCAGGCTGCCCGCGCTCTGATCGGCCGCGCTGGCCTCGAACAGTCCCGCGTGCGCGTCGCCGTGCTGCTCGAGCCACGCACCGCCGGCCTCGGTGAGGGACGCTGTCTTGCGACCGTCGATGGTCTCGATCGTCACGAGGCCCTCGTCCTCGAGCGCCTGAAGCGTCGGATAGATCGAGCCGGGGCTCGGGGTCCAGGCGCCGCCGCTGCGCTCTTCGATCTCGTGGATGAGGTCGTAGCCGTGTCGGGGCTGCTCGCCGAGCAGGACCAGGACGGCCGCACGCACGTCGCCTCGCGAGCGACCGCCGGGGCCGCGGCGTCCGCTTCGTCCGCCACCGCGGCCGCCTCCGCCGTGACCGCCGCCGCGCCGACCACCGTGTCCGCCTCGACCGGGCCAGGGACCCTCGGGACCGGGCCCCGGGCCCTCTCCGCGGCCGTCGAAGCCGCCGTGCCGCTGCCGATGTCCTCCGCGTCCGCCTGCTCGGCCCTCGCGGAATTCCTCGGCTCGCATCTCTTCGTCGTGATCTCTCATCATGAACTCCTTCCGTGTCATGCCTCGCTCTGCCATTTGCAGTGCATCGCGACACATTCACGATATATCGCGATATCGCGGGCGTCAACACCGCACGCAGCCGGGCGCTTCGCGTCGTCGACAGCCGGACACCCTCTGACGCCACGCGCAACTCTGCCTCGGCGCGTCACGCCCGACACTCCGACCCGCATCCCGCGACGTGTCGCTCGGCGCCCGGGCATACGCTCGGGGCATGGCGTTCTCCGACACTCCGACCCTCAGCCACGACCTGGTGCGCCTCGAGCCGCTCGCACTCGCGCACCACGACGACCTGTGCGAAGCCGTCTCCGTCGGTGAGCTGTGGCGCGCCTGGTACACATCCATCCCTGCGCCGCACGCGATGGAGCAGGAGATCGAGCGCAGGCTGTCGCTCCAGTTCGAGGGCCTTATGGCGCCGTGGGCGGTCGTGTCCGCCGCGACGGGCAAGGCGATCGGCATGACGACGTACATGAACCTCGATGAGTCGAACCGCCGACTCGAGATCGGATCGACCTGGCTCGGACGAGAGGCGCACGGCACCGGCATCAACCCGGCGGCCAAGCTCCTGCTGCTCACGCGGGCCTTCGACGAGCTCGGCTGCGTCGCAGTCGAGTTCCGCACGCACTGGCACAACCACCAGTCGCGCGCCGCGATCGCGCGGCTCGGAGCGAAGCAGGACGGCGTGCTGCGCAGTCACATGCTCCTGCCCGACGGCTCGAGGCGCGACACCGTCGTCTTCTCGATCCTCGATCACGAGTGGCCGGCCGCCCGCAAAGGGTTGCTCGGAAGGCTCGTCACCCGAGGGTGACGGGGAATCCACCCGCGCTCCTCGACGTTCCCTGAGCACGATGTCCCCCTCCGCGAACCCCGTCGTACGACTGCGCCGCCGCGCGGGCCACGCCGTCTTCCTCAAGATCGCGGGCCCCGACGGCGACGCGGCCCGCGTCCGCGTGCACGACACCCCTGGCCCCCGCTGGTTCCCTCCCGGCAGCCCCATCCGACGCGTCCACGCCGACGTCACGACGTTCGTCGGCGGGCTGCGCGCGCTGCTGCTGCAGTCGCTCCACCCGCTCGCGATGGCGGGGGTCGCGGGACACTCGGGGTATCGGGGAGACCCGTGGGGTCGCCTCGCCCGCACGTCGACCTTCCTCGCCTTCACGACCTTCGGCGCCGAGCCCGACGCCGAGCGAATGGTCCAGATGGTGCGCGCCGCGCACGAGAAGGTGCGAGGGACCGCGCCGGACGGACGACGGTACGAGGCGACCGACCCTCATCTGCTCACGTGGGTGCACATCGCCGAGGCGGATTCGTTCCTCTCTGCCCACCAGCGCTACGGCGAGCGGCCGCTCAGCCCCGAGCGCGCCGACGAGTACGTCGCGCAGTCGGGCGAGGTCGCTCGCAGGCTCGGAGCGCTCGACGTGCCGCGCACGACCGCGGAGCTGGCGGAGGCCTTCGACCGCTACCGCCCCGAGCTTCGCGCGACCCCCGAGGCTCTCGACACCGCGCAGTTCCTCCTCAAGGAGCCGCCCCTGCCGTGGCCGGTGCGTCCTCCGTACGCCCTCCTGGCGTCGGGCGCGGTCGCCCTGCTGCCCGACTGGGCTCGCGCCGAGCTCGGCCTCGACCGCTGGTCGACGCGCACCTTCGGCCCCGCGGCGGGCTCGCTCGCGACGCACGGGATCCGCTGGATGATGGGGTCGGCCGAGCGACGGGCGAGCAACGTCGACGATCCGCGGCCCGCACGCACGTGACGATCGGGCCACCCCACACGCCGCCCGAGGACCATGCGTACGTGACGCGGACGAAACATCGCCGCGCTAACCTCCTGGCACGCCCCGGGTAATGCGCAGGACATGAGGGTTTCTCCCCGGAGCGCGGTAGGCCGCGCCCGCGGTCGACCGGCCCGCTGACGAGCTCAGGAGTCCTCATGACCACGGTCCCCACCGACGGCGCAGTCCTCACCGACGCGACCGCCCGCCTCGACGCGCTCAAGGCGCGCATCCACGATGAGCTGGATCTGCTGAACTACGGCGGCCGCGACTGGGTGCCCTCCCCCGGCGACGACGTGCTGGACGTGCTGATCGTCGGCGGCGGCCACGCGGGTCAGGCGCTGTCCTTCGCCCTCGCGCGCAAGGACATTCGGCGCGTGCTCGTGGTCGACGGCGCGCCCGCGGGCCTCGAGGGCCCGTGGAGCACCCAGGCGCGCATGCGCACGCTGCGCACGCCCAAGATGCTCAAGGGACCCGACAACGACGTGCCGGCTCTCTCGCCGCGCGAGTGGTTCGTCGCGCGATACGGCCAGGAGAGGTGGGACGCGATCCGCTTCATCCCGCGCCTGGACTGGCAGGAGTACCTGCAGTTCTACCGCGAGGCCACCGGGATCGACGTCATCAACGAGACCTCGGTGACCAGCATCGTCCCTCCCACGCACCCGGATGGCCCGTTCACGGTGACGCTCGAGGGCCCCGAGGGCACCACCACGCGGCTCGCGCAGCGGGTCATCTTCGCGACCGGGCTCGAGGGCGCGGGCGGCATCGCTGCGCCGCGCCACCTCTTCGGCACCCTCCCGGAGTCGGCCTGGGGCCACACGAGCCACCAGCTCGACTTCGAGGCGATGAAGGGACGACGCATCGGTGTCCTGGGAGGTGGGGCAAGCGCCTTCGACGTGGCCGGCACCGCACTGGAGCACGGCGCCACGGACGTGCAGCACTTCATGCGTCGCACGGAGATGCCAGCAGTCAACCCGCTGCGCTGGATGGAGTACGCGTCCTTCGTCGAGCACTTCTGCGACTGGGACGACGCCGACAAGTGGGACTTCATGCGCAAGGTCCTCGAGATCGATCAGCCGTCGACCCAGTCGAGCATCTGGCGCTGCTTCGAGCACGACAACTACAGCTTCTCGCTCGGCTCGCCGTGGCTGTCGACGCGCATGGACGGCGACGAGGTCGTCGTGGATGTCGCGGGCGTCGAGCACCGCTTCGACTACGTCATCGCGGGCACCGGCGTCGCGGTGGACCTGCGCATGCGCCCGGAGCTGAGCGAGCTCGTCGAGCACATCGCGCTGTGGGGGGACTCCTACACGCCTCCGTCGGGACACGAGCACCTGGGGCTCGCCGCGTACCCCTACCTCACCGGGTCGTTCCAGTTCACGGCCAAGGACGATGCGGCGGCGCCCTGGATGGGCAGGCTGTACCACTTCGCGCAGGGCGCGCGGGTGACGATGGGCATCACCGGTCACCAGCTGTCCGGGCTGCCCGCGGGAGTGCAGCGCCTGGTCTGGGGCCTCACGCGCGACCTGTTCCGCGAGCACCAGGCGGCCGTGCGGGCCGACTTCGACGCCTATGACGAGCGCGAGCTCATCTCGCTCGGCCCGAGGCCCGCCGACCAGCCCCCGATCCAGCGCTTCGCGTCCTCCGCAGAGGCCGAGCAGGCGAGCCCGGGAGACGTCCAGGTCTGAACGCTGCGCCGCATCATCCGTCCACGGGACGACACTTCCGCCCGCCGGCATGATCCACCTCCCACGAACCACTACGCTCGGTGGCAGGAGGCACAACGATGTACTACTACGGCGGCGACTACAACCCTGAGCAGTGGCCCGAGGAGATCTGGCACGACGACGTCGCGCGGATGCGCGAGGCGAACGTCACCATCGTCACCCTGGCGGTGTTCTCATGGAGCCGGATCCAGCCGGCCGAGGGCGAGTTCGACTTCGGCTGGCTCGACCGGATCATCGACCTGCTGCATGACAACGGGATCGGCGTCGACCTCGCGACCGCGACCGCGTCTCCGCCGCCGTGGATGCACGAGAAGTACCCCGAGATCCTGCCGGTCACGCGCGAGGGCGTCACGCTGAGCCCGGGCGGTCGCCAGCACTACGCCCCCTCGTCACCCGTCTACCGACGCCTCGCGGCCGAGCTCGTCACCGCAGTGGTCGAGCGGTACAAGGACCACCCCGCGGTCCAGATGTGGCACCTCAACAACGAGTACGCATGCCACGTGCACGCCGACTACTCGGACAACGCGCGCGACGCCTTCCGGGCCTGGCTCGAGGACCGCTACGGCACGGTCGAGGCGCTCAACGCCGCGTGGGGCACGAACTTCTGGTCGCAGCGCTACACGTCGTTCGACCAGGTGCTTCCTCCGAGGATCGCGCCCGCGTCGTCGAACCCTGGACAGATGCTCGACTTCCGCCGGTTCACGAACGACTCGCTGCTCGAGTGCGCGCTGATGGAGAAGGAGATCATCCGCTCCGCGGGCGCGACGCAGCCCATCACGACCAACTTCATGGGGCCGTGGCCCGCGGTCGACTACGCGAAGTGGGCTCCGCACCTCGACGTCGTCTCGGACGACGCCTATCCCGACCCCAACGACCCGGGATCGTTCCGCACTGCGGCCTTCGCGCGCGACCTCATGCGCTCGCTCAAGCCGGGAACGCCGTGGCTGCTCATGGAGCAGTCCTCCAACGCGCTCAACTGGCGCCCGTCGAACGCCCCCAAGGCGCCCGGCCAGATGGAGGCCCTCTCCGCGCAGTGCGTGGGTCGCGGGGCGGACGGCATCCTCTTCTTCCAGTGGCGGCAGTCGAAGGCTGGCTCCGAGAAGTTCCACTCCGCGATGCTCCCGCACGCCGGCACCGGCACGCGTACGTGGCGCGAGATCGTGCGGCTCGGCGGGATGCTCGACTCGCTGCCGACGTTCGAGCCCGGCTCCCCCGCGCAGGTGGCCCTGGTCTTCGACTGGGAGAACTGGTGGGCGCTCGACAACCCCGACCACCCGCAGAACCGCCTCGACTACCTCGAGGTCGTCACGCGCTGGCACGCGGCGCTGCAGCGCGCCCACATCCAGGTCGACATCGTCCCGCCCGAGAAGGTCGGCGGCGAGCACCGTCTCGCGATCGCGCCCGTGCTGTACCTCATGCGCGACGAGGGCGCCGCGGCGCTCAAGGCCTTCGTCGAGGGCGGCGGCACCCTGCTGACGGGCCCCTTCAGCGACATCGTCGACGGGCAGGACCACTTCCTGGCCGGGGGCTTCATCCAGCGCCTCGGGGCGATCCTCGGCATCACCCTCGAGGACTTCGGCGCTCTGGTACCGCGGGACGCGGACGAGCCTGGCGAGCGCGAGGCTCGCGTCGAGGGCGCGTTCGGCGACGCCGTCGGAGAGCTCTTCGCCGAGGAGATCTGGCTCGATGGCGCGGAGGCCGTCGCGACCTTCTCGTCCGGACGACGCACGGGCAACCCCGCGGTCACCCGCCACCAGGCGGGAGCGGGAACTGCCTGGTACGCCGCCACCGTGCTGGACGACGAGGGCTGCGATGCGCTCGTAAGCCACCTCGCGGCCGAGGCCGGCGTCGAGCCGGTGGTCGCCGGCGCTCCGGCAACGGTTGACGCCTCACGTCGCGGCGACGTGGTCACGCTCATCAACTTCGGCCAGGACGATGCGACGGTCGCGATCGGCGGCACGGACATCCTCAGCGGTGCCGAGGTGGACAAGGTGACACTCGCGCCGTTCGAGTTCGCGTTCGTGAAGGAGTTGGCGCAGTAGCCCGGACGTCCGGGCGTCGGGCGCGTGCGGCTGAGCCCCGCGAGTCTGCGCACCCGACCCGTCGGGCGCTCCGGTCGGCTACGCGTTGACCGAGCTGCGTTCCGGCACCGGCCCGCCGATGTGGTGCGCGCGACCCGCGAAGACCGCGGCCAGCAGCTGCGCGCAGCCGACCGCGGCGAGCCCGAGCACGACGGGCGTCCACGTCCCGACCCGGTCGAACACCACGCCCGCGAGCAGCGGCCCCACGGCGGCGACCGCGTAGCCGACGCCCTGCGCCATCCCGGACAGCCTCGCGGCGGTGTGCTCGGTGCGTGCCCGCTGTGCGACGAGCGTCATCGAGATCACGAAGGCCGCACCGGCGCTGGTGCCGACGATGAGGATCCACACGAGCGCCGACGCAGGGGCGAGGACCAGGCCGACGAGCCCGACGATCGCTCCGAGGCTCGCCGTCGCGGCGACCAGGCGCTGGTCCGCGCGGCCGCGCATGAACGCGGTCACTGCGAAGCCGGCGACGATGCCCACGGTCTGGAAGCCGAACTGGTGCCAGCCCGCGGTCACGGCGCTCGCGCCGTACGAGACGTCGATCGAGGGCAGCCACGTGACGAGCACGTAGAACAGCATCGACTGGCACGCCATGAACGCGGTCACCCACCAGGCGTCGGCTGACCGCCACAGCGGCGTGGGCGACGCGGTCGAGCCGTGGGGAGCAACGCCAGCATCGGTGACGGCCCCGGCGGCAGCTCCCGTACCGACGGCGTCGGGCGTGACCGGCTCCGTCTCAACCGGCTCCGTCTCAACGGTCTCCGTCGCGACCCGGTACGGCGCGGCCCGATAAGGCTCGGCTCCGTCGAGCCCGGACCCATCGGTCGCCGCGCCGTCCGGGTCCGCGCCTGCCTTGGACCTCCGGACACGCCCTCCGCCCTGCACGACCCGCGGCGCCCAGGCGGCCACAGCCAGCACGCCGAACAGCGCCCAGCACCCGATCCCGACGCGCCAGCCGTACGCGACCGTGATCGGGACGGCAAGGCCCGAGGCGATGGCGGCGAAGCCACCCAGCACCGTCGTGTAGGCACCGGTCATCAGCGGGATCTCCGCGGGAAAGTCGCGCTTCACGAGCGCGGGCACCAGCACGTTGCCCACGGCGATCGCGGCGCCGATCAGGAGCGTGCCCGCCCACAGCGCGCCGAGCCCGAGGGACAACGACCTGAGCACGGTCGCCGCGACGAGGACCACGAGGGCAAGCAGCACGACGCGCTCGGCCCCCCACCTGCGGGCCAGGCGGCTGACGAAGGGCGAGACGACGGCGAAGGACACGAGGGGAAGCGTCCCCAGCAGCCCCAGCGCGGAGGAGCCGAGGCCGGTGGCCTCGCCTATGCGGTCGATGACCGGGCCGACCGAGGTGATCGGAGCCCTGAGGGTCGACGCGATCAGGAGCACGGAGGCGACGAGGTAGACGGGATTCAGGCGCCATCCACGCCGAGCGTCGTTCCTCATCAGCCCAGCGTGTCCTCTCGTGTCGATGTCAGATGCCGGCTCGGTGCCGAACGTCGGGTCGTTATCGGCCGGCCGCGGGCACACGCGACCGCGGCCGCGGATCGCTGCGCGGGCGGCAGCGAAGTGCTAGTCGACGCCGCCGACCTTGGTCCCCGCCTCGATCTCCCCGTTCGCGATCTGGTCCCAGAACGAGTCGATCGTGTCGGGGTCGAGGAGCACGGTCGACTGTCCGCCCACGCGGTAGTCCATGCTCGCGATCGGTGGCGTCCCGGTGACGGCGCCGCTGCCCCGCGCACTGTTGAACACCAGCGCGGCCTGCAGAAGGTCGAGAGTGTGCGTGTCCTCGTCGACGCGGAAGGCGTCGAGCCCGGCGTCGGCAACCTTGTAGGCCCGGAACGGGTTGAGGAACGTCGCGGGAGAGAGGATGCCTTCGGCCACCTCGGCCACGACCTCCTGCTGACGCTGGGTGCGGCCGATGTCGCCGAGCGGGTCGCTGTAACGCATGCGGGCGAAGGCGAGCGCGGTCTTGCCGTCGGCGACATGGCATCCGGCCTCCCACTCGAGGTGGCTCTTCACGTCGTCGACGTCGTAGTCGAGGCACAGCTCGACCCCGCCGATCGCGTCGACGATCTCGACCACGCCCGCGAAGCCGACCTCGACGTAGTGGTCGATGGTGAGGCCCGTGAGCTGCTCGACCGTCTCGACGAGCAGCGGTGCGCCGCCCCACGCGTATGACGCGTTGATCTTGCCGGAGCCGTTGCCTGGGATCTCGACGTAGGAGTCGCGCGGGATGCTGATGAGCGCGACCGGTCCGTCCTCGGGCTTGTGGAGCACCATGATCGTGTCGGTGCGGGCGCCCTCGGTGCCGTCGTCCTTCCACCCGTCGCGCGAGTCGGAGCCGACGATCAGGTACGTCTCGCCGGTCGTGTCGGCGGCCCCACTGAGAGCGTCCACGTGGATGAGCCGCGACTCGACCCAGAACCAGACGCCGCCGAGGGCCACGACGAGGATCAGCAGCGCCGCGGTGAGCACGCGGCGCACGGGGTGACGCCGCTTGCGCTGCTTTGCCTTCGCCTGGGTTCCGCCGGCCGGCGGCCGTGACGTCCGCGGGTCGCCGCCGTACGCCTGCGCCGCTCGGGCCCGCTGCTCGGGGGTGCCCGGCGTCGCGGGCTTCTTGGAACCGGGCTGGATGGACGGTGGCGGTGTCCTGGACGCGGACGATGCGCCGGAGGGCTTCATCACCCTGGTCGGCGGGTCGGCCGGCTTGGAGGGCTGCTTCGGCTCGGGGCGCGTGGACCGGCGCACGGGCTTCGGCTGGGACGACGAGGACGACTGCGATGCCCGCTGCGACGACGAGCGGGGCGCCCCACCCTTGGGCTGGACCGACGGCGGGCGGCGCGCGCCGGGCGCGCCGCTCGAGGTTTCGCGCCAGTCGTCTCCGCGGGTGTTGTCCACGCGCCGAGAGTACCGCCGCCCCTACCTATTCTCGGGGAGGTGGCGCACGATGCCAGCACCGGCGCCGTCCGCATCGTCCCTGCGCGCGGCACCAGTATCGGCGCCCCCCGCATCGTCCGTGCACGTGCTGCCGCTGTCCCCGTGGCTGGCGCCAGTGTCACTTTGCGACGTGTCCCCGCCGGGCGCACCATGGACAAGAGGGAGGCCACAGTCCTAACCGGGGAGCACGAGATGACCAGCGTCGCCGAGGCTGCAGAAGAGTTCCTGTCCCACCACCGCATCGCCGTGACAGGCGTGTCCAGGCACGCCGAGGACCACGGTGCCAACGTCGTCTACCAGCGGCTCAAGCAATGCGGCTACCAGACCTTCGCGATCAACCCGCACGCCGATCAGGTGGAGGGCGACCCCGCGTACCCGTCTCTGGCCGCAGTGCCCGGCGGGGTCGAGGCCGTCGTGATCGGCACGCGCGCCGACCGCGCGATGGGCACGGTGAAGGAGGCCGAGTCGCTCGGGATCACGGACGTGTGGATGCACCGCTCATTCGGGTCCGGCAGCGTCGACGACGCCGCCGCGGCCTACTGCCGCGAGCACGGCATGACCGTGATCGCCGGGGGCTGCCCGCTCATGTTCGGCAAGACCTCCGACGGCGGGCACCGCATGATGTGCACGCTCATGAAGTTCACGGGCAAGGTGCCGCGCAAGGTGTGATCGGGGCTCAGCCCGCGTTCAGGCCGTCCCTCCACGACAGCCACTCCGCCACGCCGGCCAGGTTCGCACCCGGCACGTCGAGGCCGATCGTGAACAGCGTGGCGCCGAGCGCGACCTGCTCCTCGACCTCGGCGAGCGTGCGGTTGCCGATCTCGGTGGAGATCTCGATCTGAGACACGTCGCGGCCGACGTCCTCGCCGTGCTTCGCGAGGATGCCGAGCTTGCGCTCGAGCGTGGGCGCGTCGGCGAAGCTGTGCCAGATGTCGGCGTGCTTGGCGACCAGTCGCAGGGTCTTCTTCTCCCCCGCGCCGCCGATCATCACGGGGATCTTGCGGGTGGGCGCAGGGTTGAGCTTCTCCCATCGCGCCTCGATGCGGGGCAGCGCCTCGCCCAGGTCGTCGAGGCGCGAGCCGACCGTGCCGAACTCGTAGCCGTACTCGTCGTAGTCGCGCTCGAACCAGCCCGAGCCAGTGCCGAAGATGAACCGCCCCTCGCCGCCCTTGGCGCTGATGTGGTCGATCGTGCGGGCCATGTCTGCCTGGAGGTCGGGGTTGCGGTAGCTGTTGCAGTTCACGAGCGCGCCGATCTCGACCCTGCTGGTCTGCTCGGCGAGCGCGGCGAGCATCGTCCAGGACTCGAAGTGCAGGCCGTCCGGATCCCCCGACAGCGGGAAGAAGTGATCCCAGTTGAACAGGATGTCGACGCCCATCGTCTCGAGCTCGGCAGCGACGTCCCGAATGCGCTCGTACGGCGCGTGCTGAGGCTTGATCTGGACGGCGATGCGGATGGGGCGTGCGGCGGTCATTGGCGCTCCTCGAGATCGACTGCGAGTTCAGGATGAGCAACGCGCACTGCTATCGTGACGCTCCCCGTCCTCTCACGTCAGCCTAGTGCCGACCGATGGGAGGGATGCAGGCGCGACCCGGCCGCCGCATCGCCGGCGTGTCTGGAACCCCCGGACCACGCCGCACGTCTTCCAGCAAGACGGCACGACCGCCGCGGACTCCAACGAAGGACACCATGACGCAGAACCCGACCGACGCTCTCGCGCTGGTGGAGTACTCGGCCGGACCGATCGGGGGTCCCGAGCAGGTCAAGGCCTGGAGGCGGGAGATGCAGCGGTTCCTTCTCCAGTACGAGTTCGGCATGCGGGAGATCGAGACCAAGCTGTCGATCCTGCGCGACGAGTTCCTGGAGTTGCACGACTACAACCCCATCGAGCACGTCTCGGCGCGCGTGAAGTCGCCCGAGAGCCTCGTCGAGAAGATCGACCGTAAGGGCGTCCCCCACGACCTCGACGCGATCCGGGAGCACATCACCGACATCGCGGGGATCCGCGTCACGTGCGCGTTCGTCTCCGACGTCTACCGCCTGTTCGACATGCTCACCAGCCAGGACGACCTCTCGGTGAAGGCCGTGAAGGACTACATCGCGGAGCCCAAGCCCAACGGCTACCAGAGCCTCCACGCGATCATCGAGGTGCCGGTGTTCCTGTCGTCGGCGACGGTGCACGTGCCCGTCGAGGTCCAGTTCCGCACGATCGCGATGGACTTCTGGGCGAGCCTCGAGCACAAGATCTACTACAAGTTCGACAAGGACGTGCCGGTCGAGCTGACCGACGAGCTCAAGGAGGCCGCGACCGCGGCCGCGGAGCTCGACTCGCGCATGACACGGCTGCACTCGCAGATCCGAGGCCCCGGCGGGATGTGAGTTCGCGTCTAGATCACGTCGCGCAGCACCAGCACGACGCTGGCGGCCGCGAGCGCCACCACCGACGCCGCGAGCACGGCGTAGGAACGTCCCCCTGACCCCAGGCCCCTTCCGCTGGTGAGCGCGCCGTGCCGCGTGCGATACCTGCGCGATGCGAGGGCGTACGCGACTCCCGCGAGCACAAGCCCGATCGCGGACAGCACCACGACAGACGGCCCGACGAGGCCCGCGCCGTAGCGCGCGAGAGCCACCGCGCCCACCGCGATCGCGAGGCACGTGCGCCGCCACGCGAGCAGCGTGCGCTCGAGCTGCAGGCCCCCGTCGTAGACCGTCACCGCAGCGCGACCCCCACGGCCACGGCGATCGCCGCGACGACGAGGCCGACCACGATGACCAGCGCGGTGCGCGGCGGGCCGAGCGGACGACCCTCGCGCATCGCACGCTCGGTGCGGATCCAGCCGAACCAGGCCTGAAGCGCGGCGAGGACGCCGAGCAGCAGCAGCGTGAACGCCGCGACTCCTCGCAGCGTCGCATCGATCGGCACCTCGAAGGCGTCGAGCGCCAGGCCGCCCGCGAGCAGCGCGAGCGCGGTGCGGATCCAGGCGAGGAACGTGCGCTCGTTGGCGAGCGAGAGCCGTGGGTCGGGCTCGTCGCCCACGTCGTACACGGCCCGCGGGAATCGCTGCCGCCCGGGCGTCGCGTCTGAGGTCACCTCGCACCTTCCTTCCAGGGACATCCTTGCACCGGAGGGTGACGGCGGGGTGGACGGGGGCCAAGGCGGAGTGGACAGGCGCCACGGCGGGGTGGCCGGCCCCACGGTGTCCCGCACAGACCGCTCGGACGCCTTGCGCGTCCTGTGGTCAAGTGAGCACCGCGTCCGGGAGTAGCGTGCCCCTGGCGGCACCGCCCGCCCTGACGAGAGGAACGCGAGTGCGCGCTGCAGTGATGTACGAGGCCGGGGACGTCCGCGTCGAGACCGTGCCGGACCCGACGCTCGTGGCGCCTACCGACGCGATCGTGCGCGCGGTGCGCTCATGCATCTGCGGCTCCGACCTCCACCCCTTCCACTCGAAGCCCGCGGACACTCCCGTGCGGCCCATGGGCCACGAGCAGATCGGGGTGGTCGAGGAGGTCGGCGCCGAGGTGACCGGCGTGACCCCGGGCGACCTCGTCGTCGTCCCGTTCGCCTACGCCGACAACACATGCCCCACGTGCGTGGACGGCTTCCACACCGCATGCCCGCACGGCGGCTACTACGGATCGAACGGGGTCGGCGGCCTCCAGGCCGAGTACGCGCGAATCCCCCAGGCCTCGGGAACCCTCGTGAAGGTGCCCGGCGTCGACGCCGCGAGCGCGGACGATGCGCTCCTCAAGTCCCTTCTGACACTCTCCGACGTCTACCTCACCGGCTACCACGCCGCCTTCATGGGACGGGTCGAGGCGGGCAAGACCGTCGCTGTCGTGGGCGACGGCGCCGTCGGGCTGTCCGCGGTGCTCGCCGCGAAGCGCATGGGTGCCGAGAGGATCATCCTCATGGGCCGCCACACCGACCGCACCGATCTCGGCGTGGCGTGGGGCGCGACCGACGTCGTCGCCGAACGCGGCGACGAGGGCGTTACGAAGGTGCTCGAGCTCACCGACGGGCTCGGCGTGCACGTGGTGCTCGAGGCCGTCGGCCTCATGCCCGCATACGAGCAGTCGTATCGGATCGCCCGCGCGGGCGGCGTGATCTCGCGCGTGGGGCTGCCCCAGTACGAGGAGGCTCCCGTGGGGCGCGAGTCGCTGTTCGTGCGCAACATCGGGCTCACCGGCGGCATCGCCCCCGTGCGCGCGTACCTCGACGACGCAATCCAGGACGTGCTGAACGGCGTGATCGACCCGGGCAAGGTCTTCGACTCCACGATCGGCATCGACGACGTTCCCGCAGGCTACGGAGCGATGGACCGGCGCGAGTCGCTCAAGGTGATGATCGAGTTCTAGGGCCCAGCGCGCCGCAGATCAGCCCGAGGTGCCGCGGACGTCCGCGAGCAGTCCCTGTGCCTCGCGCTCGTCCGCCCAGTGCTCGAGCAGCGTGAGCTTGTCGGCCGTCACCGTGCCAGGCCTCACCGCGTAGACGAGCATCGTCAGGTCCGGCTCCGACGGCAGCTCCATCCCCTCGAACTCGAGGTCGAGCACGCCCACGGCCGGATGCTTCAGCTGCTTGTAGCCCGAGCGATGGAACGCGACGTCGTGACGGGCCCACAGCGCACGGAACTCCTCGGAGCGGGTCGACAGCTCACCGACGAGCTGGGTCAGCGCCTTGTCGCGCGGACGCTTCCCGGCCTCCATACGCAGCAGCGCGGTCACGTCCGCGGCGGCCTTGTCCCAATCCGTGAAGAACTCGCGCGAGCCTTCATCGAGGAAGACGTAGCGCGCGGTGTTCGTCGGCCGTTCGGGGCTGTCGAGCAGCGGCGAGTACAGCGCGCGCGACGCACGGTTGTGCGCGAGATGGTCGAGACGGCCGTTGCGCACCCACGCGGGCGCGGTGATCGAGTCGAGGATCGCCTGGATCGTCGGCCTCACGGTAGAAACTGGCCGAGCATTGGGGCGGGACGATGCGGGACCCGCGGCTCGGGCGAGGTCATACAGGTGGCCGCGCTCGGCATCGTCGAGCTGCAGCGCGTTCGCGAGCGCATCGAGGACGGACTCGGAGGCGCCTGCGAGGTTGCCCCGCTCAAGGCGCACGTAGTAGTCGACCGAGACGCCCGCGAGCATCGCCACCTCCTCGCGTCGCAGCCCGGGCACGCGCCGGTTCCCGCCGTACGCAGGCAGCCCCGCCTGCGAGGGCGTGATCCGCGCGCGCCGGGTGCGCAGGAAATCGGTGATCTCGTTCCGGTCTGCCATGACTCCACCGTAGGGCGAGGGGCCTGCGCGTGGGAGGGACGGACGCACCCCCTTACCATTCGCTGAGGAGGCTCCGCTGTCCACTCGCACGACGCCGAGGCGGCGGTACAACGTCGCGAGACTGGGAGGGGCACGCCGGTTCGGGGTCATGCCAGTCCCTCCCTCGCCCGCAACGTCCAGGCCTACCGTGGCCACATGATCACACTCGCCCTGAACAACGGCGTCGAGATGCCCGCCCTGGGCTACGGCGTCTTCCAGACCCCCGCCGATGAGACGCAGACAGCAGTCGCCGAGGCGCTGCGCGTCGGCTACCGCCACATCGACACCGCCGCCGCCTACTTCAACGAGGCCGGCGTCGGCGCCGCGATCGCGGCCTCCGACCTGCCCCGCGAGGATCTGTTCCTCGAGACGAAGGTGTGGGTCTCCGACTACGGCTACGACGAGACGCTCCATGCGTTCGACAAGGCGTCGACGAAGCTCGGCGTCGAGCAGCTCGACCTGCTGATCCTCCACCAGCCCGCCCCGTCGCGCTGGGAGAGGGTCGTCGCCGCCTACAAGGCGCTCGAGACGCTCTATGCGGACGGCAAGGTGCGGGCGATCGGGGTCTCGAACTTCATGTCCGACCACCTGGACCGGCTGCTCGGCGAGACCAGCATCGTCCCGGCGGTGAACCAGGTCGAGGTGCACCCGTACTTCCAGCAGCCAGCAGTGCAGGCGGCCAACGCGGAGCACGGCATCCTCACGCAGGCCTGGTCCCCCATCGGCGGCATCACCTTCTACCCCGGCTGGGGCGACGGCAAGAGGTCGACGCTGGAGGACGCGACGGTCGCCGGGATCGCCGCGACACACGGCAGGACGCCCGCCCAGGTGATGCTCCGCTGGCACCTTCAGCAGGGCCGCTCCGCGATTCCCAAGTCGGTCGCACCGTCGCGCATCGCGGAGAACTTCGCGGTGTTCGACTTCGCTCTCACCGACGACGAGATCGCCGCGATCGACGCGCTCGACACCGGGGTGCGCGGCGGGCCGGACCCCGAGGCGCCCCGCGACGAGTGGTTCGACCACGTCATCCCTGAGGCCTGAGTCCACCCCGAAAGTCCCCACCCCGCCAGTCCCCACCCCGCTAGTCCCCGCCCCGCTAGTCCCCGCCCCAGCATCGTCCCTTCTGAAGGAGAACCCCATGCAGTACACCCGCCTCGGCTCGACCGGGCTGAAGATCAGCCGCATCGCGCTCGGCACCATGACCTACGGCGCACCCGACTCCGTCGTCCCCCAGTGGGGCGCCCTGGACTGGGAGGCGTCGACGCCGTTCTTCCGCCAGGCGGTCGAGCTCGGCATCACGTTCTGGGACACCGCGAACGTCTACTCGGAGGGGCGCTCCGAGGAGCTCGTGGGCCGGGCGATCCGCGAGTTCAGCGCACGCGAGGAGATCGTGCTCGCCACCAAGGTGCACTTCCGCATGCACGACGGGCCCGGCGGCTCGGGTCAGTCCCGCAAGGCGATCATGGAGCAGATCGACGCCTCCCTGACGCGCCTGGGCACCGACTACGTCGACCTCTACCAGGTCCACCGTCACGACCCCGAGACGCCGATCGAGGAGACCATGGAGGCGCTGCACGACGTGGTGAAGGCGGGCAAGGCGCGTTACATCGGCGCCTCCGCGATGCACGCGTGGCAGTTCGCGACGATGCAGCACGCCGCCGACCTGAACGGGTGGACGCGCTTCGTGTCGATGCAGGATCAGTACTCGCTGCTCTACCGCGAGGAGGAGCGAGAGATGATGGGCCTGCTCGCGCACCAGGGAGTGGGGGCGATCCCCTACTCGCCGCTCGCGAAGGGCAAGGTCACCAAGCCGTGGGGCACGACGACCTCGCGCAACACCAACGATGCCGTCGCGGACGCGACCTTCATCGACGCCGACGCGCCCGTCGTGAACGCCGTCGAGCGGGTGGCTTCGGCTCACGGGGTGCCGATGGCTCAGGTCGCGCTCGCGTGGGTCCTGCGCAACCCGGTGGTGTCCGCGCCGATCGTCGGCGCCACCAAGCCGCACCACCTGGACGATGCGGTCGCGGCCCTGGACGTCGACCTCACCGACGAGGAGGTCGCCTCGCTCGAGGAGCACTACCAGGTGCGTCAGCCCGCAGGGTACTGAGGGGCACGTCGCCGGGGTGACGCGGGAGCGGCGCACGCCCTCGCGTCGCCAGCGCATCGCCAGCGCGTCGCGGGACCGAAGCGGCGGCGATTGGTAGCGTGGCGCCAGCCGTGAAGGCACGGACAGAGTCGTCCCGTGCCCGTGGCCGAAGGAGCCTCGATGGAGAGCACGACCAAGAACCGCCAGCCCGAGTCCGTGCTGCGAGCACTGATCGCATCCGCCTATGGCGAGGGCCAGGTGCCGGACGAGCCAGGTTTCGCCGACGAGATCACCGAGGGATGGTTCAACGTCGCCTACCGGATCCGTCTGCGCGACGGCCGCCGTGTGGTGCTGAAGATCGCGCCGCCGGCCGACGTGCCCGTCCTGACGCGCGAGGTCGGCATGATGCGCGCGGAGCTCGAGGCGATGCGGCTCGTGTCGTCGCTGACCTCCGTTCCCGTGCCCCGCGTCGACCACGCGGATCTGAGCCACAGCATCGTCGATGCCGACCTGTTCTTCATGGAGTACGTCGACGCCGACAACTTCGGGCTCGCCGCCGAGGCGGGAAGGATCGACGCCGCGACCATCGCGGCGGGCAACCGCGAGCTCGGCGCGCTGAACCGCGAGATCAACGCCGTCGTCGGAGAGCGCTTCGGACCGGTCACCGGCGAGGGCTTCGCGACGTGGCGCGAGGCCTTCACACAGCTGCTCGAGGAGGTCCTCGCAGACGGCGAGCGGGTGGGCATCGACCTCGGCTGGGAGCCCGACGAGGTGCGGTCGGTGCTCGCCGACAACGCCGCCGCGCTCGACGAGGTCACGGAGCCGCGGCTCATCGAGGTGGACCTGTGGACCAAGAACTCGATGAGCCGCGACGGCCGCATCGTCGCGGTGCTCGACCATGAGCGCGCGATGTACGGCGACCCGCTGATGGAGGCGGGGCTGTCAGGTCTCGACATCCCCGAGTTCGGCGATCCGACCGACTTCATGGCGGGCTTCGGGGTCACAGAGCTCACCGAGACGCAGCGCACCCGCAGGCGCCTGTACTCGCTGCTGCTCGCGGTGACGATGATCGTCGAGACTCGCTATAGGGGCCACACCGACACCGTGGTCTACGACTTCGCGCGGCGCACCCTCGACGGGCTCATGGCCGCGTTCGGCCGGACGCACTGACACCGATGGCCAGGGGCACGGCGGCGGACCGCAGCGAGGAGCTCGGCACCCGCGCGCTCGGTCCCCTGCTGTGGTCGACGTGCTCGCAGACCACGCTGTCCGTGAGCCTCTATGGCGTGTACGCGCTCACGAACGCATGGTTCGTCGCGCGCGGCGTCGGCGAGACCGCGCTCGCGGCCGTGAACCTGGTGGCGCCGCTGCTGCTGTTCATCGGAGCCATGTCGACGACGGTGGGCATCGGAGGCGCCTCCCTGGTCTCGCGGCACCTCGGAGCGGGGCGCCCGGACGATGCGGGTCGCGCCGCCGGCAACGCGTTCTCCCTGTTCTGGGGCTCGGCGGTGGTCTTCACGACGCTGGGGCTGGTCTTCCTGGACCCCCTGCTACGCGCGGCCGGCGCGACCGAGGCGACCCTCCCCTACGCGCGGCCGTACGCCGCGATCCTGATGCTCGGGGCGATCGTCGCGACGGGCTTCTCCGCGATCGTGCGGGCGGAGGGCCGCATCGGATTCGCGACCGCGATGTGGGTGAGCGCGGTGCTGGTCCAGATCACGCTGGACCCGCTGCTGATCTTCGGCCTCGACATGGGCGTGGCCGGGGCCGCGTGGGGCACGGTCGGCGGCCAGGCCGTGTCGGCGGTGATGGCGTTGTGGTTCTTCTTCGTGCAGAGGCAACGCCCCTATCGGGTGCGAGCCAGGGACCTGCTCCCCCACCGCTCGACGGTCTCGCGCGTCGTCGGCATCGGCGCGCCCTCGTTCCTCACGGGGCTCGGCGCCACGCTGCTCACCGCGACCGTCAACGCGTCGCTCGCCGTCGCCGGCGCCTCGATCCTCGCGGCGTACGCGGTCGCCTCCCGGGTCCAGACCTTCGCGTCCATGCCGCAGCTCGGCATCACGCAGGGCATTCAGCCGATCGTCGGATTCAACGCGGGCAGCGGGCGGTCGGCGCGCGTCGGCGGGACGCGCACGCGCGGACTGGCCGCGACCGTGCTGTACGGCGCGCTCGCGTCGGCCGCCATCATCGTGGCGGCCCGACCGATCGCGCGCGCGTTCCTCGACGATCCGGACACGGTCGACCACGCGACCTCGGCGGTGCGGATCATCGCGATCGGGCTGATCTTCTCCGGTGTGCCGCCGCTGATCTCCGCGTACTTCCAGGCCATGGGGCGCCCGGGCCCGTCGTACGCGATCACGCTGGGCACGCTCGCTCTGCTCCGGCTGCCGCTCGTTCTGCTCGCAAACGGCCACGGAGCGGTCGCGCTATGGATCGCGCTCCCGGTGGGCGAGGCGCTCTCGGCGCTCGCGTCGTGGATCGTGCTGCGCAGACGAGACCCCGCTGTCGTCCTGCGCCCCGCCGTCCCCTAGACCCTGGCGGCACTCTGGGACGCACGCGTCCTCCGGCCCCGTGGCGGCCCCACAGCCCCGGCGCCGCGCCGAGACCCGGGGACACCAGGCGAGAGGCCCGGGCCGGGGCTAGAGTCGAAAGCGCCGCGCCTCGGCGGCACACGCGGGAAGGAAGGGACCGTCCATGGCACCGTCAGAAGATGTCCGTGACACGGAGAACGCTCCGCTCTCCTCACTCGAGAAGCTGCCGACGGCGTCGCCCGGTGCCCTCGCCGAAGGCCCCGTCGCCTTCCTCGTGACCACGGAGGAACCCGCGGGTGCCTCAGGGCTCGACGCCGCGACGCTCGAGGCGATGGGCTTCACCGGCGAGGCCGGCAGCACGGCCGTCGTGCCGAACGGCGACCGCCCGCTGATCCTGTCCGGCATGGGTGCGAATGAGGACCTGAGCCTCGACGGTGTGCGTGACGCCGCCGCAGTCGCCGCTCGGGTGCTGGCGAAGCAGTCCGGCATGCTGACGATCGCCGTCGGCTCGCCCGACTTCCACCCCGCGGCTGCGGCCACCGCCGTCGTCGAGGGCGCGGCCCTCGGCCGCTACCGCTACACGCCGCTCAAGAGCGAGACGAAGTGCCTTCCGCTCGAGTCGCTGGGCGTCTTCATCGACGGCGCCTCGATGGAGGACCTCGAGGACGGCATCGCTGCGGCCATGCCCACCATCCGTGCCGCCGTGGTCGCGCGCGACCTCGCCAACACGCCCGCAGGGATCCTCACGGCCACGCGCATGGGCGAGGTCGCGGAGGAGCTCGGCCACCGCTTCGGCTTCTCGGTCGACTCGCTCGGCCCGACCGAGCTCGAGGAGATGGGCTGCGGCGGCCTGCTCGGCGTGAACGCCGGCAGCACCGAGGAGCCACGACTGATCGTGCTCACGTACAACCCCGAGGGCGAGGTCATCGGACACCTCGGCATGGTCGGCAAGGGCATCATGTACGACTCGGGCGGCATCAGCCTCAAGCCGTCGGACCCGATGCACCTGCTCATGAAGATCGACATGGGCGGGGCCGCCGCCGTGCTCGGTGCGTTCACCGCGCTGCAGGACCTCGGCGCGAAGGCGAAGGTGTCGGCGTGGCTCATGTGCACCGACAACATGCCGTCCGGTTCGGCCACGAAGCTCGGCGACGTCCTCGTCGCGCGCAACGGCAAGACCGTCGAGGTGAAGAACACCGACGCCGAGGGCCGTCTGGTCCTCATGGACGGGCTGTCGCTCGCGGTCGAGGCCGAGGTCGACGCGGTGATCGACATCGCGACGCTCACCGGTTCCGCACTCATGGCGCTCGGCAAGTCCCGGGCCGCGTTCTTCTCCAACGACGACGACATCGCGGCGCAGGTCGAGGCCGCGGCGTTCGACGTCGACGAGCCCGTCTGGCGCATGCCGCTCGAGAAGAAGTACCGCAAGCTGCTGAACTCCAAGATCGCGGACATCGCGAACATCGGCGGCCCGTATGCGGGTGCGACGACGGCCGCGCTGTTCCTCCAGGAGTTCGTCTCCGATATCCCGTGGGCGCACGTCGACATCGCAGGGACGATGCAGACCGAGGAGGACGATGCGTGGCGCCCCGCTGGCGCGACGGGCTACGGCGCCCGGCTGCTCGCCACGGTCGCAGCGGGCTTCTCGGCGGTCCCGTCCGACGACGAGTCGGATGCCGTCGAGGCCGAGGCGGAGGTCGCCGTCGAGGAGGCGGCCGGAGCCGAGCCGATCGCTGCGGCAGAGCCGGGCACCGAAGCGCCGGTCGACGAGCCGGTCGAGAGCGAAGACCTCGGCGATAGTGCGCCCGTGGCCGACGAGCCAGCGGTGGCCGAGGAAGCTGCCTGGACCGGCGACGACACCGCCTGGTCCGACGACGCCCCCGACTGGGCCGACGGCACACCCGCCGACGGCACGCCCGCAGCCGACGACCCGGAGTCGCCCGCCGAGCCTGGGATGAGCCCGGCGGGCTGGACCGGGCCCGAGTCCGACGAGGTCGCCGACGCGTCGGAGGACGAAGCCCCCACCGAGGCCGCACCCGGCCCGGACTGGTCCCCCGTGACGAGGCCCGAGGACGAGGACGACTCCGAGAGGTAGCCGCCGCGCCCAGTACGTCCGTCCCGGCATCCGGCACGCGCTGTCGGTAGCGTGGTCACCATGGCCGATACCAGTCAGCTGTTCCCCGGCAAGCACTTCATCTCGACCGTGCTCGACGCACTCGAGACGAAGACCGCGATGAGCGGCGGCCTCGCGCGCATCTACCTGATGCGTTCGGCGATGGCCGGGATCCTCATCGGCATCATGTACCTGACGAACTACACCGTGCTCGCGGCCTTCGCGAGCGTCGGTGACGGCTCGATCGTCGGTATCGGCAAGATCGTCGGTGCGCTCATCTTCGGCTTTGCGCTGGTCTTCATCTACTACTCGAAGTCCGAGCTGCTGACCTCGAACATGATGATCGTCTCGATCGGCGCGTACTACCGGCGCACGACCGCCCTCAGAGCAGGCCGGATCCTGCTCATGTGCTACGGCGGCAACATCCTGGGCGGCATCGTCGTGGCGCTCATGGTCTACTTCTCGAGCCTTGGCGACGGCGCGGTCGGCGAGCAGATGCAGGCTGGCGTGGACCACAAGCTCGCGTACCTCTCCGAGGGCGCCGCGGGGTGGTCGGACCTGTTCGTCCGCGCGGTGCTGTGCAACTTCATGATCAACCTGGCGATGCTGCTGGTCTACAACGGCCTCATCAAGGAGGACTTCATGAAGTCCCTCGCGATGATCATGAGCGTCTTCATCTTCGCCTTCGTCGGCTTCGAGCACTCGGTCGCCAACACCGTGCTGTTCACGGTGGTCGGCATGAAGGACGGCATCGACGTCGGCCTCGCGCTCGGCAACCTCGCGATCGTGCTCCTGGGCAACTTCATCGGAGGCGGCCTGCTGATCGGCTACTACTACGCGTACGCAAACGACGACAGGAAGTTCCTCCGCCGCCAGAGCCTGCGCGGCCCGCAGCTCGGAGGCCCCTCGGACCGCCCGGCCACGACCGACGAGGCCTGAGTCCACGCACCACCCGCTTCCGCGCCCGCGCCGACGCCACCTCCGCGCCGGCCTCGCACTCACGCGGCGAGTTCCACCGCCGCGCGTCCGCCGAGGCGTGGCGTGCGGGTGGGGTCGATGTGTCGGGGTGGGATGAGCCAGACCTGGTTGTCGTGGGTGTCGATGTCCCAGCCGTCGCGGTGCAGGTCGTGGTGACAGGCGGTGCAGAGGAGCACACCGTTGGCGATATCGGTCGGACCGCCGCGGTTCCACCATTGGATGTGGTGGGCTTCGCACCAGTCGGGCGGGGCATGGCATTTCGCGCAGCCGCCGTCGCGTTCGACCAGGTACCTCGATTGCGCCTTGGTGAACAGGCGGCGGGTTCTGCCCCAGTCGAGGACCTCACCGTCGCCGCCCAGGACGCAGGGGATGATCTCGGCGTCCGCGGCCAGCTGCCGGGCGGTCGCGACAGAGACAGGGGTGTCGTGGCCGTCAATCTCCGCGACGCCTTCGCCGGCTCGCAGGTCCTCCAGGCTCAACCGGACGATGACGGTGGTCTTCACGCCCGCATGCCCTGCCTCGCAGCCCGCACCGTGACGGGCCAGGGCGACGAGCGCGTCGGCGCGCATCTGCGCAGCGCTGCGCCGCTCGGCGCCACCCAAGCCGCCCTCGCCGGTCCCCGAACCATCGGCGCCCTTGTCGCCGCGCTGGGCATGAAACCCGGCCCTGGCATAGGCATCGAGGAACGCCTTGATCGGCGCCATCGACGCAGGATCCATGACGGCGGTGAGCAGCCAGGTGCCGTCGGGGCGGGACTTGATGGTCGCGAAGCGGTCCTTGCGGGCCTGGTTCTCGCGCTTCTTGACCTCGTCGGGCTTGAGCCGCGCCTCGGCCCCGGCCACCATCCGCTTCACCTGCGCCAGCGGCAGCCCCATCGCCTTCGCGACAAGCTCGGCTTCGAACGTGGCCAGCTCCGGACCCTCGAGCACATCGGCCACCCGCCTCAGCGCACAGATGACCACATCACCAGCCTCGATCGACAGTCGCATCTCGACCAGCGCCTGCGCGACCACGGGGAACACGGGCCCGCCAGGCTCGACCGCACCAGAACCCTCGTCGTCGAATCCCAGCCCGGCTGCAGCATCGTCCGCGTGCGCGCGAGCCCGGACAGCATCGTCCAGGACCCGGCCGACCCGGGCCTGCCGGCCGGCCTCGGCCGTGGACCCGCCGGACACGGACGCCACGAGGGACTCGACGGTCCGGTGTCCCTGTCCGCGCGCGAGCCCGACACCGTCGGAGTCGTCGGAGCGTCGGGCGGTCTCCGCGACCACGCGAGAGGTCTCAAGATCCATCTCACGACGGATCGAGAACAGCTCGCGCTGACGCCCCAAGAGCTCGCGCTGCGGCCACGAATCGGCCCCGTCGACGAGAGTGCGGATGGCCGCTAGACCAGCGCGCACCTGGGCGAACGCTGCGTCCATCTCGTCGATCTCGACCATGACCCCAGTCCATCACGGGGGTGTGACAAATAGGACAAAACGCCCTCAAGCGTGGACAAGCACCATCAAGAAGCAGCCTGGGGACGACGGGCGCCCCGAGGAGAGAATCGCGAAGGCGGGTCAGGCAGCCGAAGAGGTTGCACCGTCGAGGTGCTCGGTGGCCGTGAGCAGCGCACGCTGCTCCGCGGTGAGCTCATGAGTGGAGGCGAGCACGCTCCACACGGACGCCTCGGGCCAGTGATAGGTCTCGTCTCTCATGTGCTTGCTCCTTTCTCGTCTACCCCTCTTATCGACGGCACACCGGACGAGTGAAGGAACAGATGCGGGCCGCAGGCTCAGATGTGACAGGGATCGCACTCTCGGACGTGTGCGGAGAGACCGCTCACGCGTTCTACGGCGCACGCAAGGACCTCATCCACGCGCCGAGGGTGGGTTCAGTGCGGTGCCACCATGTCCGTCAGATGCGCCTGAACGCTACGTCCGGGGATGTAGCCGGATCTCAAACCCAGGGGAGCTCCGTCCGCCCTAGTTGTTGCGCTGCGGGTTCACCTTCTGGATCCAGCCGATCAGGTCGTTCGTCGACCGCGTCTGGAGCCACACGCGACCGGGCCCGGTGAAGTCCGTCACGAGCCCCTCGCCGCCGAGCAGGGTGGACTTCCAGCTGCCGGCCTTGCGCACGGAGTACTGCACCGAGTCGTCGAAGGCGACCACGTGTCCGGTGTCGAGGGTGATCGTCTCGCCCGCCGCGAGCGTGGTCGCCTGGATCGCGCCGTAGGACGCGAGCAGCAGCTCACCGACGCCGGAGCAGCGCAGCAGGATCAGCCCCTCGCCGGAGAAGAAGGACCTGCCGCCGCCCCACTTGGAGTCCACGTCGATCGATGGGTCGGACGCGATCCACGATCCCGACTGCACGAGCAGCGCGCCGCGACCATCGAGCGTCACCTCAGCCATGTCGCCGGGCAGCTGCGCAGCGACGCCTACCTGGCCGCCCGCACTCGAATGGAAGTCGTTGACGAAGAAGCTCTCACCGCCGAGCGAGCGCTTGAGGCCGCTCATGAATCCGCCACGGGTCGAGGTCTCCATCGAGATGTCGCCGCGGGTGAGAGCCATCGCGCCGGCCTCGACTCGGACGCTTCCACCCGGCGGGACCGAGATGTACCCGATCGCGAAGGCGGGTCCTGAGGTGATCGTGACGTCCATGTGTCTCCCCCGTGAGCGGGCAGCACGGTCGGCTCCCCTGCGAGTCACGCTAGCGGCGTCGCCAGCCGTGCGCGCGGCGGCGGCACTCAGGGCCAGCACGCAGGCGCGTGGGCACCCAGGGGCAGGTCACCCAGGGACGATGCGGAAGGTCGCCGGGTAGGTCGCCTCGCCGACGATCGCACCGACATACGCCGGCCCGTAGCGGTCGTACTTCGCGTGCAGGACATCGTCGATCCGGGGATGCACCGCATCGTCCTCGGGGACCAGTTCCAAGGCGACGTCGCGCTCGACTCCCCCGGCGCTGATTCGCCCCGCGCCCGAGCGTCGCGCGCGCCGAAACCACGGGTTGTCGACGCCGTGCGCCGAGCGGACGTAGACGTCGTCCCCGACGGCGGCGACCCAGATGGTCACGAAGCCGCGGAGACTCCCGTCGGCGCGGCGAGACGCGATGCGCAGCTCGGTCGCGCCACCGATGCGCGACAACTCCGCGGAGGACCAGGAAGCCATGGGCGTGTCCCTTCTCAGGCCTCCAGCATGCAGGACGGCGCGACGCGTTGCCGGTGACCGCTCAGAGAGGCTCGACGACGACGGCGGAGCCCTGCCCTCCCCCGCCGCAGATCGCCGCGACCCCGAGAGAGCCGGGACCGGTCTGGGCGGCCGCGCGCGCGACCGTGCCGACGATGCGCGCTCCCGACGCGCCGATGGGGTGGCCGAGCGCGATCGCGCCGCCATGCGCATTCACCTTCGCGGGGTCCACGCCCAGGCTCATGGTCGAGGCGAGGGACACCGCGGCGAACGCCTCCGAGATCTCCCAGGCAGTCACGTCGTCGACGGAGCGCCCGGCCCGATCCAGCGCGGCCCGCGCCGCATTGGCCGGCTGTGCGTGCAGCGACACGTCCGGTCCGGCCACGAGCGCCCAGGACAGCACGCGCGCGAGCGGGTCGGCGACCACGCCCTCGCGCGCGAGCACGAGGGCCGCCGCGCCGTCGGAGATCTGCGAGGCGTTTCCCGCCGTGATCGTCCCTCGTCCCCCGAACGCGGGACGCAGCCGTGACAACGACTCGACCGTCGTCCCCGGTCGCACCCCGTCGTCCGCCGCGACGGGCTCCGCGCCCGGCTTGGGCGCGAGCGGCGCGATCTCCTCGGCCTGGAAGGCCGCCGACTCGACCAGTCGGCGGTGCGACTCGGCGGCCCACTCATCCTGGCTCTCGCGACTGAGCTCGTACCTCTCGGAGTGCTCCTCGGTGGACGCGCCCATGGCGCGATGCTCGAACGCGTCGGTGAGGCCGTCGTGCGCCATCGTGTCCAGCAGCTCGATCGCGCCGTACTTCGCGCCCAGCCGAGACCCGACGTACGCATGCGGCGCGAGCGACATCGACTCCATGCCGATCGTGAGGACGACGTCTGCCTCGCCCGTCTCGATGAGCCGAGCCCCCTGCGCGACCGCCTCCGTGCCGGACAGGCACACGACGTTGAGCGTCGAGGCGGGCGTGGTCATCGGCACGCCGGCGCCCACCGCGGCCTGGCGGGCGGGGTTCTGGCCCGCGCCGCCCTGCAGCACCTGCCCGGCGACGACGCGGTCGACGGCGTCGGGAGACAGCCCTGCCCGTGACAGCGCCGCCGCACCGGCGTGGGCGCCGAGCGCGGTCGCGGGGATCCTTGCGAACTGTCCGCAGTACCTCACGAACGGCGTGCGGGCGTAGCCCGCGATCACGACGCTCACGCGACCTCCAGCTCGACGCGCACGGGCGCGCCCGTGGACTCGACGACCTGCTGCTCGGTGACGTCGGGCGCGAGCCTGCGGAGCACGAGCGAGCCGTCGACCACGTCGAGCACGCACAGGTCGGTGACGATGCGGTCCACCACGCCGACCCCGGTGAGGGGCAGCGTGCATTCCTCGACGATCTTCGGCGATCCGTCCCGCGCGACGTGATCGGTGAGGACCACGACCCGCTTGGTGCCCGCGACCAGGTCCATCGCGCCACCCATGCCCTTCACGAGCTTGCCGGGGATGGTCCAGTTGGCGAGGTCACCGCGCTGGGAGACCTGGAGCGCACCGAGGATCGCGGCGTCGACGTGGCCGCCGCGGATCATCGCGAACGACGTCGCCGAATCGAAGAAGCTCCCTCCCGGCAGCACCGTCACCGTCTGCTTGCCCGCGTTGATGAGGTCCGCATCCTCATCGCCGGTCAGCGGGAACGGACCCATGCCGAGCATGCCGTTCTCGCTCTGCAGCGTCACGGTCACGCCTGGCGGCAGGTGGTTGGCCACGAGGGTCGGGATCCCGATCCCAAGGTTCACGTACTGGCCGTCCTCGAGCTCCTCGGCCGCGACCGCCGCCATCTCGTCACGCGTCCACGCCATGTCAGGCCTCCCTCGTCGTGCGCTGCTCGATGTCCTTGACGCGCGGCACCGACCTCACCAGTCGCTGCACGAAGATGCCGGGGGTCTCGACGGTGTCGGGATCCAGCGGATGCGGGTCGACCTCCTCGGCCTCCGCGAGCGTGATCCGCCCCGACATCGCGGCGAGCGGATTGAAGTTGCGCGCCGTGAAGCGATAGCGCAGGTTGCCGGCGGTGTCGGCGCGATGTGCCTTCACGAGCGCGACGTCGGCGACGATCCCGCGCTCGAGCACGTACTCGACTCCGTCGAACATCGAGGTCGGCTTGCCCTCCGCGACGGGCGTGCCGACTCCCGTGCGCGTGTAGAAGCCCGCGATCCCCGCACCTCCCGCGCGCATCCGCTCGGCGAGGGTGCCCTGCGGGGTGAACTCCACCTCGAGCCTTCCCGCAAGGTACTGCTCCGCGAAGAGCTTGTTCTCGCCCACGTAGGACGCGACGACCTTCCGCACCTGGCCGGCCTCGAGCAGGATGCCGAGGCCCTTGCCGTCGACGCCCATGTTGTTGCTCACGATCGTGAGATCGCGCGCCCCGGAGGCCCTCACCGCCTCGATCAGATCGGTCGGATTGCCGCTGAGGCCGAAGCCCCCGACCGCGATGATCTGTCCGTCCCGCACCACATCGGCGACCGCCTCGGCCGCGCTCCCGTACAGCTTCCCCATGACGTCCGACTCCTTTGTCTGACCACATCGTGGATACCTCGGACGCTAGCTCCCCGTAGAGGACGCGTCAATCACATGGCACGATGTGGGCAAGGGCGATCCGGGCGACCACTATGTGGACGCCCGGCACAGGTGGAAGCAGCAGCGGCGCAGCAAGAAGCAGAAGCAGCAAGCAGCTGGCAGCAGAAGCAGCGGGCAGGTGAACGCAAGGGAGCGGACATGGCGGAACAGGGCGCACAGGTGGTCGCTCGGGTGGGCGCGGTGCTGCGCACCCTGAGCGCGAGCGCGGGCGAGCCGGTGCCCACCGCCCGCGTCGCCGAGTCCGCGCACCTGACCAGGCCGACGGCGCATCGTCTGCTCACCGCCCTCGCGGCAGAGGGGCTCGTGGACCGCGATCCCGATCGCGGCTGGCTCCTGGGCCCCGAGGCGTACATCCTCGGCTCCGTGGCCGCCGAGCGCTACGACATCGCCTCCCTCGCCTCGGACGCCGTGCGCGAGGTCGCGCGGCTCACGGGAGAGAGCGCCTTCCTCTCCGCGAGGCGCGGCGACGAGACGGTCTGCCTCCTGCGTGAGGAGGGTGCGTTCCCACTGCGCTCGCACGTGCTCTACGAGGGGATCCGCTTCCCGCTCGGCGTCGCGTCGGCCGGCCTCGCCATCCTCGCGATGTCCCCCGCGGCCGAGCGCGAGGCCTACCTGGCGCGCGCAGACCTGACAACCGCGTGGGGCCCCGCGCACGCGTCAGGCCCGCTGCGCGAACGCCTCGAGAGCGCGCGCCGCACGGGCTACGTCGTCAACCCCGGCCTGCTCGTCGAGGGCAGCTGGGGCATGGCCGCCGCGATCTTCGACGTCAAGGGCCGCCCCGCGTGGGCACTGTCGGCCACGGGAGTGGAGTCGCGCTTCGGCCCCGACCGCCAGCCCGAGATCGGGCGCATCCTTCTCGAGCAGGCCCATACTGTCGGGCGTCTCCTTGCCGAACGGGCGGGGGCCGGGCAGACGCGCTGAACGGCCTCACTCGTGGGAATGCACGCACCCGGATAGGCTGAGCCTCACGATCGGGGCAAGGGCGCCTCGAGTGCGGAGGACCACCTTGGACGTCGCGATCCACACCTTGAGGTACTTCAGCGTGCTCGCGGAGGAGCTCCACTTCGCGAGGGCGGCGGAGCGGCTGTCCATCTCCTCGCCCTCGCTCAGCCAGCAGATCTCGGGGCTCGAGCGCTCCGTCGGCGGACAGCTCTTCGAGCGCACATCGCGCTCGGTCGCGCTCACGACCCTGGGCACCGCCCTCCTCCCGCATGCGACGAAGGTGATCGAGGCGCACGACGAGCTGTGCGCGTGGGTCGAGCGGCAGCGCGCAGCGACGGGCCCGAGCCTGCGGATCGGCGTGGTCGCCGCGGGCGCCGCGCCGCTCACCGCGACCATCATGAACGCGGTGCGGTCCATCCCCGACCTCAGGCTCGAGATGCGCCGCGTCGGCTTCTTCGACGTCGTGCCCGAGCTGCTGGCGGATCGCGTCGACGTGGTCCTCGCGGCCGCCCCGCTCGCGCACGACCCGACCGTCGTCAGCACGAGCCCGCTATGGACCGAGCCGAGGGTGCTCGTCGTCCCGGCCGCGCATCCCCTCGCGGGTCGCGAGTCGATCTCGATCGACGAGATCCCGCACGAGACCTTCATCGCGGCCTCGGGCGCAGACCCCGAGGCGCTGTCCTGGTGGCTCGTCGACCCGCGGCCGGACGGCAGCCACCCGCACGTCGGAGCGCGCGCGAACGACATCGAGGGGATCCTCGATCTCGTGGAGGCCGGCATGGGCGTCAACATCGCCGCCGCCTCCGCCGCCGCCCACTTCCCCAGGGCGTCGCTCGCCTTCGTCCCGGTGCGCGACATCGAGCCCGCCACGGTGCTCCTGTGCACGCGCACCCAGCGCTCGGACATCGCGGAGCGCTTCGCCCAAATCGCGCAGACCGAGGCCCGCCGCGCCTGGGCAGCGGGAGGCTCCGTCGGCAGGGTCGGCGCGGATCGATAGGCGGCGCCTCACGATCGTTAAGAAGGACGTACTTCCGTTCCCCTGACCGCGCCGCCATCCTGGTGCCACCAGGGCGACAACGAGGTCGTCTCTGAACCCACATGGAGGTCGGGTCGATGTCCCCGAACGACGCCAGCACGCTCGCACCGCAGCACGCCGGGATCCTTCCCGGCAGCCCCAAGCCCTTCTACCTCGAGGACGGCGAGGGCGAGAAGTCCGTCGTCTTCGACACCCTGTTCACGATCCTCCTCACCGGCGACGAGACGGACGATCAGTACGACGTCTTCAGCTGCGAGGGCAACGCGGGCGACATCATCCCCGCGCACATCCACCCCTTCACCCACGAGATCTTCTTCATCATCGACGGCGCCGTGCACCTGTGGATGGACGACGAGAACGGCTTCAAGGACGACCGCGTGCTCACGCAGGGCGGCTTCGGCTACGTCCCCAAGGGCACCATCCACGCGTTCCGCATGGAGGCGACCTCCAAGATCATGGGCGTGAGCTCCGCGGGCTTCGCGCGCTTCTTCCACGCGATGGGACGCCCGACGGACAAGCCCGGCATCCCCACCCCGAAGGAGTTCTTCATCCCCACGATCGACCAGATGAAGACCGCGGGCGAGCTGTACGGGACGGTCTTCCGCCCCGACTACAACTTCCTCGAGGACTGAGCTCGGTGAGGACCGAGCCGCGGGAGTCGACCGCGCTGCGCGACGTCGTGTTCGCGGAGCCGGTCGGCTTCCGACCTCTGTCGCTCGACCTGCACCCGTCTCCCGCGCCGGGCTCGCCCGTGGTCGTGTTCGTGCACGGCGGCGGCTGGCGCGTCGGCAGCAGGAGCACGCTCGCCCCGACGATGCCGGGATCCGAGCCGTTCGCGCGCATCGCGGCGGCGGGCCTCGCGGTGGCGTCGGTCGACTACCGTCTGAGCGGCGAGGCGTGCTTCCCCGCCCAGGTGGACGACGTCGCGGGCGCGCTCGCGTGGCTGCGAGCGCACGCCGACGAACTGGACGTCGACGCGACGAGAATCGTGCTGTGGGGCGAGTCCGCGGGCGCGACCCTGGCCGCGCTCGTGGCGCTTCACGACGACCCGGCGGTCCGCGACGGGATCGTGGGCGTCGTCGACTGGTACGGGCCGAGCGACCTCATCGCGCTCGCAGAGTCCGAGGGAGCGCTCGACGACCCGGCCAATCGCGAGGCGGGCTGGCTCGGCCACGCGGTCGGCGCCGACCTCGCGCGCGCAAGGGCGGCAAGCCCAGTGACGCACGTGCGCACGGGCGCCGCGCCGTTCCACATCGCGCACGGCACCGACGACGGCGCGGTACCGCCCGCACAGAGCGTCGCCTTCGCCGAGGCGCTGCTCAGCGCGGGCTGCGATGCGCGGCTGACGCTCGTGCCGGGCGCGGGTCACCTGTGGCAGGGAGAGGTGGACCGCGAGGCTCTGCTCGACGCCGCGATCGACTTCTGCCTGCGCGTCACCGAGCCGTGACAGGCGGAGTGACGACGAGCGGGGCGAAGGCGGGCTGCGCCGTGGGACGAAGCGCCGCGACGCCCGCACCCTCAGCCGGCGGAGAGCCTCACCGAGATCTCCTGGGCGGTCGCGCGCAGAGATTCCAGGAGCGGGCCCCTCAGCTCATCGGCGCTGTGGCGGTTCGCCGCGACGGCGATGTTGATGGCCGCGACGGGCGTGTCGCCGCGACCGAAGACGGGCACCGAGACCGAGCGCAAGCCGATCGCGACCTCCTGGTCCTGCACCGCGTAACCCTCTGCCCGGATCGCGAGGCAATCGGCGTCGAGGGCCTCGAGCGTGCCGACGGCGTTGGGTCCCGCGGCCGCGCCGAAGTCGTGGTCCCGCAGCACCTCATGCCGTTCCTCCTCGGGCAGATAGGCGAGCAGGAGCTTGCCCATGCTCGTGTAGGCGGCCGGCAGGGTCGAGCCCACCTGGACGTTCGCGGTGACGAGATCCGAGTTGCGCAGCCTGACCAGGTAAAGCACCTGATCGCCCAGAAGCACGCCGAGGTTGACCGTCTCCCCCGTCGCCTCCGCGAGACGACGCAGCGGCCGCTCCGCGACCTGCACGAGGCTCGAGCCACGCAGCGCGGCGGAGCCGAGCGTGAGCACTGCGACGCCCGGTCGCACCGTCCCGTCCTCGAGTCGCTCGACGAATCCGCCCTCCTCGAGGGTCGCGACCACTCGGAAGGCGGTGGGCATCGGGATGCCCGTCAGATCGCTGATCTCGCGGAGCTTGAGTCCCGTGACGGTCTCGTCGAAGAGCCGCAGCACGTCGAGGCCCTTCGCGAGCGCCTCGATCCGATAGCGGTTGCCCGCCTTGTCGTCCTCACTGGCCTTCATGGAACCACCGGCTTTCATGTGTCGAAACGCTATCTCGCTCGCCGAGGTCCAGCAACGCGGCACGCCATGTCACGAACCGACCCGGAAGACCCGCAGCTGCAGCGCGAGCGTCGCGTAGTAGCCCACAAGCGTGGTCAGCTCGAAGGCGACAGCGGCCCCAAGCGAGGACTCGAGGTCTGCCCAGGCAGCATCGTCCAGATCCCCGTCGAGCAGCGCGAGGACCGCGAGGGCGACCACAGCGTCGTCCCCGTCGAAGGACGTCGGGTCCTGGGCGCGCAGCGCCGCGAGCTCGTCGCCCGTGAGCCCGCATGCGGCGCCGACCGCCTCGTGCGCCTCGCGCTCGAAGGCGCTGTCCCATCGCGCCGCGACCAGCAGGATCGCGATCTCGCGCGCACGATCCGACAGCGCGCCCCGATACCGCAGCGCCGAGCCGACGCCCTGGAGCGCGGCGCCCAGGTCGGGCGCAAGCAGCATCGCGTTGAACGGGCCTCGCAGCGAGCCGTCCGGGCGCGTGAGCGCGAAGTGCTGGGGACCTGCCGCGCGCGGCCCTCCCGCGATCGCGTCGTACAGCGCCGCCTGGGCGGCGTCGAGTCCGCCCGGCTCCAAGTCCGGAATCCTCGCCATGAACCGCTCCGTTCGTGTCGTCCGGCGGGTTGCGGTTGACGCGCACCCCCTGCCGCCATAGATTTAATCACCGAAACCTGCTTTTACACAATGAAGTGTAAGGAGACATCGCAATGACCGAGATCTTCCCCCGCTTCGCGGGCAAGACCGTGCTCGTCACGGGCGCCGGCACGGGCTTCGGCGCCGAGATCGCCGTCCGCGCAGCGCAGGAGGGCGCCAAGGTCGCCATCCACTACCGCAGCTCGAAGGCGGGCGCCGAGCACACCCTCGCCCGAGTGCGCGAGGCCGGCAGCGACGGCATCCTGGTCCAGGCCGACATCATCAGCTGGGACCAGATCAGGCGCATGGCCGACGAGGTGTGGGAGGCCTTCGGCTCGCTCGACGTGCTCGTCAACAACGTGGGCGACGTGTCCAGCGAGCAGATGTCCTGGAAGGAGCTCACGCAGGAGGCGCTCGACGCGGTGATCGACGTCGACGTCAAGGGGACCCTCCTCATGACGCATGAGTTCGGCGCCCGCATGCTCGAGCAGGGCCACGGCGCGATCGTCAATGTCGGCTCGACGGTCGTCGTGAAGGGCTCCCCCCGCGCACCGCAGTACGCCGCCGCCAAGTACGCGATCCTCGGCATCACCAAGTCCTACGCCAAGGCGTTCGCGCCAGCCGTCAGGGTCAACACCTTCGCGCCGGGCTTCATGGAGACAGAGCGGCTGCTGCAGCGCGAGGACTGGAAGGGCGGCCGCCGCGAGGTGCTCATCTCGCAGACCCCGATGGGCCACATCCCGCCGCCCGAGTTCGTCGCGGGCGCCTGCCTGTGGCTTGCGACTGACGAGTCCGCGCACCTCACGGGCGGTTACATGCTCGCCGACGGCGGCTTCAACATGGTCGGCGCGTAGGCGTCGGCATCCACAGACGGAACAGGAGACACCATGAAGCTCATCACCTTCGACGAGGGCAGGGTCGGCCGCCTCGAGCTCGAGGAGGGCGTCGTCATCGAGCTCGACGTCCCCTCGACTCGCGAGTACTTCGAGCGCGACGGCAAGGTCGGCGAGACCGGCGAGCGCCTGCGATACGAGGACGTGACGCTGCGCGCCCCGATCCGCCCCAAGAAGTTCTTCCACACCGCGGGCAACTTCATCGACCACCACAACGAGCTCACCGCGGTCGACTGGTCCCACCCGGTCCACAAGGGCATCGTGTTCTTCCAGAACCTCGACGCGATCATCGGTCCCGAGGACGACATCGTCTATCCCGAGGGTCTCACCAAGGAGCTCGACTACGAGCTCGAGCTCGCGATCGTCATCGGCAAGTCCGGCAAGTTCTTCGGCCCCGAGGAGGCGGAGGACTACATCGCAGGCTTCACGGTCTTCAACGACATCACCGCGCGCGACATCCAGCGCAAGGAGATGGAGTCGGGCGTGTTCTCGTTCTCCAAGGGCATCGACACGTTCTGCCCCATCGGCCCGTGGATCGTCACGAAGGACGAGGTCCCCGACATGCACAACCTCGCGATGGAGCTGCGCGTCAACGGCGAGGTCCGCCAGCAGGGCAACACCAACAAGACCCGCATCTCCTGGCCGCACCTCGTGGCGTACCACTCGCCGCAGATCTACTCCGCAGGCGACCTCATCACGACGGGCACCATCTCGGGCGTCGCCGCGGTGCAGCCCAACCCGTTCGACTTCTACCTCAACCCTGGCGACGTGGTCGAGGCCGAGATCTCGGGCATCGGCACGCTGCGCAACAAGGTCGTCTCGTGGGAGGAAGCCCACGGCGAGCCCGCACCTCAGCGGGTCGACTGGTGAGAGTCGCGAACCTCGACGGTCGCCTCGCCCTCATCACGGGGGACGGGGCGGCGGTCGACGTCGCCGACGCGTCGGGCGGGCTGTTCGGCCCGGACCCGATGTCGGCCTTCGGGGACTGGGCGCGCTTCGCCGCCTGGGCGACCGCGCGGGGCCCGGACGATGCAGGGGCGGGGGACGATGCTGCGGGCGCGGACGATGCCGGGGCTGGGGACGTCGTCACCGGTCGGCACGAGCACCGCGCGCCGGTCGACCCCGCGCGCCTCGGCCCTCCCATACCCAGGCCCGCACAGATCTTCGCGATCGGCGTCAACTACCGCGAGCACGCGGATGAGGCCGGCTATCCGCCCGACAGCATGCCCGTCACCTTCACGAAGTTCGCGTCGAGCCTCACCGGGCCCGACGCGACCGTCGACCTGCCCGAGGGACACGTCGACTGGGAGGTCGAGCTCGTGGTCGTGATCGGCACCGGCGGCCACCACATCCGCCGCGACGACGCGTGGGACCACGTCGCAGGCCTCACCGTGGGGCAGGACCTCTCCGAGCGCGTCGCGCAGCTCGAGGGCACGAAGCCGCAGTTCTCCCTCGCGAAGTCCCACCCCGGCTTCTCCCCCACCGGACCGTGGATCGTCACGCTCGACGAGATCGACGATCCCTCCGACCTCGCGATCTCATGCGCCGTCGATGGCGACACGATGCAGGACAGCCGGACCTCGCGGATGATCTACGACATCCCCGAGCTCATCGCCCGTCTGTCCGCGGTCGTCACCCTCCTGCCGGGCGACCTGATCTTCACGGGCACACCTTCGGGCATCGGCAACCGCAGGACGCCGCCGCGGTTCCTGCGCTCGGGAGAGACGCTCACGAGCGCGATCGAATCGGTCGGCACGCTCACCACGCGCTTCCGCTGACCCCGGATCCCGGTCGCCGCTCCTCTCCTCCTTGCGGCGGCCGGGGTCAACGCCGGCCCATTCCGGCGCGCGGTGGGGTCCGCCCGGTCAGCGGGCGGGCCCCACCGCACAGGGATGTCACCGGCTGCCTGAGAGCGGAAGACCCCGATACGGGACGACATCCTTCATCACGAGGGTCGAGTCGAGCCGCTGGACGCCGGGAAGCGCCGACAGCCTCGTGTCGGTGAGCTCCTGGAAGGCCTGGAGGTCCTTGCACACGACGTGCAGCATGTAGTCGGGGTTGCCGAAGAGCCTCTGCGCCTGCACCACCTCCGGCATCCCTGCGAGCTGCTGCTCGAACTCCATGAAGTCGCCAGGGGCGACGCTCTGCAGCGTCACGGAGACGAGCGTGGTGAAGGTGCGGTCGACCAGGACCGGGTCCACGTCCGCGCGGTAGCCGCGGATCACACCGGCGTCCTCGAGCGCCTTGAGGCGGCGGTGGCACGGGGACAGGCTGAGACCCACACGCTGGGCCAGGTCCGTGGCGCTGATGCGCCCCTCGCGCTGGAGGATCGCAAGAATGTCGCGGTCAATCGCATCCATGCAGAAGATTCTCCCATGGACGATGCGCGGGCGACCAGGATTTGAGAGCACATTTCAGGCGCACGCGAGTACATTTCTGATGAGCCCCCATCGTCGAGCCAGGAGGTCAGCCGTGCCCGCATCCAAGGTCGCCATCGTCGGCGCGGGAGCCATCGGCCTCGCGATCGGATCGGCCTTCGCGCGCGCCGGCAGCGAGATCGTGATCTGCGGCGGGCGCACCCCCGTCGACAGCGTCACGATCGTCGAGGACGGCACGCCTCAGACCTGGCCCGCACGCCACATCGACGACCCGTCGGAGCTCGGTGACGTCGACGTCATGGTGATCGCGGTGAAGGCCTACGCCACCGACGCGATGGCCGAGTGGCTGCGCGCGGGCGCCGCCGCGGGCGCGACGATCCTCGTCGGCCAGAACGGGGTGGAACAGGTCGACCGGGTCCGACCCCACGTGGGCGGCGCGGACGCGATCCCCGCGATCGTCTACCTCAACGTCGAGCGGACAGCACCCGGGGTGGCGACGATGCGACGCGTGGGCGAGCACGATATCGCGCTGCCCGCGACGGGGTCCGGCAAGACGCTCGGCCGGCTCCTCGACGAGGGCGGCATGCGCATGAACGTCGCGGAGGACTTCGCCGAGGTCCTGTGGACCAAGATGATGATCAACTGCGCGGGCAACAGCCTCACCGCTCTCACGCGCCGACGCGCTCCCGTGCTCCTCGATCCCGCGATCGCGGACCTCGCAAGGCAGATCACGCGCGAGGTCGCGGCCGTCGCGCGCGCGGAGGGCGCGGACCTCTCGCCCGAGCAGGCCGATGCGGTCATCGCCTGGCTCCAGGCCGCAGCGCCCGCCAACAACACCTCCTCGATGCGCGAGGACGTCATGGCGGGTCGCCCGATCGAGCACGACGCCCTCACGGGCGCGATCGTCCGCATCGCCGCCCGGCACGGCATCGACGTGCCCATCAACACCGCCATGCTGGCTCTCCTCGGAGCGCTGCACCCCGAGGAGGCATGATGCGCATCTCCCAGCGCGCCCTGAACGTCGAGCCGTTCCGAGCGATGGGCCTCATCGCCAAGGCGGACCAGATCGACCGATCCGGACACCGCGTCGTCCGTCTGAACCTCGGCGAGCCCGACTTCGGCGCCTCCGCGCCGGTCCGCGCGGCCATGGCCGAGGCCATGGACGGGCGCCCCCTCCCCTACGGCGTCCCGAAGGGCGATCCCGCGCTGCGCGCCCGGATCTGCGAGTTCTACCGGGACCGCCACGGGGTCGAGATCGACCCGCGCCGCGTCTTCATCACGTCGGGGGCGTCCTCCGCGCTGCTGCTCCTCACGGCCGCGACCGTGGACCCTGGCTCGGACGTGATCCTCGCCGATCCCTCGTACCTTCCCAACCGCGAGCTCGTGCGCGCATTCGGCGGCAACCTCATCGCCGTGCCGACGACCGCCGAGAGCCGCTTCCAGCTGACCGCCGACATGGTGCGCGAGCACTGGACCGAGCGCACGCAGGCCGTGATGATCGCGAGCCCCTCGAACCCGACAGGCACATCGCTCGCGCCCGAGGAGCTGGCCGCGATCTGCGACGCGACGAGGGAGCTCGGCGGGTGGCGCATCGTCGACGAGATCTACCTCGATGGCGCCGACCCGCGGCCCGACGGCACCCCGCCCGAGACCGCCCTCGTGCACGACCCCGAGGCGATCATCGTCAGCAGCTTCTCCAAGTACTTCGGCATGACGGGCTGGCGGCTGGGCTGGTGCATCGTCCCCGACGCCCTGGTCGGCGTGATGGACTCGCTCGCCGTCGACTTCTTCCTGGGCCCTCAGGTGCCGGCGCAGTACGCCGCGATCCACTGCTTCGACCCGGAGGTGCTCGCCGAGGCCGACGCCCGCCGCATCGACATGCTCGAGCGGCGCGCGCTGATGATCGAGGGGCTCGCCCGCATCGGCATCCCCGTCGCCTCCGAGCCGAACGGCGCGTTCTACGCCTTCACCGACATCTCCGCGACGGGCCTGGACTCGGCCACCTTCTGCGAGCGCGCGCTCGACGAGGCGCACGTCGCGCTCACGCCCGGGCACGACTTCGGACCCACGCACGGCGACACCCACATCCGCCTGTCCTACGCCTCCTCGAAGGCGGACATCGTTGAGGGGATCGACCGGCTCGGGCGGTGGCTCGACACGGTGCGCGGAGCCTGACGCCTTCGTGGCACCGCATGCCACTGCGGCCACTAGAGTGGCGGCATGGCGGCAAGCGCCGAGGGGATCCGGGGGGATGACCATGAATGAGCGACGTCGGGGCGGCAGCGAGATCGTCGAAGGCCTGCTGATCGCCTTCGTGGGAGCGCCGATCGTCGGGGCGATCGTCGCGGGCTTCTTCATGTGGGTCACGCTCGACTTCACGCCGGTCTTCACGCTCGTCGCGTTCGCCACGTTCGCGTACGGAGCGATCCGCGCGGGGCGAGGCGCTCGCGCCTATCTGGACAACGTCGAGACAGCGGCGCTGCTGACCATCCGGGACGCCGAGGCGGCGCGGGACGAGCGCCGCGAGGGCTGATCGGCGCCCTGCGGTCGACTTCACCCTCGATCGCGCAAAGTCCCCACTGATTCGCTCGCAAGAATGCCGACACACCACGGAAACACGCGCTCCCCTACGGTGTGACTGAGTCCCCCCGACACGAGGAGCGCCCGTGACCACTCTCGTCTTCCGCAACGGCTCGGTGCTGACCGAGGACGTCCTCGACGGCGCCGTCGAGGCACCGCACGCAACCGCCGTCGCAGTGGTCGACGGCGTGATCGCCGCCGTCGGCGAGGACGATGCGGTGGCCTCCTTCATGGACGATGCGGACACAGTGGTCGACCTCGAGGACCGCACCCTCATGCCCGGCTTCGTCGACGCTCACATCCACGCGTTCCAGGGAGGCCGCGAGCGCAACGCGTGCGACCTCACCGGCGAGGACACCGCCGAGGAGTACTACGCGACCATCGCGGCCTACCACGCGGCGCACCCCGAAGGCTGGCTCGCGGGCGGCGGCTGGTCGATGGAGGCCTTCCCGTACGGGCTGGCGCGCCGAGAGGCGCTCGACGAGATCGTCGGCGCGCGGCCGGCCTTCCTCCCCAACCGCGATCACCACTCGGCGTGGGTGAGCTCGGAGGCGCTGCGCCTCGCGGGCATCGATGCGGGCACCCCCGACCCGACCGGCGGCCGCATCGAGCGCGACCCCGACGGCGTGCCGACCGGCATGCTCCACGAGCACGCGATGCGACTGGTCGAGGGCATCATGCCCGCCTACACCCCCGCGCAGTACGACGCGGGCCTCGCGACGGCCTCCGCCTACCTCGCCTCGCTCGGGCTCGTCGGGTGGCAGGACGTCTACCTCAAGCCGTACGAGATCGAGCCCGAGCCGCACCTGGCCTACGTGCGCGCCGACGCCGCAGGGACGCTCACCGCCAAGGTGAAGGGTTCGCTGTGGTGGAACCCGAACGTCCCCTCGGAGGGCATCGCCGACGAGGTCGCGCGGCTCGTCGCGATCCGCGAGGAGACCAATGCCTCCGGCCGGCGGTACGGGATCCACTCGGTCAAGGTCATGGTCGACGGCGTCGCGGAGACGTACACGGCGTCGATGCTTGAGTCCTATCTGGACGACCACGGCCACCCCACGGGAAACCTCGGCATCCCGTTCCTCACCCCCGAGCTGCTCACCGAGGTGACCGTGGCGCTCGATGCGGCCGGCTTCCAGGTGCACTTCCACGCACTGGGCGATCGCGCGGTCCGCGACTCGCTCGATGCCATCGAGGCGGCGCGCGACGCGAACGGCGCGCGCGACCTGCGCCATCACCTGGTGCACCTCCAATTCATCGACGCGGCGGAGATCCCGCGCTTCCGCGAGCTCGACGCGACCGCGAACATCCAGGCGCTGTGGGCCGCGCACGAGGTGCAGACGGATGCGCTGACCGTCCCGTACGTCGGTGAGGAGCGAGCGGAGCGCATGTACCCCTTCGGAGAGCTGCTGCGCGCGGACGCACCGTTCGCGGCGGGCAGCGACTGGCCGGTGTCGACACCCAACCCTCTCGAGGCGATCCATGTGGCCGTGAACCGGAGGTCACCCGGCGCATCGTCCGACACCGCACCCCTGGGCACCGCCCAGGAGCTGCCGCTACTGGCGATGCTGCGCGCCTACACGCAGGGCTCGGCGTGGCTCAACCGCCTCGAGGGCTCGACCGGCGCGATCCGCGTGGGCGCGGCCGCCGACCTCGTCGTCCTGGATCGCGACCTGCTCGCGGCCCCGCGCGAGGAGATCGGCGAGACCCGCGTGGACCACACCTTCGTGGACGGCGTGGAGGTCTACGCGCGCGAGGTCTGACCTCGGGTCACTCCGAGCGGACGACGACGAGGTCGGACTGCGGGGCCAGCGCATCGTCCCGCACGGCCGGAGCGTGCACGGGAGGCACCGTCGCGTCGAGCGCGGGCGACGGCGGCTCCTCGAGCTCGATCTCGACGGTCGGGCCGACCTCGAGCGACGGGTGGGAGGCATGCGAGGTCATGGGGACGAGCACGAAGCCGGTCGCGAAGGCGACGACGAAGGCGCCGAACAGCGCGAGGGCTGCGGGCCACGTGAGACGGGCGAACATGACGGATCTCCATTCGGATGCGGGCGCGGTGCGCCTGGTGGGGTGATGACGCGCGAGCGCCGCGTCGGCGGAGTGGCGCGAGTGCCGGGTGGGTGCTGGCGAAGGCGCCACCCGGCGATGAGAGGCCCGCGTCGCAGAGCGTGGGGGCGCGACCTGCGACGCGGGCGGCTTGTCAGGCGACCAGCGCCGCGCCGCCGATCAGCAGCGGGGCCGCGAAGGTCACCCAGTCGTTGACGATGTGGGCGCCGGCCGAGACCCCGAGATTGCGGGTCACGACGTACGCGAGGGTGAGCACGAGCCGCGCGACGCCGATCAGCGCGAGGCACTGGAGCACGTTCCAGCCATAGGTCGGAAGGTGCAGCGCGGCGAACAGGAGCGCGCTCGCGACCCACGCGATCGCTAGCGCGGGGCGGCGCTTCCAGCCGAGGTGGGTGAGGTAGGCCATGAGCGCGAGCATCGGCAGGATCGTCACGAGCTCCTCGCCGATCAGCTGCGGGATGCTGGCCGCGAAGAACTGGACCCGCTCGAGCGCCGACATGTCGGTGAGAGCCGCGATTGCGGGGTTGGCCTCGGACCCGAGGTACGGCTGCAGCGCGAGCGCGAGCGGCGTCACCACCGCGAGGTTGAGCGCGGCGAAGCCCACCATCGCGAGCACGTCGCGCACTCGGATCCGACGGTACAGCGCGGTCCACCCGCCGGGCGCGGCCCACGCGAGGGCGAGCAGCGGCAGCACGGGGAACATGAGCATGGGGATCCACTGCGCGCCGAGCACGCCTGCGGGCACGGGCAGCCACATGAGCTGCACCACCGCGAGGACGCACGCGGAGAGGATCGCGGCCCAGCCGACCGGCTCGATGCGCCGCGGCAGCCCGTTGTAGAAGGGAAGGTCGGGCCGGTCGGACTCGGTGCGCGTCGCGGCGCTGGCCGACTCCTTCGGGGTCTCGACTGCCTGGGCTGCCATCGTCATCTCTCCTTGTCAGGTTGATGACTCAAGGCTCTCGAGAATCGCGCTCAGGCGAATCGCACAGGAGGAGACACTTGGCGCTGCTACGCCCGTAGTACGCCGGCGCGCCGGCCTCAGGGTTGGACGAGTCCCCCCTGGTACGCGGCCACCACGAGCTGCGCGCGGTCGCGCGCGCCGACCTTGTGCATCGCGCGCACCACGTGCGTCTTGGCGGTGAGCGGCGTGATGAACAGGCGCTCGGCGATCTCGTCGTTGCTCAGTCCCTGCGCGACGAGCAGGACGACCTCACGCTCGCGGTCCGTCAGGTAGCGGAACCGCTCGCCGTCGACCGCGGGCCTGATCGAGTCCTTCGCCAGCTGCGCGACCACCACCTTGGTCGCGGCGGGCGACAGCAGCGACTCCCCCTCCGCGATCGTCCTCACGGCGTCGAGGAGCTCGGCGGGCCGCACACCCTTGCCGAGGAACCCGCTCGCGCCGGCTTGAAGCGCGCGCAGGACGTAGTCCTCCTCCTCGAACGTGGTGAGCACGACGACGCGCACGTCGGCGAGCTCCTCGTCCGCGGCGATCTGCTCGGTGGCCGCGATGCCGTCCATCCCCGGCATGCGGATGTCCATGAGCACCACGTCGGGTCTCGTGGTCTTGACGAGCGCGACCGCCGCGTCGCCGTCGCCCGCCTCGCCGACCACCTCGAGGTCCTCGGCCGTGCCGAGGATCGCGACGAAGCCTCCCCTGATCAGGTCCTGGTCGTCGACCACCACCACCCGCGTCGTCATCGTGCCCCGCCTTCGTCACTGGCCACTCGTCGCGCCGGCAGCGTCGCCCGCACGACGAACAGGTCACCCTCTCTTCCGGTGTCCAGACTGCCGTCGGCCGCGGTCGCGCGCTCGCGCATCCCCACCAGGCCGAAGCCCGAGCCGCTCGTGCCCGGGGCGCCGATCGGGTTGCTCACGCGGATCGCGACCGAGACGGGGTCCACGGCCACGTCGAGCACGGCGGTGCCGTCGCCGTGCCGCGTCGCGTTCGTGAGCGCCTCCTGGACGATGCGGTAGGCGGCCTGGTCGACGCCGTCCGGCAGGCGGGCGGGCAGGCCGGCGACCGCGCTGGTCACCGCGAGGCCCGCCGCCTGCGCCTGTGCGATCAGGTCCTCGAGCTGGTCGAGTCCCACGCCGGGCCGATCGTCATCCTCGTCCTGACGCAGCACCTTGAGCATCAGCGGGAGCTCCTCGAGGACCTTGGCGCCCGCCTCCTGCACGCTCGCGAGCGCGGCGGACGCGCGGTCCCTGTCCGACTCGAGCAGCGCCTCGGCGACACCCGCCTGCACGTTCATCACCGCGATGTGGTGCCCGACGGCGTCGTGGAGCTCGCGCGCGATCCGCAGCCGCTCCTGCGCGACGCGCGTGTGCGCAAGGGCCTCGCGCGTCTCCTCGGCCTCCACGGCCCGCGCGCGCTGTGTCGCGATCACCTTGCGGTTCATCCCCACCGCAAGGCCCACTGCCGCGATCATCCCGGTGAGCACCAGGATCAGCACGACCTCGGCTGTTCCGCCGTTCAATCCGTAGACGACGAGCAGCGGCAGCGTCGACCCTCCGACCGCGACCATGCCGATCGCGATCGCCGTCCGGACCTGGGCCGCAGAGGACACCGCGGTATAGGCGGCCACCGAGAAGAGGAAGTACGAGTTCGAGACATCGCCTGCCATGACGGTGGACCCGGCGTAGAGCAGCCACGTGACCGCGAGGACCGCGATGGGCGAGCTGCGGCGCCATACGAGCGCGAGCGCGGCCGCGGCGGCGACGGCGAAGTCGATGCTCGCGAGCCCCCCGAAGCCGCCGCCCGACACCCGCAGCGCCGCGAAGGCGATCAGCCAGCTCGCGGCGATCAGCGCGTCGCGCACGAGCCGCGACTCGAGAAGCCGGGGCCTGCGATCGCTGAGGCTCATGGATGAAATGTACCGGGACGGCCCTGCGAATCCACGTCTCAGGCGAGGGCGGTCATGCCCCTCGGCGGCTCGTGGCCACCTCGGGAATCATGACCCTCATCTGAGAAGGCGCACGCTCACCCCACCGGTGATATGGCACGAGCGGCACGCGCAGCACCCGTTCCTCCGCGTGAGCGCGGTCGGCCGATCTCGAGAACGGGAGCGCTCCGCGCTCCTCGACGCCGACACGCGCCCGCATCGTCGCGATGGCGCCGTCCCCCTCGGCGAGAGGCAGGACACCCGAGTCGAGGCGGACATCCTCGATCCCCACCCCATCAGGCAGATCGGTGGACTCCACGCAGAGCACGAGTGGGCCGCGCTCAACTGCGACTGTCCCGCGCATCGCATCGATGCGCGGGTCCGGCCAGGTGAGGCGGGGCTCCGTGTCCACCATGAGCGAGACGACATCACCCTCACGCACCGCGCCCGGACGCCACCAACCGGTCTCGAGCGTCTCGACCCCCTCCGAGGTCGTCCCCGTGGAGCCTTCGGCCCAGGCGGGGACGCGAAGGCGCAGCGTGACGGGCGAGGAGGGAGCCTCGACCACCGTCACGGTGATCGCGCCATCGTCGGGGTAACGCGTCTCGACCCTCAGTCGCATGCGACCGGACTCGAGTTCGAAGCTCAACTCGCCCGCGCCATAGAGCACCAGCGAGACCTCATCGCCCTCGACGAACGCGGCGTAGGTATGCAGCGAAGCGAACATCCGCGTCACGTTGGTCGGACAGCAGGAGACATCGAACCACGGCGCGCGGACTCCGCCCTCGGCACGCATGTTCACGCCCTCACCGGAGAACTCCCCTCCGGGGACCCTCACCTGAAGGGGATTCGCGTAGAAGAACGCGGTGCCGGTCGCATCGGGCGCAACCGCGACCACGTTGTAGAGCGTGCGTTCCATCAGATCCGCGTAGCGGACCTCGCCCGTGGCAAGGAGCAGTCGCCACGCGAGCATCGTCGAGCCGATGCCAGCGCACGTCTCGCAATACGCACGGTCGGGCGGGAGCTCCCAGTCATCTCCGAAGCCCTCGTCCTGGTGGCGCGACCCCATCCCGCCGGTCAGATAGGTACGGCGGGACACCGTGTGCTCCCACTGCGCCGTGAGCGCCGCCAGGAGGTCATCGTCCCCCGTGTCGACGGCCACGTCGACCGCGCCGGAGGCCAGATAGAGCGCGCGTACGGCATGGCCGCGGAACGCCGTGGCATCGCGCACCGGGGTGTCGTCCTGGAAGTACTCGGCCGACAGCAGCGGGCGCACCGGAAGCGTCCCGTGCCCTCTCCGATCGAGGAAGAGACCGGCCTGGTCAAGGTAGCGACGCTCGCCAGTGGCCCGCCCGAACTCCGCGAGGCCGACCTCGATCTCGGGGTGACCGCACAAGGTCTCCTGCCCGCCGATCCCGAACACACGGCACACGTGGTCCGCGGCGCGGCGGGCTACCTCGACAAGGAGGTCGTCGTGCCCCGTGCGCAGCCGCGCCACGGCTGCCTGGAGCAGGTGTCCGACGTTGTAGAGCTCATGTCCCATCGCCATGTCGGAGTAGCGCGGCGGCAGTCCAGGGTGCCCGAACGCCGTGTCGAGGTAGCCGTCGTCGTCCTGCGCGGCCGCGATGCGTGCGACCAGCGCGTCGAAGCGCGCCTGCAGCTCCGCGTCGTGCTCGCGGCCGAGCTCCCATGCGACGCCCTCGAGCAGCTTGTAGAGCTCCGAGTCGGAGAACTCCCAGCCGGCGCGTTCGATCGTGACGTCGCCGCGAGCCACGCGATCGAAGTTCTCAAGCCAGCCGAGCCGCTCCATCCACGCCTCGCAGTGCGCGATCGTCGCTTCCGCATTGACGCGCTGGCGGCTTCCCCAATAGCCCTCGGGGCCCCAGGTCACCTCGCCGAGGCCCGCTCCACGGCGAGTACCCCGCGAGGGGACGACGGGGCGCGCGAGGCGGCGCGCGTCAGAGGCGAGAGAGTCGCCACGGGCAAAGGTCTCGGTCACGGTTCAGTCCTTCACTGCGCCGGCGGTCACACCGGCTGCGACGTAGCGCTGCGCGAATACGAGGAGCACCGCCGCTGGTATCGAGGCCACGACTGCGGTGGCCATGATCGCGTTCCACTGCGTGGTGTTGTTGCCGATGTAGGCGTAGATGCTGAGGGTCACAGGGACGAACTCGGCGTTGCGCGACAACGTCGACGCGAAGATGAAGTCGGACCACGCCCAGAGGAATGCGAACAGCGACACCGTGATCGCCGAGTTGCGGCTGATCGGCATCACGATCGAGCGGAATGTCCGCCATGCGCTCGCTCCGTCGACGCGGGCCGCCTGCAGCAGCTCCTTGGGGATCCCACTCATGAAGGCCGTGAACAGCAGCACGCCGAACGGGACTGCGATGGTCGAGTCCGCGAGAATCAGCCCGGGGAGGCTGTTGAGCAGGCCGAGCCGCACGTAGATCGCGTAGAAGCCCATCGACATGACCACGGCGGGGATCATCTGCGCCACGAGGAGGATGAAGTTGAGCGATCGGCCACCCCTCATCCGCAGCAACGCGATCGCGTAGGCCGCGGGCGCCGACAGCACAAGCGTCAGCAGCACGCAGCCCAGGCCCACCACGAGGCTGACGCCCAGGGCCGGAAGCTGCTGGTCGAACACGGCCTGATAGCCCTCGAATGTGGGGCTCGTCGGGAACAGCGACGGCGGGTTCGCACGCAGGTCGCTTCGCGGCGTCAGCGAGACGTTCACCATCCAGTACACGGGGAATAGCATCAGCGCGGTGAAGAACAGCCCGAGGCCGGTCTTCCACCAGGTGGACCGCTTCTTGGAGACAGTGGAGCGTGCCATGTCAGGCGTCCTCCCGATTCTGCATGCGCGCATAGATGAGCCCGAAGATCAGGGCGATGATGATGAGGATGTTTCCGATCGCGGAGGCGGGCGAGAAGGCGGGTTGGCCCGTGCCGAACGCCTCGCGGTACGACCAGACGGACAGGATCAGCGAACTGTTCGCTGGTCCCCCCTTCGTCATGATCCAGATGATGTCGACGACCTTGAGCGTGTACACGAGTCCGAGCAGGATCGTGATCGCAGACACCGGCCGCAGCAGCGGGAAGGTGATCCGCCAGAAGGTCTTCCACGCGCCGGCGCCATCGAGCGACGCCGCCTCGTACACGTCGGCCGGGATGTTCTGCAGGCCCGAGTAGAGGATCACGAGGTTGAAGGGGATGCCGAGCCAGATGTTCGCGATGATCACGGCGGTGAGCGACCAGTCGGGCGACGTGAGCCAGTTGATCGGGTCGAGGCCGACCGCCAGGAGGAACGCGTTGACGATGCCCGAGTCTGAGTTCATCATCCAGGCCCACGTCGAGGCCGACACGATGAGCGGCAGCAGCCACGGCACCAGGAACATCGCGCGAAGGACGCCTGAGAGACGGAAGTTGTTGCGGAAGAACACTGCGAGGGCGAGCCCGATCGCGTACTGGAACAGGATCGAGATGCCTACGAAGAGGAAGGTGTTCAGCAGCGCCGGGCCAAACAGGTCTGAGGTGATCACGTCCACGTAGTTGGCGAGTCCCACAAACTCTGCATCGCCCTGCACAAACGCCCGGATGTTGTAGTCGTGAACCGACAGGTCGATGCTACGGATCAGGGGGTAGGCGTAGAACGCGATCAGGTAGATCACGAGCGGCGCGGCGAATGCGACGGCTACCCACGGCGAGCCATGGATACCCCTCGGCGCGCTGCCGCGTCTGCGCGCCCCGGGCGTCGGCGCCTCGCCGACGGCAGCGGGGCTTGTGGCGGTGGTGGTCATGGGTCTTCCTCGGATTGCGGGTCGGGCGCGGGGCAGGTGACGAATGAGCGGGTTTCCCCGATCGGGGCGGGCGCGGGGCTGGAGAGTCGCCTCACGCCCGCCCGTGGTCGGCGGCGGGCTAGTCGCCGGTCGCCGCGGCAGCGGCCTCCTGAGCCGCGTCCATGGCGTCCTGCGCGGACGAGGCTCCCGACATCGCGGCCTGCACCGCAGTCCAGAGCTGCTCGGAGATGAGCGGGTAGTCGGTGCCGAGGTTGTCGCTCGTGCGACCCTTGGCCGCGCGCACGGCGTCCACCCACACCTCAAGGTCAGGGTGCTCCTCGAGGAAGGCCTCCTGGCCGTCGGCCGTCGGCGGGATGTAGTACGCGAACGTGTCTGCGGTCTCGACGAAGCCCTCGGGCGTCGTCATGCACTCGACGATCTGCGTGGTGACCTCGTAGCGCGAGGTGTCGCTCTGGACGGGTGCCATCACGAACTCGCCGCCGGTCGGCGCGGGTGCCGCCCCTCCGTCCTTCGCGGGCAGGGTGATGTAGCCGGTCTCGAATCCCGCCTCGGCCGCGGAGTTCACCTGCCACGTGCCGTTCTCGACGAAGCCCGTCTGACCGTCCAGGAACTCCTCCCATGCGGTGTTCTGCGAGTTCTGGATCGCGGACTGAGGCGCCCAGCCCTCGTCGAGCCAGTCGACCCAGAGCTGCACGGCCTCGACCGCCTCCGGCGAGTTGAGCTCCGTCAGGTCTGCGCCGGCGCCCCAGAACCATGGCAGGAACTGGAACGACCCCTCCTCAGTGCCGATTCCTGCGAACGTGATCGCACGGCTGCCCGCGGCGTCGATGGCCTCGAGCGCAGCGTTGAGCGAGTCCCAGTCGGTGATCGTCGACGGGTCGACTCCCGCCGCGTCCAGGATCTCCTTGTTGTAGTACAGCGCAAGCGTGTTGGCGCCGATCGGGATGCCGTACGCCGTGCCATCGACGACTCCGGCGGCGAGCAGGTTCTCATCGATGTTCGAGGTGTCGAAGCCGAGCTCGTCCATGGTCGTGATCGCACCGGTGTCGGCCAAGGTCGACACCGCCGGGTTGTCGAGAAGCACGACGTCGGGCGAGGTGCCCTCCTGCGCCGACAGCAGGAGCTGATTGGTCAGCGCAGTGGTGTCGTAGGCGGTGCGCTCGATGGTCACGCCAGCTTCATCACCGCATGCCTGGACGCGGTTCTGCCAGTCGGACCCCTCGGTGTGCTGGGGGTACGGGTCCCACCACGTGTAGGTGCCGCCGCCCGCCGCTTGTGCTGAACCGGTCGAGTCGGATGCGTTGCTGTCGCCTTCGCTCGACGAGCAGCCGGTGAGAGCACCGACTGCGATGGCCGCGGTGGCGAGTGCCACCGTCGTCCGCTTGTGCGTGAAGTTCATCGTTCCTCCTTGAACGTTGACCCGCCGGGGACGCGGGAAGTGGCTAGACCCCAGAGGCGACAGGTGGCGCCGCCATGGAGCCCCGGTGGTGGATCTCCGGGGCGATCAGTTCGACAGTGTGAGGCGCAGCTGGTTCGAGGCTGCCCTCGATTCGGGCGACGAGCCGTTGCACGGCATGCCGTCCGAGCCGATCCGCGGCGCTGTCGATCGCCGAGAACGGAAGCGAGAAGGTACGGGCGAAGACATCCGAGTAGCGTCCGACCACTGAGATGTCGCCCGGCGCGGTCAGGCCACGCTCGTGAAGGACTCCCGGCAACGCCGCCGCGGCCCCTTCGTTGTTGAGCAGCAGCGCGGTCGCATCGGGATGGCTGTCGAGGAAGCGGTGAAGCTCCGGGCCGATTCCCGGCTGACTCGACGGGGCGAAGTAGTGGTGAAGCACCACGCCGAGCGCATCGGCCTTCTCCTTCGCCGCGTCGGCCAGCCGCCAGACATACGCGCCACCGCGCTCGACGACGTCCTCCGGCTGCGAGACGAGGATCATCTCGCGGTGGCCGAGTGCCCGCATCTCCGCGACCATGACCCGACCCGACTCCTCGAAGTCGAGGTCGAAGACGTCCGCGCCCTGCGGGTCCCCAGGAAGGCCCACGAGCGCGCCAGGCTGCGGGACGCCCCGAAGCGGGGACATACGGTCGTCCTCCTCCGCGACGTTGAGGAGCACGAACCCGTCGACCATGCGGGAGCGCGCGAGCCGCTTGAGCGCGCCAGGCCCGTCCGCGTCGGACACGAGCAGGGTGTCGTACCCGAGTTCGTTCGCGGTGTCGGTGACCCCCTTGATGTATTCGAGCATCGCGGGCGCGAACTCGTCGTCCTCGAATCGTGCGAACAACGCGAGGACCTTCGTCTGCGAGGTGCGCAGCGCGCGCGCTCCCGCATTCGGCGTGTACCCGAGCCGCTCCACTGCGTCGAGCACCCGCTGGGTGACCTCTGGGGAGATGGAACGCTTGCCGCTGAGCGCATACGAGGCGGTGCTGCGGGATACTCCCGCTGCCTGGGCCACATCGCCGATGGTCACCATCGCGTCCTTCGCTCCTTTGCGTCGCACGTCTGTCGAATGGATTCGACTCGATGTCGACGAGCGTATGTCGAATGGATTCGACTCGCAAGGTCGCGCCCTCCCCGTTATCAAAACGTGATGAACGCGAGCACCTTCGCTAGCATCGGAAGTGTCCTCCGACGGACGGTCGACTACTCAAAGAGGAGTGGAAGATGCTCAGACTCACACGCGGCACGGACGAGATCGTCTCGGGCCTGCTGATCGCCTTCGTGGCGGGCCCGGTCACCTACGCGGCGATCGCCATCGTGTCGATGCTCTTCATGCCGGACCTCGTGACGATCGGGGTCGTGCTCGGGCTCGGGCTGCTCGCCGTGGGCCTGCTCAGGGCCCTCCAGGGCGCGCGACATTTCCTGCGCAACATCGAGACCGCGGCTCTCGTGGGCGCACTCGGCACCGACGAGGTCGCGCGACGCGACAAGTCGCACGACTGGTAGCAGTCGCGCGACTTGTCGTGTCGAGGATCTAGGCCGCGGGACCCTCGCCGAGAATCACGTTCACGGTCTGGGTCGCACCATCGGTGTCGGTGTAGGTGACGGTCACGGTGTCTCCAGGCTCGTAGTCCGCGATCAGAGCGGAGAGCTCGTCGCCGCTGGTCACCGACGTGCCGTCAAGCGCCGCGATGACATCGCCCACGACCAGGCCGGCCTCGGCAGCCCCGGTGCCCTCGTAGACGTAGCCGATCTCGACCCCGTCGGTCGTGGTGGTCGTCGACTGCCCGGGCATGGTGCTCGAGGTGGAGCCGGTGCCCGCGATCCCGATGCCGAGGAAGGCCGGGTAGCCGATCTCGACGGTGCCGGACTCATCGCCGGCGAGGATCTGGTCGACGATGTCGAGCGCGTCGTCGATCGGGATGGCGTAGGCGACCGTGGTGGCCAGACCGGTCGAAGCCGCGGTCGTGATGCCGACGACCTCACCCTCGTCGTCGAGCAGCGCGCCGCCAGAGTCTCCCGAGACCACGTCGGCCTCGAACTCGATCATGCCGTCGAGGGTCTCGCCCTCGATCGTGTACTCCGAGGACGTCGTGACGGTCGACTCGAGCTCGGTGACCGTGCCGTCGGCTGCCATGAGGACTCCGCCGCCCTCGGCGTTGCCGACCGCGGTGACCGTGTCGCCGACATAGGGATCCACGTCGTCGTCCAGGGTCGCGGTGGTGAGGCCCGAGGCACCCTCGAGCTGCAGCAGCGCGACGTCGTTGTCCGCATCGGTGCCGACGACCGTGGCGGTGTAGGTCTCACCGGTCTCGGGGATGGTGACGGTGATCTCGGTCGAGTCCTCGATCACGTGGTTGTTGGTGAGGATCAGCCCGTCGCTCGACAGGACGACGCCGGTGCCGGCCGCCGAGGCGCTCTCGTAGCCGAGCACGGTCTCGATGATGACGATGCCGGTCGACTCGTCGTCGGAGGCGGTGGTCGCATCCTCCTGGGTCGACTCCGTTGTCGTCGAGCCGGACGTCGAGCCGCCGCCGTAGGCGTAGCCCCCGTCGCTCGGCCATTCGTAGGTGTAGCCGCCGTAGGTCATGCCGCCGCCGTCGGAGTAACCGTAGCCCGCGCCGCTCGCGGTCGAATCGGAGTCGGTCGAGTCCGTCGCGGAGGTCGCGGTAGTGCTGCTGTCCGATCCGGACTCGAGGTAGGCGAGCCCGACGCCGGTGAGGGCGAGCGTCGACACGCCGGTCAGCGCCAGGAAGCGCCCGATGCGACTGCGCCAGAAGGGCTCGCGGGTCGCGACGGTCGGCTGGGGGTTGTCGTCGGCGGGCTGCCAGTTCTCGATGGTCATCGTGTGCTCCTCGGGTTTGCTCCTGCCTCTACTTCACTCTCCGAAGCGGAGAGCAGGCTTGGAGGAACCAGGGAGTTCCCGCAGAGTGCGAGTCAGAGACGCTCGTGGGCCGCGGCGCCAGTGGGGCGTGCCCACGCGGCGTAGCAGTTCGCGAACGGCGTCGCGGTAAGGCCGTGCGCGAGCACGCTGAGCAGGATCGTGAGGGTGAAGATCCCGACGATGTCGGACGTGCGCGGGTCCTCGGACAGCGCCTCGACCGTCAACAGGCCGAACACGATCGTCGCGACGCCGCGCGGGCCGAACCACCCGAGGAACAGGCGCGTGGGCGTCTGCAGCCCCGAACCGAGCAGCGCGAGCGCGACCGGCACCATCCTCAGCGCCGTCAGCGCGAGCACCGCGAGAACCAGCCACTCGATCCGGAAGCCTCGCGCGAACACCGTGATCATGAGCCCTCCGGCGAGGAACCACAGTGCGACACCGAGGACGTCGGCCGCCGTCTCCAGGGGCTCAGTCACCTCAGGCTCGTCGTGCACGGCGCGGCTCACCCTTCCGAAGGCGAGTCCCCCCATGAATGCGGCGAGGAACACGTTGGCGTGCAGCAGCTCGGCGACACCGAAGGTGAGCAGCGGCAACGCGAGCACCCCGAGCCCCCGTGCGGCCAGGTCGCTGTAGCGGTGGCCGCGGGTCCAGTCCATCGCCCGCGCGATGCCAGCGCCGAGCACGATCCCGACGGCAATACCGAGGAGCCCTCGAGGCAGCTCGACCGCCGCGGCCTCGGCGACGCCCTCGGTCGTGTCGGCGTTGGCGACGAGTGCGCCGATCGCCACGATCACGATCGGCGTGGCGAGCCCATCGTTGAGCCCGCTCTCGACGTTGAGCGCGCGGCGCACCCGTATCGGCACCGCGGGGTTGAGCACCGTCGGCGCGCCCAGGCTCGCATCCGTCGCGCTCACGGCCGCAGCCACCAGCAGCGCGCCTGCGATGCCGAGGGTCGGGATCATCCACAGCGTGACCCCGGTGGTCAGGAGCACCGCGAGCGGGAACCCCATCGCGAGCAGCCTCACGGCGATCCACGGGTCACGTCTGAGGTCCCTCAGCCCGACCGTGCTCGCGTCGTGGAAGAGGACCAGCACAAGCGCGAGCTCGGCGAGCAGGTGCACCGACGGCGCCCCGAGATCCAGCCCGACGCGCGTGCCGAGCGCCAGCCCTGCGGCAAGAAAGGCGATGGGTGCGGTGATCCCCCACGCCTCGGCGCGTCGACCGACGAGCGCCCACACGGTGAGCAGCGCCGCCAGCACCGCGAGCGTCAGCCCCTCGGGACTCTCCATGCCTCCAGCATCCCGCGTCGCACGGCGCCTCGTCGGGCGACAGTGCGCACACCTACCACCCGTGCTCGCATCGTCCCGGGTATCCGGGTCCTTGACATCGCGAGGAAGATAGAAACCCGACACGCGATGCTCACACATCGATGGCGGTGGACGATGGGGACACCAGTCCCCGGCGCTGAGGGAGGTGCGGCGTGAGCGAGGCTGACCGACAGCCGCTGCTGCAAGCAGCTCACGAGACTTCCGCGCGCCTGGACCAGCTTGAGATGATCCTTAAGCTCGCGCCGGTCGGGATCGGACTCGTCGACGAGCTGGGTCGCACCACCATGACCAACGGCGTGCTCCATCGCATGCTCGGCTACAGCACCGAGGAGTTCGAGACGCTGTCGTGGGCCGAGTACACCCACCCGGACGACATCCCGATCAACGCCGAGTTCTCGCGCCGGCTAGCGGCCGGCGAGATCGATCGCTTCGAGATGGAGAAGCGCTTCAGGCGCAAGGACGGCGAGTGGATCTGGACCGAGCTCACCGTCTCACTCGTCCGGCACGCGAACGGCTCGCCCGCCTACGAGATCGGCATCGCGACGGACATCACGAAGCGCAAGCGCCTCGAGCACGACCTGAGGGCCGCCGAGGAGCGCTATCGCGTGCTCGTCGAGCGGGTGCCCGCAGTCGTGTACTCCGCGGAGCCTGGCGAGAACGGCCGCTGGCTCTATGTGAGCCCCCAGATCGAGACGATGCTCGGGTTCACCGCCCAGGAGTGGATGGACGACCCCTCACTGTGGGGCAGGCAGATCGACCCCGCCGAGCGCGAGGCCGTGCTGCAGGCCGAGAACCGCATGGTGGCCGATGGCCCCTCGACGGTGCAGCGAGGCGCGACCTACCGGATGTTCCGGCGCGACGGGAGCGCGCTCTGGGTGCGGGACGACGCGATCGTCACGCAGGATCAGTCCGGCAAGCCCGTGCTCCAGGGCGTGCTCGTCGACGTGACTCAGGAGAAGGCTCTCGAGGAGCAGCTCGGCCATGAGGCCCGCCACGACTCCTTGACGGGACTGCCGAACCGCAGCCTCTTCCGGGCGAGCGTCGACGAGGCCCTCGCGGAGTCGACCCCGTCGTCGCGGGGCACCGCGGTCCTCTTCATCGACCTCGACAACTTCAAGTCGGTCAACGACAGCTTCGGCCACGCAACGGGAGATGAGGTCATCGTCGCCGCGGCGCGGCGGATCAGGGCCTGCACGCGCGACGGCGATTCCGCGAGGCTCGGCGGGGACGAGTTCGCGCTGGTGCTGAGGAACACGACGGCCGACGAGGCGGTGGCCCTTGCCGACCGGATCCTCGATGCGCTCCACGGCACACCCATCGCCTTCAGCGGTGGCACCGTGATCGTGGGCGCGAGCATCGGCATCGCGATCGCCGACGCCCGCGACACGTCCGAGACCCTGCTGCGCAACGCGGATCTCGCGATGTATCAGGCGAAGGCACGCGGACGCGGGCGCCACGCGACCTACGAGCGCGGCATGCACGAGGGCGCCGTCGAGCAGTTCCGGCTCGCCGAGGCTCTGCAGCGCGCCGTCGCCGTGGGGGCGATCACGCTCGTCTTCCAGCCGATCGTGGATCTGCGCTTGGGCTCGGTCGAGGGGATCGAGGCGCTCGCGCGCTGGACCGATCCCGAGCTCGGACCCGTGCCCCCTTCGGTGTTCATCCCCGTGGCCGAGCAGGCCGGCCTGATTCACGAGCTGGGCCGCCAGGTGCTCGTGCGCGCATGCACCGAGGTGGCGCAGTGGCGCGAGAGCACCGGAGGTGACGCGTACGTGACCGTGAACGTGTCGCCATTGCAGCTCGAGGACCCCACCTTCCCTGACTTCGTCGTCACGATCCTCGAGGACCAGGGCCTCGAGCCGTCGGGGCTTGTGCTCGAGGTCACCGAGGGCCTGCTTCTCGAGGAGAGCAGCCGCACGACCCTGAGCGCGCTGCGCGCGCACGGCGTGCGCGTGGCGATCGACGACTTCGGCACCGGCTACTCCTCGCTCAGCCGTCTGCGCGACCTGCCGGTCGACATGATGAAGGTCGACCAGGCGTTCGTCGGTCCGCTCGGAGCCCACGATGGCGACCGAGCATTCCTCGACGCGATCATCGGGCTCTCGCGCACCCTCGGACTCACCACGGTCGCCGAGGGGATCGAGACGCCAACCCAGCTCGCGGAGCTGCAGGCCAGCGCATGCGACCTCGGCCAGGGCTACCTGCTGGCCAGGCCCGGCCCGATCGACCAGATCCCCGCAGTCATGCCCGGTGTCACGGCGTGGGTCTCCTCCGCCGGCTGATCAGGCACGTCTCCGAAGTAGACGGAGTAGCGTCGGATCGAGGGCGAAGAGGCCTGCGAACTGCCTGGAGGCACCATGTCGCAACAGATCGGACCCGACCACGACCCAGCGCCGAACGAGCGGATCTACCACCGCCTGGAGGTGGCCGCCGCGCTCCTCCTCGCCATCGGGACGATCACGTACCGCTACCTCGAGGACTGGAGCTGGATCGACTCGCTCTACTTCAGCACCGTGGCGCTCACGACCGTGGGCTTCGGCGACCTGACGCCGACGCATGACCTCTCGAAGCTGTTCACCGTCGTCTACCTGCTGACGGGCGTGACGATCCTGGTCTCGTACCTGAACGCCCGTCTCGCGCGCAGGCGCTGGCGTCAGTGACGGTTGGGCCGCTCAAGCCGGGCGCCACACGGCCGGACGACAAGAGGGCGGATGAGCTGGCCGATACGCCGGGTTCTGTCTCTCAGACCGGAGCCTGAGGGGCGGCCATCCATCTAGGCCCTGGATTGCTCCAGGGCTCGAGCAGCCTACCCGGGAGCATCGGGCGAGCAGCCCTCGAACGCTCCCTGTCTGGCCTTGCTTCGGGTGGGGTTTACCTTGCCGCTCCCGTCACCGGTCGCGCGGTGAGCTCTTACCTCACCCTTTCACCCTTACCCCCGCCGTGAGGCGAGGGCGGTCTTCTCTCTGTGGCACTGTCCCGCGGGTCACCCCGGGTGGCCGTTAGCCATCACCCTGCTCTGCGAAGCCCGGACGTTCCTCGGGATCCCGGAGGATCACGCGACCGCCTGGCCAGCTCATCCGCTCCACAAGGATACCTGGCGGTTCTTCGGGACCGCACGCTCCGGCTAGCCTGTCACCCGTGCTCGTCCTGCTCCCTCCCTCCGAAGGCAAGACCGCGCCCGCGCAGGGCGCCCCCGTCGATCTCGCCACCCTGTCCCATCCGGACCTCGCGGACGCGCGTGGCAGGGTCGGAGACACGCTCGCCAAGGTGAGCGGGCAGCGCAACGCGATGCAGGTGCTCGAGGTGGGCGCGAGCCTCGCCGACGACGTGGCGCGCAACGTGACCGTCTGGGACAACCCCGCCGACGCATCGTCCAGGGTCTACACGGGCGTCCTGTACGACGCGGCCGGCATGGCGGGCTGGGACGATGCGACGCTCGCCCGCGCGGCGGACCGCGTCCGGGTGGTCTCGGCGCTGTGGGGCGCGGTCTCCCCCGCCGACCGCATCCCCGCCTACCGACTGTCCATGGGGACGACGCTGGGGCGCCTGGGCGGTCTCGCCTCCTTCTGGCGGCCTCACCTCACGCCCGAGCTCGACGCGCTCGCCGGCGGCGGCCTGGTCGTGGACTGCCGCAGCGCGGCGTACGTCGCGGCCTACCGGCCCGACGCGCCCTGGGTGACGGTCAAGGTGATGCGCGAGCTGAACGGCAAGCGCGCGGTGGTGAGCCACATGGCCAAGCACACCCGCGGTCTCCTCGCGGCACACCTGGTCAGGTCCGATGCTGCGCCCGAGACCGCTTCGGACCTCGCCGATGCCGCGGCCGGGATGATCGGCGACGCGCTCGTCGACGTCGCGCTCGCCGCAAAGGCCAAGGGGCCCGACGAGCTCACGCTCGTCATCGCGGGCTGAGCCGCCTCCGCGGTCTCCAGAAGCGAGGAGCCTCCCGCACCGCTCTGGCTCGGCTCAGGCGAGCGAGATGCCGCCGTCCACGGCGAGCGTCTGCCCGGTGACGAATCCGCACGTCATGAGGAACAGGTAGGCCTGAGCGATCTCGCTGACCTCCGCGGTGCGTCCCAGCGGGATCGCCTCCGCCATCGACGCCTTGGTCTCCTCGAGTTGCTGAGGGTCCAGGTCGCGCCACAGGCCCGTCTCGGTCCACGTGGGGGCGACGGCGTTGACGCGCACGCGCGGCGCGAGCTCGATCGCGAGCCCCTTCACCATCGTCGCGATCGCCTCGTTGCCGACCGTCGCACCGGACGAGGTCGACGGCGAGCCGCCGGTGCCCGCGGTGAAGGTCAGCGATCCGCCGTCGGCGATGCGCGGACCCAGGGCGCGCGCGACCTCGAGGTTCGCGAACAGCTTGCCCTCGACCGTCTCGCGGATCGTCTCGAGGTCCGCGTCGAGGAAGCCCCCGCCCATCGCGCCGCCGAGCGTCGACACCACGTGGTCGACCTCTCCCAGCTGCTCGCCCATCGTCGCGAGCGCGCCGGGCGCGGTGGCGTCGATCGCCGCGCCACCCGCGGCGGCACCCGTCGCACGCAGCTCGGAGACCGCGGCCTCGAGACGCTCGCGATCCCTCCCCACGAGCACCACCCTCGCGCCCGCATCCGCGGCCCTGCGCGCGACTTCGAAACCGAATCCCGAGGTGCCCCCGATCACGAGCAGTCGGGCTCCACGCAGCGAGGCGAGAAGGGTGTCGGAGGCGGGCATGGCGGCGTCGGACATAGGTCGCTCCAAGGTGTCAGGGGGTCTCACGTGCGGAACGTTGCGGGCCCCATCGTAGTTCCCCACGCCAGTGCTGAGAACGGCGACTCGCGGCGGCTCAATGCGTCGGCGCGCCGATGCACAGGATGTGCCTCTCGGCGAGCTCCCCGTCGCGCGTCACGCGCAGCTGAAGGATCGTCATCGACGCGGGCGAGGGCCAGATCCGGGACCACCGCGCGGGGGGCGCCTCGAGCGACCTGCCGACGATGGACTTGATCGCGACCGCATGCGACGCGAGTGCGATCGACCTCGCCTTGTCTGCGCCCTCGACGCACGACCGCGCGTGCTCGCGCGCAAGGTCTCCGAGCAGGTCCTCGAGGCGATCCGCGACGTCGTCGAGCGACTCCCCTCCCGGGGCGCTCGCCTCGCCGTCGCGCCACCGCAGCAACTCGCCACCGTCGCGCTCGATGATGTCGGGAGCCGTCAGCCCCTCCCAGTCGCCGAAGTCGACCTCCTTGAGCCGCGGCTCGACCTCGACGTGCGCACCCACCCGGCGACCGATCGCGCCGCCGGTCTCCTGCGTGCGGGTCATGGGCGAGGCGAGGACGCGGTCGACCTTCGGCAGGTCCATCCAGGTGCGTCGCCCGATCTGGTGCACCGCGTCGGCAGCCTTGGCGGCCTGCACGCGCCCCGCAGAGGCGAGCGACGGGCCGGGCACGCCCGAGCCGGAGAACCGATGCTCGAGCGTCATCGGCGTCACGCCGTGGCGCACGAGCACCAGGACGAGCGGCGCGACGAGGTTCTCCGTGGGGGCCTCGGTGATCGAGGAGGTGGCGGCGGCCGCGGTCTGACCCGTCACCGGCTCACGCGTTCCTGACGAGGATCCGGCCGCACTCCTCGCAACGGACGATGCGGTCGGGCGCCGCTGCGGTGATCTCGGCGAGGTCGCCCGCATTGAGCGTCATGTGGCAGCCCTGGCACGTGCTGCCGACGAGCGAGGCCGCGCCCACGCCGCCGTGCTGCTCGCGGAGCTTGTCGTAGAGCTTCAGCAGGCCCTCATCCAGGTCGCGGGCCGCGGTGCCGCGCTCATCGTGCACCTTCACGAGCTCGTCGTCGATCTCCTTGACGGCGGCGTCGCGCTCGGCGTTCACCTCGGCGATCTGCGCCTCGAGCGCGACGGCCTGCTCGACTGCCGAGGCGAGCACGGTCTCCGCGTTCTCGGCCTGCTCCATCGCCTCGAGCTCGACGTCCTCAAGCGCGCTCAGCCTGCGCGCGAGCACCTCGAGCTCGCTCTGCAGCGCCTGGAGGTCCTTCGGCGAGCCCGAGCCCGAGTCGAGCCGCTTCTGGTCGCGCTCCTGACGCGTGCGCACCGCCTGGACGTCGTCCTCGGCCTTGGTCACGGCGCGGCGCAGGTCACCCGCCTCGGCCGTCCTGGCGATCCGCTCCTCGTGGAGGTCGGCGAGGCGCGCGTTGAGCTCGTCGAGCTGCGCGTTCTGCGGCAGCGTCGCGCGCTTGTGGCGCAGCTGCTGCGCGCGGAGGTCGGCGTCCTGGACGTCCAGCAGACGCTTCTGGTCTGCTGCGGGGGCGGTGGCCACGAGTGGTCTCCTTCAGGGGGTCAGGAACCGGTCGCGCCGAAGCGCGCGGTCCACGGGTCGGTGGTGAGGGTGCTCACGGTGGTCTCGATGCCGAGCGTCTCCTCGAGGTGTCTGGCCGCGCCCTTGAGCCACGACCACTCCGACGCGGAGTGTGCCACATCCACCAGGTACGGCCGACCATCGCCGAGCAGCGCCTCCTCGCGAGCCTCGGACGCGGGGTGGTGGCGCAGGTCGGCGGTGACGTACACGTCGGCGCCCGACGCGCGCACGAGGTCCAGGAAGGAGTCTCCGCTGCCGCCGAGGACGGCGACCGTCTCGACGCGTCCCGTGAGGTCCCCCGCGACGCGCACTCCGTGCGCCGTGGGAGGCAGCACATCGGCGGCGCGGGCCGCGAACTGGTGCAGGGTCGTGGGCTCCGCGAGCCGGCCGATCCGTCCCGCGCCGAGCGTGGGGTCCTCGGAGTCAGGCACGAGCGGCACGGTGTCGACGATCCCCAGGTCGGCCGCGAGCGCGTCGGCGACTCCCCCGGCGGCCGCGTCGGCGTTGGTGTGAGCGTTGAACAGCGCGATGCCGCGCTCGATCAGCTCGTGCACGACCGCGCCCTTGCCCGTGTCGGCGCGCACGGTGTGCACGCCCCTGAGCAGCAGCGGATGGTGGGTGACGATCATGTCGGCGTCCTCGTCGACGGCCTCCTCGACGAGCGCCAGCACCGGGTCGACCGCGAGCAGCACCTTCTCGACGACGGCGTCGGGCCGACCGAGGATCAGACCGTTGCGGTCCCAGCTCTCTGCCAGGCGCGGCGGATAGCGCTCTTCGAGGACGGCGACGACGTCGGATACCTGGGCCATGGCTCCACGCTACTGCGCCGGGGGCTCCTGCGCGCTACCCGCCCCCGCATCGTCCGGGGACGATGCCTTCTTGCCTTCGCCGAGGATCGTCGCGGGCGTCTCGCCGTGAGACAGGAGCGCGTCGATCTTGCCCTCGAGGTGCTCGATCCGGCGCAGCATCTCGTTCTGGCGCTTCTCGGCGGCCAGGAACGCGTGGTGGTCGCGGTCCACCTCGGCAGCGTCGCGCTTCTCCTCCTCGTCGCCGGACGTCACGGAGACGAACCACGCCGCGACCGACGCGGTCACGACACCGATGAGGGCGATGCCGAGGAGCATCATGCCGCCCGCGACGAGCCGGCCCGTGACCGTCACCGGGGCGTAGTCCCCGTACCCGACCGTCGTGACGGTCACGAAGGCCCACCACAGCGCATCCGTGAACGACGTGATGTCGGACCCCTCGTGACCGCGCTCGGCCGAGAGCACCCACACGGAGCCGATCCACAGCAGGAGGACGGTCGACGCGATGACGGCCTGCATCGTCTTCATGCGGCCCTGCGAGGACAGGAACGACGTCCCCTGCGCGAAGACCGTGAGGATCTTGAGGGGGCGCGCGGCCGGCAGGAGCACCGCGATGACGTCGAGCGGATGCGTCCACAGGTAGTTCCACGACTTCTTGGACAGCGTCGCGCGGATGATGAGGTCGGCGAGGAAGATCGCCCAGATCACGACCTGAAGCGTCTCGAGACCGGTGCGCACACCCCACGGCAGCACCGCGAAGGCGATGATGCGGGTCGACCAGGCCACGAGGAAGACGAACGCGAGCACCGCCATCGTCCCGTCGGTGCGCTTCCGGTAGCCCTCGTACTTGCTGCCGTCAGTGAGCTCGTTCAACTGGTCGAGCGCCATCGAGTCCTCCCCGTTCCCGCCGTCTCCCCCGAGGCTAGCGCGCGGCGCGCCGCGAGCGCGTGAGGCCGCGTCGCCCCAGCGTCGAGTGACATTCCTCACGATGACCCCCGGAAACCTTCCACGCGGAGAGCGGCTGCCGATGGGCCGGGCGACCCGCCGTCTCGCTCACGGCGGATCCGCACGACTCGACAAGAACAGACTGGGGGGACGCGATGCGTTCAGATACTGTGATCACTCTTTCGCTGCGGCACTGGACCCGTCGGGACCACGCCCGCTTCTGGATCGACACGCTCGCGCCGTCGCTCGCCGCGGCCGTCATCGGCCTCACGACCGCGGCCACGATCCTCATCGTCGCAGGCACCGAGGAGCCCCGCGCCCTTGCGACCGCCGCGCTCATCGCCACGTGCGGCCTGGCCTTCCCGACCGCCGTCGCCTGGAACGTGTCACGCTTCCGCGCCCCGTCCGGCTTCGACGTCGTGCGCTCCGAACTGCCCTCCACGGAGTACGTCGCCGACTGAAGCTGAGTCTCCCCGCACGCCGGGCCCGGCCTCATGCCGGGCCCGGCGTTCGCGTCTCCGGGCACTGTCGGCCGCGCGGGCGCCGGGACGTGCGGGACCCGGTGTGTGGGCAGGGTGTTCGTGGGGGCGGTATTCGTGGGCTGGCCCACGCCGCCGCGGGCCCCCGCGCGGTCAGGCTAGCGAGCGAAATACGAGGTCGACTGACGCTTCGACGTCAGGAAGTCGTTGCGCGAGAGGTATCGGATCTCCACGCGCCCCTTCGGCAGCTTCCAGCTCTTGACCTTGGCCTTGTACGCCGACCCCGAGAGCTCGAGCGTGACCCACTGCGACCTTCGCTTGCCGTCGACGTACACGGCGACCTTGCCGGACTCCTTCGCCTTGAGCGGACCCGTGACCTTGACGGCGAAGACGGAGCTCTTGCCCTCCTCCACCGTGGGCGAGTTCGTGACCCTGACCGTCGGGATGGCCTTGAGCGTCTTCGCGACCACCGTGGCGGTCGAGGACGCGTGCGTCGACGTGCCCTCGTACGCCACGGACAGCGTGCGCTGGCCTGGCTTCCACGTCGCGGGCATCCAGAACGCGACCGTGCCATCGTCCCGCAGCGTCTTCTCCCAGGTACTCGACCCGCGGCTGACGACGACCTGCCCCCCGGCACCTTCGGCGCCCTCGACGGCGACGACCACCTTGATCGCGTTGCCGTACCGCTTGGTCTTCGCCGTGGCCGAGGCCTCGGTCGCGACCTTCGGGGTGACCGTGAGCTCGGTCGTGGACTCAGAGCCTGCGATGCCGTCGGCGCCGCCGTAGACCGCGCGCACAGCATGCGTGCCGACCGCGAGGCTCGAGGACAGCTCCGCGGTGACGTCGCCATCGGTCAGTGAGACGGTCGTGTAGATGCTGCCGTCGACATACAGGTCGACGTCGCCGGTGGGCGTCGTGTCCGCCGCGACCGTCACGGTCGCCTCGGGCGCGGTGCCCCTGTACACCGACGGCACGCTCACGGTCGTCGTCGAGGCGTCGGCGGCCGCAGGCTCCTCCGTGGGATCGTCCGTGGGCTCCTCGGCCGCGGGCGCGGTCGGGTTCGTGACGATCTCCACGGTCGCGGTGGTGCTCGTCGTGCTCACGACGGTGACCGTGAACAGGTCGGAACCGGCGGTGTAGGCCTCGCCCGCCTGGAACGAGGACCACATGTCGCTGCCGTCTTCGACCGCGAGGATCTCGATCTCACCGTCCGAGCCCTGGATGCGCGACACGACGACGCCCGGCTCGTAGTAGAGCGCGTGGGAGTAAGCGAAGAGGTAGTAGCCGTCGTACGAGTAGAACGCGCTCGAGTCGACTCCTAGGCCGCTGCGGTACTCCACGAAGTACTCGCTGCCGTCGTCTGGGTCGACGACCGTCGCCGCGGTGGTGCCGGACGATGCGGTGGTCTGGTTGAGCGTCACGGTCGTGGTCTGGCTCGCGTCGGCGTCGTAGGTCAGCACGTCGGTCAGGGACGATGCGCCGGGCAGGTCGAGGTCGTAGCGGTAGGCGGCGTCGAGCGCTCCGGACGGGAAGCCGCTCACCGTGAGCGCCTGAGGACCGTAGACGCCGAAGTACTCGGCAGAGCCGGTCTCCCACGTGAGGTACGAGTGGCCGAGGCTCAGGTTGTGGCCGAGCTCGTGGACGGTCGTCGCGGTGCCGAGAGCCGTGATCTGGACCGTGCCTCCGTAGTGGAACGACGAACCGACGGTCGCGATCCCCGCGTAGCCGTAGTCGCAGTCCTCGGGCGAGTAGACGATGAGGTGATTGGCGGTGCCCACGAAGGACACCCCTGGGAACTCGGCCTTGGCGGCTGTCCAGATCTCGGAGTAGCTCGCCGAGCACGACCCGTCCCAGGACATCGTCGCGGTGTCGGCGACCTCGAAGCTGCCGATCGCGCCCCGCGCCTCGGTGACCCAGTAGTCGGCCGCGTATTCAGTGTTCGCGACCGCATCGGCGAGCGAGACGTCCTCCGTCGCGCTCGCATCGTCGATGGTGACGACGTACGCGCGGTGGGACGCGACGGCCACCGTCGCCTCGGCGGGGGCGACCACGGTCGCGGACTGCACCTCGGAGCCTTCGACGGTCGCCTCGACGGTCGACCCGGACTCGATGTCCTCGAGGGCCTCGCCCTCCACCGCGTCGACCTCGCCGTCCTCGCTGATGATGACCTGGGCCTCCTCGGCCTCGCCGTGGCCCTCCGCCTCGATGACCACGTCGAGCAGCGTGCCCTCGAGCGTCTCACCCGCCTCGTCGGACGCCGTCGCGGGCACTCCGACCATCGCGAGGGACGCGGCCGCGACGAGCGCGGCGAGCGGGCGCAGCCGCCCGAAGCGGGCCTTCGACGCGCGCGCGGCGGCCCCCGGTCGCAGGGGCTCGCGGTGCATCGAGGGGTCGGGAAAAGCCATGGCCCAGACACTCCGGCATCCGAGGACAGTTTCTCAAGCGACTGTGAGCAATTCCGCGGCGCAAATGCAGTCATAGGTGGACAAACGCGCATCCGAGGCCTGGATCGCCGCCTCGCCCACGGCCGCGGGACATAGGTCCCTTCAGATCGCTCCACGAAGATAGGTAATGTGTTGCATAAGTCAACGCTGACCCACCGACGATCGAGGAGCGCAGCGCCATGGACTCCCGCTTCCGCACACCGCTCATGATGTCCCTGCCCCTGGCGGCCCTCGCCGCCCTCGCCTCCGGCGCAGGGGTCCTGGCCGACGACCTGTATCGGCGCGACATGGAGAGCTTCGCGGTCCAGGGCGCCGCGCAGGACTGGGTCACGCTGCTGCTCGCCGTCCCTGCCGTCCTCGCGCTCGGCTTCGCCGCGTGCCGTGGCTCCCGTGGCGCGCTGCTGCTGTGGCACGGCGCGGTGCTCTACCTCGCCTACACGTACGCGATCGCGTCCTTCATGGTGCAGTTCAACGTGCTCTTCCTCGTCTACACCTCCACCTTCGGCCTCGCGGTCCTCACCCTCGCGACGAGCCTGCCCCGCACGATCCACACCACGCCGTCGGACGCTTTCGGGGTCGGTTGGCCGCGCAGGACCGTGACCGCGGTGCTGTGGGCGATCGTCGTCGTCTTCGCCTTCCTGTGGCTGTCTGACATCGTCCCCGCCCTGCTCGGCGGCACCCGGCCCGAGTCGCTCGCCGAGTCCGGCACGCCGACCAACGGAGTCGAGGCGATTGACCTGTCACTGCTGCTGCCGACCTCCGCCCTCGCCGGCTACTGGACGCTCCGGCGACAGGTGCGCGGCGCGGTGCTCGCCATGGCCTTGCTCGCCTTCACCGCGCTGCTTGGGCTCGCACTCGTCGCGATGGTGATCGGGCTCGATGCGGCAGGGCTCACCGACGGGATCGCCCCCGCGTTCGTGTTCGGGATGCTCGCACTCGGCACGACCGGGCTCGGCGCGATCGCGTGGCGCCGTACCGCAGGCATCGCGACCGCATCTGACCACCGACGCGACGGCTCTTCCACCGGTACCCCCACCGCCTGCGACTTCGCCGGCCCGCCCGACGAAGCCAACCGAGCCCGCGTTGCCGTGGCAGCCGCCTCGGAGCGCACCGCGTGACCGCGCCCGCCGACCCGGCTCGGGTGCTGTTCGCCACCGTCTTCCTGCTCGCCCAGTCGTGGAAGAACCTGCTGGACGACGAGCTCGCGCCCGCGGGCCTGTCCGCCAAGCAGTGGATGCTGCTCGTCGCGATCGAGACCTTCGGCGACGAGGCGCCGACGCTCAACCAGGCGGCCGAGCGCTACGGCGCCACGCGGCAGGCCACCAAGCAGCTCGCGGTGAGGCTCGAGCGCGGCGGCTTCGTGCGCATCGAGAGCGATCCCGACGACGGCCGCACGCTCCGGTTGAATCTCACCGCACGGCACCGCGAGTTCTGGGACGCTCGCGCGCAGCGGCACCTCGAGGGCCTGACGGCGCTGTTCTCGGAGGTTGATGACGGCTCGCTCTCGGGTGCGGCCGAGACGCTCACCGTGCTGCTCGCCTCGTCCAGGGACGCCGAGCGCACGGGGCTGTTCGGGGACCGCTGAGACGAGCGGATCAGTGGGCCCTGCCGGACTCGAACCGACGACACCTGCGGTGTAAACGCAGTGCTCTAACCAACTGAGCTAAGGGCCCGCGGGGACCCATTGTCCCCCACGCGCGCCGCCGGCGTGAACGGCCGGCGCACGCGCCACGCGCTCAGTCGAGCAGCGTCGCAACCTCGCGCCGGTAGTCGTCGACGTCCCGGGCCTCGCCGGTCGGGTTCACGACGGCCCACCGCACGACGCCCTCGGCGTCGATGAGGAAGGTGCCGCGCGTCGCGAGTCCCTTGCGGGGGTTGAAGACGCCGTAGTCGCGCGAGATGTCACCGTGCGGCCAGAAGTCGCTCAGGAGTGCCCCGCGGTACTGATGCGTGTCCGCCCACGCCTTGAGCGTGTAGATCGAGTCGCACGACACGACGAGCACCGTGAGGTCGTCGCGCTCGAGCAGGTCGGGGGCGTCTCGCAGGTCCACGAGCTCATTGGTGCACGTGTCCGAGAATGCGAAGGGCACGAACACCAGCAGCGTCGCTGTGCCGCGCAGATCCGCCAGGGAGACGGTCCTGCCGTTCTGGTCGGTGAGCGCGAGCTCGGGAGCGGGATGACCGACCAGCGGGTTGGTCACTTGCTGCGCCCCTTCTCGACGAGCTGGGTGGCCCACCATCCGGTGCCGACCACGAAGGTCGAGGTGGCGTGCAGGCCCGCGATGGACGAGGCCTCCTCGACGTCGCGCGGCTCGACCGCGCCGGTGCTGCCCGCCTTGGGCGTGAGCAGCCACACGGGCCGCCCGTCGTCCAACAGCGACTGAACGTCCATGAGGAGGTCCGCGAGGTCGTCGTCCCCGTCACGGAACCACACGATGGCGCCGTCGGTGACGTCGCCGAAGTCTTCGTCGACGAGGGATTCCCCCGTGGTCTCCTCGATCGCGTCCCTCAACGCCTGGTCGACGTCGTCGTCGTAGCCGAACTCCTGGATGACATGCCCATGCTCGAGGCCGAGCCTCGCGGCGAGGCTGCTGTCAGCAGCCGTCGCGCCCTCCTGTGTCGCCACGGTGGCGGCGCTCCCTTCGTCGTCGAAGCCGCGCCGTCCGACGCGTCTTCCGCACAGCGTAGAGGCCGACGCGTACACGGTGCAATTGCCACGGTCGGGACCATGGTCCTGCCGGTGATACTGTGCCTCGGTCCCCATGCGACCCCGCGGGGTTGCCGCCGGCGTGACAAGGCGCCGGAATATGACCAGAATGGCGAGGAGAGCGGCCATAGCCGCGTTCCCCGATAGACAGCGGCGCAGCATCCCGCGCCCGCGACAGGAAGAGGACCCGTGACAGAGCACGGCGCAATCGACAAGGACCCCACCGAGACCTCCGAGTGGCTCGAGTCCGTCGACGAGATGATCGAGCACGGTGGCGAGAGCCGCGCCGAGTACGTGATCGACCGTGTGGTCGACCACGCCGCCAAGCGCCAGCTGTCCGTGCCGCTGAGCCTCAACACCCCGTACGTCAACACGATCCACGTGGATGACGAGCCCGAGTTCCCCGGCGACGAGGAGCTCGAGCGCCGCTACCGCGGCTGGATCCGCTGGAACGCGGCCGCGATGGTCACGCGCGCACAGGGCCCCGGCAAGGGCGTCGGCGGCCACATCTCGTCGTACGCGTCCGTCGCGACGCTCTACGAGGTCGGCCTCAACCACTTCTTCAAGGGCAAGGACCACCCGAGCGGTGGCGACCAGATCTACTTCCAGGGCCACGCCGCCCCTGGCATGTATGCCCGCGGCTTCATGGAGGGCCGATTCTCCCCCGAGGACCTCGACTCCTTCCGCCAGGAGAAGTCCGCCCCCGGGCGCGGTCTCTCGTCGTACCCGCACCCGCGCCTCATGCCCGACGTCTGGGAGTTCCCCACGGTGTCCATGGGCCTCGGCCCCGCGTCCGCCATCTACCAGGCGTGGACCAACCGCTACCTGCAGCTGCGCGGCATCAAGGACACGTCCGAGCAGCACGTCTGGGCGTTCCTCGGCGACGGTGAGATGGACGAGCCCGAGTCGCGCGGCATGCTCCAGCTCGCCGCCAACCAGGGCCTCGACAACCTCACGTTCGTCGTCAACGCGAACCTCCAGCGCCTCGACGGCCCGGTGCGAGGCAACGGCAAGATCATCCAGGAGCTCGAGGCGTACTTCCGCGGTGCCGGCTGGAACGTCCTCAAGGTCGTGTGGGGCCGCGGGTGGGACCCGCTGCTCGCCAAGGACGACGGCGCGCTCCTCAACCTCATGAACACCGTCCCCGACGGCGACTTCCAGACGTTCCGCGCCGAGTCCGGCGCGTTCATCCGCGACCAGTTCTTCGGCGGCGACCCGCGCGCCAAGGAGCTCGTCAAGGACATGACGGACGACGAGATCTGGGCGCTCAAGCGCGGCGGTCACGACTACCGCAAGCTCTACGCGGCCTACCAGCGCGCGACGCAGATGAAAAACGGCAAGCCGACCGTCATCATCGCGAAGACGGTCAAGGGCTACGGCCTCGGCCCCAACTTCGCGGCGCGCAACTCGACGCACCAGATGAAGAAGCTCCAGGTCGCGGACATGAAGGTGCTGCGCGACACGTTCGACCTCCCGTTCACCGACGAGGAGCTCGAGGCCGACCCGTACAACCCGCCGTACTACCACCCCGGCTTCGAGGACCCGGCGATCAAGTACATGCTCGAGCGCCGCAGCGCGCTGGGCGGCTTCGTGCCGTCGCGCCGCGCGGTCGAGAAGCCGATCGCGATGCCGAGCGACAAGGCCTACGACCTGCTCGCGAAGGGCTCGGGCAAGCAGGAGGTCGCCACCACGATGGCGCTCGTGCGCCTGTTCAAGGACCTCGTGAAGGACAAGGAGTTCGGCTCGCGACTGGTGCCGATCATCCCCGACGAGGCGCGCACGTTCGGCCTCGACGCGATCTTCCCGTCGGCGAAGATCTTCAACACCCAGGGCCAGAACTACCTGCCCGTCGACCGCGAGCTGATGCTCTCCTACAAGGAGTCCACGGCCGGCCAGATCATGCACACGGGCATCAACGAGGCCGGTTCCGCCGCCGCGTTCCAGGCCGTGGGCACGTCCTACGCGACGCACGGCGAGCCGCTCGTGCCGTTCTACATCTTCTACTCGATGTTCGGCTTCCAGCGCACGGGCGACCAGTTCTGGGCCGCGGGCGACCAGCTCACGCGCGGCTTCATCATCGGCGCCACCGCCGGCCGCACCACGCTCACCGGTGAGGGCCTCCAGCACGCGGACGGCCACTCGCCGCTGCTCGCGGGCACGAACGCCGCGATCGTGCAGTACGACCCCGCGTTCGGCTACGAGATCCGCCACATCGTCAAGGACGGCATCCAGCGGATGTACGGCCCCGAGGACGGCCGCGACAAGAACGTCATGTACTACCTGACGGTCTACAACGAGCCGATTCAGCAGCCCGCCGAGCCGGAGAACGTGGACGTCGAGGGCATCCTCAAGGGCATCCACAAGTACGCCGACGCCCCCGAGGGCCAGGGCCCCGAGGCGCAGATCCTCGCGTCCGGCGTCGCCGTGCCGTGGGCCCTCGAGGCCCAGGAGCTGCTCTGGGCGCACTGGGGCGTCCGCGCCACCGTGTGGTCGGTCACCTCGTGGAACGAGCTCCGTCGCGAGGCTCTCGCCGCCGACGAGCACGCGTTCCTGCACCCGAACGAGCCGGTGCGCACGCCGTACCTCACGCAGAAGCTCGCCGGCGCGAACGGACCGTTCGTCGCGACGACGGACTACGACCACCTGGTCCCCGACCAGGTGCGCGCGTGGATCCCGGGCACGTACGCCACGCTCGGCGCCGACGGCTTCGGCTTCTCGGACACGCGTGCCGCGGCACGTCGTCACTTCAAGATCGACGGCCCGTCGACGGCGGTCAAGGTGCTTCAGCAGCTCGCCCGTCGCGGCGAGATCGACCCCTATGTGGTCGGCCAGGCCATCGAGCGCTACGAGCTCCACGACGTCACCAAGGGCGCGTCGGGCAACGCGGGCGGCGACGCCTGATCCCGCTAGCCGAGGACTGACCGGAGGCCCGCCGCGCACTGCGCGGCGGGCCTCCGTCATGTCTCGCGGGGGTCGAGCTACCTGTTCCCGTCCTCGGGCCCAGGCCCAGGCCCGGCATCGTCCGCGGCTCCCGACTCCGTTGCCCCGTCCTCGCTCTCCCGCCTGGGATGGCCGCCGACCTCGCCGGGATGCGGCTCCTGGGCGGAGGGCTCCGTCCGTGCCCGCTCCCGTATGTGGGCACCGAGGTGCGAGGTGTCCGCGTCCTTGATCGAGCTGCGCACGTCGTAGGCGAGCACGAGGAACGTCAGCACCAGCGCGGCGGCGAGTGCCCACAGTCCCATCATGATGAAGCCGTCGAACAGGCCCTCGGGCTCGATGCGCACGTACAGGTCGAGCGTGCACATGCCCTCCGCGGCCTGGAGCTCGCCGACAAGGTGGTACGTCCCGACCGGGGCGAAGCCCTTGTCCTCCTCGATCTCGCTCAACTGAGCCCTCATCCGCTGCGCCCCGGAGAACTCGGTCGCCTCGTCCTCGTTCTCGTACTCGGCCGTCCACAGCGTGAGCTCCCTGCCGCTCACCCGGATGCCGAGCGTGCTGTTCCACAAGGTGAGGACCTCGTCCGAGGCGGCGTCCCACACCAGGACGTCGCCCTGCGCGATCCTGAACGGCTCTCGCGCGGAGGTCTGCTCTGGGGTGACCGCCTCTTCCTGCGATGCCGAGTCGAGGGTGAGATAGCAGCCCTCGGAGACGTGTCCTCCGCCCCGATACTCGGGAAGCCCCGCGAGCGCCATGCCCGCGGCGGCGCCCACCGCGATCATCGCGACCAGCACGCGGCGAGGCGCGAGGGAGAGCCGCTGAGTGAGCGCCACGGTGCCCAGCAGCGCGCCGAGCGAGGCCAGCCCCCATACCACGGTCTGGTCCGCGGGCGCGATGCCCAGCACGGTCAGCAGCGCCGCCGCCTCGAAACCGATCAGCAGGCCCAGGAGCGCTCCTAGCAGGGGCTTGGGGCGTTCACGCATGGGGCACCTCCGTCATCCCCCACGCTAGACGGCGCGCCCTCACGTCGCACGGCGGGGCGGGCGCGGATCCTCGCTGCACCGCCGGCGACCGGGTGCTCCGTGCGCCACAGAACCCGCGCCGGCCGCCGCCGAGGACGAGGGCGAGCGCCGTCCCCACCGCGCGCCACCCACATCGACTTGTCGTGCATTTCCACAGGCCCCTGGGGATACCGCAGGCGATCAACCAGGCTATTTACTCCATAGCGAACCGGTTCTCCCCCATAATGGGGGGCAATGCATTGTCGGGATCGCACAAAGCGGCGCTAGGCTCTGCCCATGCCCCAGACCGATCCGAGCGCCGAGACTCTGCGCCGACTTCGCGCGGGCAGCGGCCAGCTCGCGACCGCAGCGCTGAAGTCGCTCGACGCGGACTACCACTGGTTCCGGGAGCTGCCCGCGAAGGAGCGCTCGTGGGTGGGGATCGTCGCCCAGGCGGGAATCGACGCCTTCGTCACGTGGTTCGCCGACCGCTCGGAGACCGCGCGCTCCGCGATGGAGGTCTTCGCGGCCGCACCGCCCGAGCTCACACGGGTGATCTCGCTCCAGCACGCGCTCGCGATCGTGCGCACCGCCGTCAAGGTGGTCGAGGGCCACTCCGACGAGTTCGCGGCCCCCGGCGCCGAGCAGATGCTGCGAGAGGCGATCCTGCGCTACTCGCGAGAGATCGCCTTCTCCGCGGCAGAGGTCTATGCGCGCGCCGCCGAATCGCGCGGCGCATGGGATGCGCGGATCGAGGCGCTCGTCGTCGACGCGCTCGTGCGCGGCGAGGTGGACGATGCGGTGCCGTCCCGCGCCGCGGCGCTCGGCTGGAAGCCGGGACCGACATTGGTCATGGTCGGCACGACCGATGGCACTCTCGGCGAGGTCCAGTCCGCCGAGGTGCGCCGCACGATCCGCCGCGCAGCCGGCAACGCGCTCGTGGGCATCCACGGCGAGACGCTCGTGATCGTCGCGCGCTCCGACGAGGACCACGAGGCAGTCGCCGCTCAGCTGCTCCAGGTCTTCGGACCGGGGCCCGTCGTGCTGGGTCCGCCCGCCGTGACGCTGCAGGAGGTCGCCAAGGCGACCCGCGGAGCGATCGCCGGGGCCACCGCGGCCCCCGCGTGGGCGCAGGCCCCCCGACCCGTGCACGCCGACGACCTCCTGCCCGAGCGCGTGCTCGTCGGGGATCCGACCGCGCGCGAGCGTCTCCTTGCGATCGCCTACGAGCCGATCCTCCAGGCGGGAGGCTCCCTCCAGGAGACCGTCGCCACGTTCCTCGACTGCGGGCGCTCGCTCGAGCTCACCGCGCGCACGATGTTCGTGCATGCCAACACCGTGCGCTACCGACTCAAGAAGGTCTCGGAGCTCACCGGCTGGGACGTGCTCCACACCCGCGACGCCCATGTCCTGCACACCGCGCTCGCGCTCGGCAGGCTCCAGGCGGCGACTCCGCCGTCTTTGTAGGGATCCGACAGAATCTGGCGTCGCTTTCTTCGTCGTGCCTTCCCCGCACGCACGCGGCCGTAGGGCACCCTAGACACATGCTTGCAGTCCTCTGCCCCGGTCAGGGTGCCCAAACGCCTGGAATGCTCGCCCCGTGGCTCGAGCTCGACTCGGTCGCCCAGGCCCTTCATGCTTTGTCGGATGCCACAGAGGTCGATCTGATCGCCCACGGCGTCACCTCCGACGCGGACACCATCCGCGACACGGCGATCGCGCAGCCGCTGCTCGTCGCCACCGCGCTCGCCACGGGCCGCGAGGCGCTCGGCGCGGCCGCGCCCGGCGTCGTGGCAGGCCACAGCGTCGGCGAGTTCGCCGCTGCCGCCCTCGGGGGCGTGCTGTCCGACGCGGACGCCGTCTCCCTCGTGACCGTGCGCGGTCGCGCGATGGCCGATGCCGCCGCATCGTCCGAGCCCACGTCCATGGCCGCGGTGCTGGGCGGCGTGGCCGACGAGGTCGCCGCACGGCTCGCGGAGCTCGGCCTCACGCCTGCGAACGCCAACGGCGGCGGCCAGGTCGTCGCCGCGGGATCCAAGGCAGCGATCGATGCGCTCGTCGGCGAGCCGCCCACGCGCGCCCGCGTGATCGAGCTCCAGGTCGCCGGCGCTTTCCATACGTCGTACATGGCCCCCGCGGTTGAGGTTCTCGCCGCCGCCGCGGCCGACGTCGCGCGCAGCGCCCCGCAGGTGCCGCTGCTGTCGAACGCCGACGGCACCGTCGTCGCGACCGGCGACGAGACCGTCGCGCGCCTCGTCACGCAGGTCGCGAGCCCCGTGCGATGGGATCTGTGCATGGAGCGCATGCTCGAGCTCGGCGTGACGGGCATCCTTGAGGTAGCACCCGGCGGCGTCCTCACGGGCCTCGCCAAGCGCGGTATGAAGGGAATCCCCGCCGTCGCCCTCAAGACCCCCGAGGACCTGACTGCGGCACGAGAGCTTGTGGAGGCGCACGCGTGACCACCATCAACGTCCGACGCGGACCCGAGTACACCCGCATCCTCGGCCTCGGCGTGTGCCGCGGCGAGAACGCGGTCCCGAACGACGACCTGATCGAGCCGATCGACTCGTCCGACGAGTGGATCCGCAAGATGACCGGGATCGTCACGCGCGTGCGCGCCGACAAGGAGACCTCGGTCGTCGACCTGTCGGAGAAGGCGTCGCTCGATGCCATCGCGCAGGCCGGCATCGAGCCCTCGCAGATCGACGCGGTGATCCTGTCGACAATCTCCCACCCGCACATCACGCCTGGCGGCGCACCGATCCTCGCGGACCGCATCGGGGCCTCCCCCGCGGCCGCGTACGACATCTCCGCCGCGTGCGCCGGCTACTGCTACGGCATCGGCCAGGCTGACGCGCTCGTGCGCTCGGGCGCGGCGACCTACGTGCTCGTCGTCGGCGCGGAGAAGCTGAGCGACTGGGTGGACCCCGCCGACCGCTCGATCTCCTACCTGCTCGGCGACGCCGCGGGCGCGGTCGTCGTCGGCCCGTCCGACACCCCCGGCATCGGCCCGACCGTGTGGGGCTCCGAGGGCGACGGCGCCGAGCTGATCTACCAGACCTCGTCGTGGCTCGACGTGCGCGACGACCCCGAGGCGCCCTTCCCGACTCTGCGCCAGCAGGGACCGAGCGTGTTCAAGTGGGCGTCGTTCAAGATGCCGAAGATCGCACTCGAGGCCATCGAGGCCGCGGGGGTCACGCCCGACGACATCAAGGCGTTCATCCCGCACCAGGCGAACGTGCGCATCATCGACCAGATGGTCAAGCAGATCGGCCTGCCCAAGCACATCGCCGTCGGCAAGGACATCGTCGACTCGGGCAACACGTCCGCCGCGTCGATCCCGCTCGCGACCGAGCGTCTGCTGCGCGACGGCGACGCGAAGTCCGGCGACCTCGCGCTCCAGATCGGCTTCGGCGCTGGCCTGGTCTACGCGGCGCAGGTCATCGCGCTGCCCTGACGCCCCGCATTAGTCTTCAAGAGTTCATCCACGAGAACGGTGCCGCCCCGGCACCCCAGAGCAAGGAGAAGAACATGGCTCTTTCCAGCAACGAGGTCCTCGAGGGCCTGGCCGAGATCGTCGTCGAGGAGACCGGTATCGACGCGGGCGACGTCACGCTCGAGAAGAACTTCACCGACGACCTCGACATCGACTCGCTGTCGATGATGACGATCGTCACCCTCGCCGAGGAGAAGTTCGACGTCCGCATCCCCGACGAGGACGTGAAGAACCTCGTCACCGTCGGCGACGCCGTCACCTACATCACCGGCGCCCAGGCCTGACCCACGGCCTGACGCAGTCCCCGCAGCATTCGCTGCACTCGCAGCATCCGCTGCTCTCGCAGCATCCGCTGCTCTCGCAGCATCCGCTGCCCCCGCAGCACCGCATCAGAAAGGCACTCCCATGACCGTTGTCGTCACCGGACTCGGCACCACGTCCCCGCTCGGCGGAGACGTTCCCAGCACGTGGGAGGCGGCCCTCGCAGGCCGCTCCGGCGTCCGGACGCTCGACAACGACTGGGCCGAGCAGTACGGCGTGCCCGTGCACTTCGCCGGCCAGCTGGCGGTGCCGACGGCCGAGGTGCTGAGCCGCCCCGAGACCAAGCGCATGGACCCGTCTGCCCAGATGGCGATCGTGGCTGCGCGCGAGGCCTGGGCGGATGCCGGCCTCGAGGACGTCGACCCCGAGCGCCTCGGCTCGATCGTGTCCTCGGGCATCGGCGGGGTGTGGACCCTGCTTTCGGCATGGGACACGGTGAAGGAGCGCGGCGCCTCGCGCGTCCTGCCCCTCACCGTGCCCATGCTGATGCCGAACTCGCCGACCGCGTACGTGTCGCTCGAGTTCAAGGCCCGCGCGGGGGCCCACTCCCCCGTGTCGGCATGCGCGTCGGGCGCCGAGGCGATCGGCATGGGACTCGAGATGATCGAGTCCGGCCGCGCCGACGTCGTCATCGCGGGAGGCACCGAGGCGGCGATCCACCCGCTTCCCATCTCCGCGTTCGCGGCCATGCAGGCGCTGTCCAAGCGCAACGACGACCCCGCAGGGGCCTCGCGTCCCTACGATGTGAGCCGCGATGGCTTCGTCCTCGGTGAGGGCGCGGGCGTCGTCATCCTCGAGTCCGAGGAGCACGCCAGGGCCCGCGGGGCCAAGGTCTACGCGCGCCTCCTGGGCCGCGGCATGACCGCCGACGGCCACCACATCGCGGCGCCCGAGCCGAACGGCACGGGCCAGACCAAGGCGATGCAGCTCGCGCTCGAGTCCGCCGGGCTGACCACCGCCGATGTCTCGCACGTCAACGCGCACGCCACCTCGACCCCGGTGGGCGACATGATCGAGGCCCGCGGCATCCGCAGCCTCCTCGGCTCGCACGCCGACCAGGTGCTGCTGTCCGCCACCAAGTCCATGACCGGCCACCTGCTGGGCGGCGCCGGCGCGCTCGAGTCCGTCTTCACCGTCAAGGCCCTCGAGACCCGCACCGCTCCCCCGACGATCAACGTCACCGAGCCCGACCCCGAGCTCGAGGTCGACCTGGTCCGCGACACCCCACGCGAGCTGCCCGCCGACGGCCAGCTCGCCGCGATCAACAACTCGTTCGGCTTCGGCGGCCACAACGTGGCGCTGGTCTTCGCGACCGCCTAGCCACCGCATCGTCCGAGCGACAGGGCCGGTCCCCTACGAGGGGCCGGCCCTTCGTCGCCCCTCCTCCGCCCTCCATGCACTCCGCACGGATCTGAATCCGCCACCCCGACGACACGCCGACGCAGCACGCGACACGCTGGCGCGTCGCAGGACAATCCGTGCAGAGCGCATGGAGCGGGACGATGCAGGCGGCAGGACGATGCGGCAGACGGCCGGCTCTCGCGCTACAGATCGACCGGGGTCGCCTGGTGGTAGCGCAGGCGCCAGCGCTCCGACCGCTCCCAGATGGAGCTGCGATGCGCTGCGCCGCGATCCCCGTGCTTGGGGATCGACGTGTAGAGCACCATCGCGCCGTGCGAGCAGAAGGCCTCGACCCGGAAGTCCGTGAGGGGCAGCTTCACGTCGATCTCCTGGAAGGGCAGGTCGAGCACCTCGTCGCGGGTGTAGATCCGGCCCGACTGGCCGATCTCGACGTAGCTCGGCGCGAGGACGGCGTCCATGTACGACCGGTCGAAGCGGGTCTCCGCGCGCCACATCGCCTCCTCCATCGCCTGGAGGAGAAGTGCGTCGTCACGCGCGAGCTCCATCAACCCACTCTATGCAACCATCGCACCGGGGCGCCGTGGCCGGCGTAGCGGAAGGGCTCGAGCTCCTCGTCCCATGCGGTGCCGAGAGCGAGGTTCATGGCGCGAGCGAAGTCGGTCGCGGTGCCGCCGGCCTCCATCACGGAGCGGATCCGGTCCTCGGGCACCACGATGTTGCCGTGGACGTCGGTGACCGCGTGGAAGATCCCGAGCGACGGGGTGTGCATCCAGCGTCCGCCGTCGCAGCCGAACGACGGATCCTCGGTCACCTCGTAGCGCACGTGCTCCCACCCGCGCAGGGCGGAGGCGAGCGCCGCGCCGGTGCCGGGGCGGCCCTGCCAGGCGACCTCCGCACGGAACATGCGGTGGCCGGCGGGCTGGTCGGTCCACTCGAAATGGGCGCGCGGACCCAGCACTCCCTGCGCAGCCCACTCGATGTGTGGGCCCATCGCGCGCGTAGCAGAGTGCACGAAAAGAACACCGCGGGTGATGGTGGCCATGACCCTTCCTTCCTGTGAGGTGCGTCTTCCCCAACGACCTCGAAGGCGGTCCAGCTCCAGCCGGGCGTGCCTCTATCGTGCCCCAATCGCGAATGAAATGCCAGCACGACGCCCGGTTCCGACCGCATCGTGGCACTCGCGGGCGCCATTTCCGCGCCGGTCTGTGCGAGGCTGGCGCCATGGCCACCGTCGACCAGCCGCTGACCGTGTCCCAGATCCGCGACGCGGAGGACTGGACGATGCTCACCGTGCCCGAGCGCGATCTCATGGATCGCGCCGCGGAGGCAGTGGCCCGCGAGTGCTCGCTGCTCCTCGCCGCACGCCCCGAGGGCGTCGCGGGAGCCGAGGTGGTCGTGCTCGCGGGGCCCGGCAACAACGGCGGGGATGCGCTCCTCGCCGGGGCGCTGCTCGCCGAGCGGGGAGCGACCGTCCGCGCGATCCCGTGCGGGGGCCGCCTTCACGAGCGCGGCGAGGCCCGTCTCAGCGCGGCCGCGGGCAGCCGGGTCGAGCCGTCGGCTGGCGCGGTGCTCGTCGCGGGCGCCGACCTTGTGGTGGACGGCATCGTCGGCCTCGGCGCGAAGGCGGGGCTGAGGGAGCCGGCGGCCTCGCTCGTGCCGCTCATCCCGCCGACGACGCCGGTGGTCGCCGTGGACCTGCCCAGCGGCCTCGAGGCCGATTCAGGGGACGACGACGCGCCTCACGTCCGCGCGACCGTCACCGTGACCTTCACGGCACCCAAGCGCTGCCTGGTCGAGCAGCCGGCCGCGCAGGCGGCGGGCAGGGTGATCATCGCCGACGTCGGCATCGAGCTCACCGAGCACGAGGGCTGACGTCTCGCGCGCGAAGAGACGGGATCAGGCCTTCTCGAGGGACTCCCGCAGCTCGCGCATCGCCTGCTTGCGGACGCCCTTCCCGAGGCGGTCCAGGTAGAGCTTGCCGTTCAGGTGATCGCACTCGTGGTTGATCAGGCGCGCCCAGATCTCCTCGCCGTCGATGACGACCGGGTTGCCATCGAGATCGATGCCCTCGGCCTTCGCGTAGGCGGGACGCTCGCACGGGTACCAGAGGCCGGGCACCGAGAGGCAGCCCTCCTCCCCGAGCTCCTGCATCTCGTCCGAGTTCTCGGTGATGACGGGGTTGAGGATGTAGCCGATGTCGCCGTCGATGTTCCACGAGAAGGCGCGGAGGCTCACGCCGATCTGGTTCGCGGCGAGTCCGGCGCGGCCCTCGTAGTCGACGGTCTCGAGCAGGTCCTCCACGAGGCCCCTGACGTGATCGTCGATCTCCGTGATGGTCTCGCAGGGCGTGCGCAGCACGGGGTCGCCGGTCACTCGAATCTCTCGCATTGCCATGGGGCCATTCTTCCACGTCCCGCCTTGTGCCAGGCTGGTGACATGGTGACGGGTTCCAGGGTCGATGCGGCGGGCATCGCCGCGCTGTGGCCGCGCCCCCTCCCCGAGGACGACAAGTACACGCGCGGCGTCCTCGGAGTGGTCGCGGGCTCCGACGCGTATCCCGGCGCCGCGGTGCTGTGCGTGACGGGCGCATACCGCGCGGGCGCGGGCATGGTGCGCTACGTCGGCCCCCGGCGCGCACAGGACCTCGTGCTCGCCGCACGCCCGGAGACCGTCGTGCACGCGGACGCCGACGCGGTCGACCGCCTGCCGCGCACCCATGCCTGGGTGGTCGGGTCGGGGGTGTCGGACGCGCCCGGGCAGGACGCAGTGATCGGCGCGGCATGGGCGAGCGGGCTGCCGTGCGTCGTCGACGCCGGAGCCCTTGAGGACTGCGCGCGGGCGCGTCACTCGGGTGCCAGGAGCACCCCGCCGGAGAAGATCCTGCTCACCCCGCACGAGGGCGAGCTCGTGCGCGCCCTTGCCGCCATCAGGCACGACGTGACGGCGGACGATGTGCGGCGAGACAGGTCGGAGCACGCCCGCCTGCTCGCGGAGACGACGCGTTCCACGGTTCTCCTCAAGGGTTCGCGGACGCTCGTGGTGTCTCCCGGCGGGGCGACGTGGGAGCTTCCCGTCGCCACGCCCTGGCTCGCGACCGCGGGATCCGGGGACGTGCTCGCCGGGATCGCGGGCGCGCTGCTCGCCGCCGGTCTCGACGCGGCCGAGGCGGGCGTGTGCGCCGCGTGGGCGCATGCGCAGGCCGGGGCGCGCGCCTCGGGAGACGATCTGCTCTCCCCCTCCGGCCATGGCGGCCCTGTGACCGCGTCCGACGTTGCGGAGGCCGTGCCCGCGGTGATCGCCGCAGTCACCGCCTGACGCCGGGCGCTGAGGGCGTCGGCGCGCAGCGCCACTCAGGACGCAGGGCACCGGCACGCGCGGTTCGTCGCGACCTCAGACGAGTCGCAGGCTCAGGCTCACCGTCTCAGGCGGAGCGACGCCCTCCGCGTCGAGCACCGCCCGCTTCACGGGCAGGATGTACGTGGCGCGGTCCTTGGACGGGAAGATGCTGGTGCGCCACACCGTCTCCCCCAGCGTCACCTCGACCTTCACGGCGCCGAAGCCGCGCCGGGGCCCTGACTGCGCGTCCTCGACGACGTCCGCGACGTCCTCTGGAATGTCCGCGAAGACCCAGGTCTGGAGGCGCGCCTCCCACAGATATAGCGACGCCTCGAAGCTGAACTCGGTCATGCCCGCACCCTCCTTCCCGCGCTCGGACCGCGGGGCGATGGGTCCAGCATGCACCGTGACGCTGACATCCGCGGGGAAAGCGAAAGGCCTCCCGACCGCCTTGTGAGCGGAAGGAAGGCCTTCTCTTGCAGCTCCCCCGACTGGACTCGAACCAGTAACCCTTCGATTAACAGTCGAATGCTCTGCCAATTGAGCTACGGGGGATCGCGCTGTAGAACTCTACACGATCCGAGAGACCTCTGAAACCACTCCTGGCCCCGCGAGGCGTCGATGTGACCGAGAGCACTCGCCCATCCCCGCTAGGCTTTGTCGGGCGCGCCGGACAGGTCGCGCACGGGCCAGTAGCTCAGCCGGTTAGAGCAGTGGACTCATAATCCATCGGTCGCGGGTTCAAGTCCCGCCTGGCCCACTCTCCGCCTCGCGGCAAGACCTCACAACCGCCAAGATCACTCGGCGACGGCCACGCGCCCTGCGCGGATCGCCTCCGCGTGAGCGGCGTGATCGCTCTCGTTGAGATCCGCATAGCGCTCGGCGAAGTCGGCGAACACGTCGTCCGCGGTGCGGTCCTCGCCCAGGTAGCCGTGGATCGCCGCCGCGTCACCCGTGCGCGCGTGCGCAAGGGCGAGCGTCCCGCCGCACAGCGCCGCGTAGCGCTTCAACCGCTTCGGGCCCATCTCATCCACGGCGGCGGAGGCCTTGCCGTCCCAGAGCTGGCGCAGGTAGAACTCGACCGTGCGCCCGTCGGCCTCGGCGTGGGACCACCCGAGCAGGACATCCCCGGTCGCCTGCATGCTCCGCTGGCCCTGCACGACCCGCTCGCCCGAGTGCGCGTACTGGCTCGGCCCGAGGAAGGGCTCGAGCACCGAGCGCGTGGCCTCCTTGAACTGGAGGAACAGCGGGGCTCCTCCGTCAGACTCGAGCAGCACGATGAAGCAGCGCGTGCCGACGCTCCCGACGCCCACGACCTTGTGCGCCAGGTCGAGGAAGCGGTAGCGGTCGATCACCGCGGCCCGATAGGGCGGCAGGGACTGCCGATACCGATCGAAGAAGGTCCGGATCCGCGCCGCGTCGGGCTCGCCCAGCTCCTCGCCGAGCGGGACGATGAGCGGAGGGCTCGGCACGATCCTCCGGCGTCCATCCACGACCTCCGTGAGCTTGGCCAGCGCGCGCAGACTGTCCTTGCGCGAGGCCTTGTCGATCTCGCGCCGCGAACCCTTGTGCAGCTCCTCCCTCTCCTCCAGATAGCGCGCCACATCGACCCGGTAGTACAGGAGGTCGAGCGGACTCACCACCACGGAGGCGGCTATGGCCTTGCGGTAGCCGCGGACCGCCGCTCGGGTCGCTGTGCGCGCCTCCTTGGGCGCGAGGCCGTTGTGGCGAGCTGCGATGCTGACGCTCGCCGCGAGCCGCTTCAGGTCCCACTCGAACGGCCCAGGCAACGTCTCATCGAAGTCGTTGACGTCGAAGACCAGACGCCGATCGGCGCCGTTGAACAGCCCGAAGTTGGACAGGTGCGCGTCGCCGCAGAGCTGCACCGTGAGCCCGGACGACGCGCCACGGGAAAGATCGGAGGCCATGATCGCGGCGGCGCCACGGAAGAAGGTGAACGGCGTCGCATTCATCCGCGCGTGCCGGATCGGCACGAGCGAGGCCACACGCCCCTCGTCCTGGGCGAGGAGGATCTGCACGGGATCGGGGCGCACCTCGGGCACAGACACCTCGGCATGCGACTCGAGCGGCACGCTCGCACGCCGGTCGCGCCCGGTCTCCACTCGCGCGCGAAGGGCGGGGGTCAGCGCCGAGGGCGGCGGGCCTGTCTTCTTCGCCATGCGCGTCTCCTCGCGTCGCCCGCACCATCGGAGGTCGAGCGACCGGGAGCGGCACCGTCGCCGCTCACCTTCGATTGTGCCGCTTCCCGCTGCGTCGCGTTCCACCGTGCCGCATCCGGACCTGCTGCGTTCCACCGTGCCGCGTTCGAACGTGCCGTACGCAGCCGTGCCGCGACAGCACGAAGCCGGCACGCCGTACGGCGTGCCGGCTTCGCTAAGGATGACCTAGAGCCCCACGGGCTCCGTGTCGATATCCTTGTCCGTCTTGCCCGTGCCGCTGATGATGCGGTGGCGGACGGCGCCCGAGACGGAGTCGATGAGGACCGTCACGACGATGATCACGAACAGCAGGATGCCGATGAAGTCCCACTCGCGATACCGGAAGGCCTGCGACAGGACGGATCCGATTCCGCCGGCTCCGATCACACCGAGGATCGCCGAGGCGCGGATGTTGATCTCGAAGCGGTACAACCAGAAGGCGAGGACCTCGGGCAGCACCTGGGACCAGTAGGTCCACCGCAGGATCGCGCTGCGCGGCGCGCCCGACGCGCGGGCGGCCTCGACCGGTCCGGGATCGATCCCCTCGAGCGCCTCGGCCGTCAGCTTGCCGAGCGTGCCGACGGCGCCGATGCCGAGCGCGAGGGCGCCGGCGTTGGGGCCGAAGCCGAAGATCGGCAGCAGCAGGATGATCGCGAAGACGAGCTCCGGCAGCGTGCGGATGACGTTGAGGATCACGCGGGTGATCTGCACGACGACCTGGTTCGACACGTTGCGCGCAGCAAGGAAGCCCATCGGGATGGACAGCACCGCGCCGATCAGGGTGCCGATCCACGCCATCGAGATCGACTCGAGCATCCCCGTGAAGGCCGAGGACCAGTACTCGCTGTACGGCTCGGAGAAGGGGTTCTGCACGAGCCCCTTGAGCATCAGGTAGAAGTACCGCCAGCCCTCGGTGAAGATGTCGGGCAGCTTGCCCCAGTCGGCGTTCGACAGGTAGCCGCCGGCGACGACGAGGACCACGAGGACGAGTGCCCCGATGGTCGCGCGGGCCTTGCCGGGCTCCTGCGGGCGCGCGGTGCGCGTCGCGGACTCAGTGGTCTCGGCGCTCATCAGACGAGCCTCCTTCTGAGGTACTGGGAGAGCTGGTCGATGAGCAGCACCACCACGAACATGCTGATCACGATCGCCGAGACGTTCTCGTAGTTGAATCGCGCGAACTGCACCTGGATGAGCTGGCCGATACCGCCACCGCCCGCATATCCGATGACGACGGACGAGCGGATGTTGAGCTCGAAGATGTACAGCGCGTACGACAGGAAGTTGGGCAGGATCTGCGGCTGGACCGCCCATCGGGCACGAGAGAACGTGCCCGCTCCGGAGGCGTCGGCCGCCTCGAGAGGGCCCGCGTCGACCGCGTCGATGGTCTCGGCGGTCAGCTTCGCGGCGATGCCGATGTTGAAGATGAACAGCGCGAGGATTCCGGCGAGCGAGCCGACGCCCACGAGCGCGACGAAGATGAGGACGTACGCGACGTCGGGCAGCGAGCGCAGCACCGCGAGGAACCACTTCGTGAAGCGGTACAGGCGCGTGGACCTGTTGGTGACCTGCGAGGCCATGTACGCGAACACGAGCCCGACGGCCACGCCGAAGAAGCTCGCGACGACCGCGATCGAGATGGTCTCGAGCCACGCGGTCGAGGCGTTGCCCAGGTACGACCAGTTGGGGTGGAGGAAGTCCTGGATGACCACCCAGCCGTTGGAGAAGTTCTCGAACAGCGACGTGAGCTCGAACTCGATCTCCCACGCGGCCCACGCCGTGATCGCCACGACGGCCACGAGGCCGAGGATCAGCGCGCGGCTGGGAGCCGGCTTCCGGGGACGTGCGGGCGCCGCGGGCCCGGAGGCGGAGGGCGACGCGACCGTCATGCCGGCCCCGAGACGTCGTCCGCGGTGAGGGAACGGCCGTAGATGTCCTCGAACACCGCATCGTCCGCCTCGGCGCCCGTGCCGTCGAAGACGACCTTGCCTGCGCGCATGCCGATCACGCGGTCGCCGTACTGGCGCGCGAGATCAAGGAAGTGGAGGTTCACGAGGGTCGTGATGTCGAGGTCACGGTTGATGCGCTGCAGGTCCTTCATGACCATCTGTGCGGTCGGCGGGTCGAGCGAGGCGACGGGCTCGTCCGCGAGCATGACCTTGGGGTCCTGTGCAAGGGCGCGCGCGATAGCGACGCGCTGCTGCTGACCGCCGGACAGCTGCGAGGCGCGGGTCCAGGCCTTCTCGACGATGCCCACGCGCTCGAGCGACTGGTAGGCGATCTCCTTCTCCTCGGACGTCCACGCTCCGAAGAAGGACCGCCAGGCCGGGATGTCGTGCATCTGGCCGATCATCACGTTGTTCATGACCGACGTGCGCTTCACGAGGTTGAACGACTGGAAGATCATGCCGATGCTCGACCGGACCTCGCGCAGCTTCTTGTCGGACGCGCCCGCGACCTCGACACCGTCGACGACGAGGCTTCCCTCGGTGACCGGCACGAGGCCGTTGATGGTGCGGATCAGGGTGGACTTGCCCGCTCCTGACAGCCCGACCACCACGACGAACTCGCCGTCGGGGATCGTGAGAGAGACGTTGTCGAGGCCGACGACGCCGTTCGGATAGCGGACGGTGACGTCCTTGAGCTCGATCATGTTTCCTGCCTACCAGTGGAATGGCACCGGCGGCCAGTCGCTGGGACTGACCGCCGGTGCGCGGAACCTTGTCGGACGGTGGTGCTTACTCGCCGCCGAAGGTGTCGTACGTGGGGCCGACGAAGTCGTTGAACGCGTCGAGGTTCGCAGCCTCGAGGCCCTCGATCTCGTAGACGGCGTCCAGGGCGGCGAGGCCGTCCTCGGTGCTCGCGAGGTCGAGCAGCGACTGGGTCAGGGTGTCCTGCACCGAGTCGTCGAGCTCACCGTTGAGGACCACACCGTCGTTCGGGATGTTCTTCGTGTAGGCGAAGACGACGACCTTCTCGCCGACGTCCGAGAACTCCTCGGCGAGGTTGCCGCGGGCGTCGTTGTAGGACAGGCCGATCTCGGCCTCGCCGTCGTAGACGGCCTGGACGGTCTGCGAGTGACCACCGGCGAAGAAGCCGTTCGGGAACGCGGAGGCCGCGTCGTCGATGCCGAGGATGTCGGCGAGCTGGATGGCCGGGAAGTAGTAGCCCGAGGCCGAGGTGGCGTCGGTCCACGCGATCGAGGCGTCCTCGGAGATCAGCGCGAGGGCGTCCTCACCCTGGGGGCCGTCGTAGCCGGTCGCGCCGTTGCAGTACGAGTAGTTGATGCCCTCGTCGTCAGCCTCGGTCGTGACCTCGTCGAGGCAGTAGGTGTCGGGGTCGTTGGTGAACCACTGACCGACGTACTCGGACGAGCCGTAGCGGACCGACTGGAGGACGATCTCCGCGCCGGCCTCCTCCTGGGCCTGCCACATCGCGATCGGGCCGAGGAAGCCGATGTCGGCCTGGCCGGTCTGGAGCGCGACGACGACCGCGTTGTAGCTGTCCGGCACGAAGACCTCGACGGTCACGCCGAGCTCGTCGCCCAGCAGCGAGGCGAGGGCCTCACCGTCGGCGGTGATCTGCTCCACGTCGTCCGACGGGACGAGCGCGAGGGTCAGCGGGTCGGGCAGCTCAGCGGTGGCCTCGGCAGTCTCGCTCGACTCCGCGGAGGCGGACTCGGTCGACTCCGACTCGCCGGACGAGCAGGCTGCCAGCATCAGCGCGGAAGCGCCGATCAGCGCTGGGACCGCAAGGCGCTTAGGGAACTGATTCACGTTCATACCTCTTGCTTCTCACTCGAGATGCGCGCACCCCCTCCGGGCGGCGACAGTCGCATGGCGACCACTCGACGCTAGCGGACGATGTTGGTGAGATGAACGTTCCTTCGCAGATTTAACGCGACGGTTACCTGGGATTCATCGGACCGTGTCCAAAAAGTTGCACAGTCTTGGACGGAATGTCCGCGAATGTATGGCAGTGAGTGCCGCGACGGGACGGCGTTCGCTCACTCCTCGCGCAGCGCGCGGCGCCGCGTCTCAAGCGCGATCAATTCCGCGAATGCCTGCTGCGCCTCGGCGGAACCCTCTCCGGCCCGCTGCATCGCACCGCGCAGCTCGGCGATCTGGCGCGTCAGCGCGAGGTCGAGCAGCCGCGACAGCACGGACGCCGCGTAGGGCCCGTCATCCCCTCCCTCGTGCGGAAGGGGCGTGACGGCGAGCTCGGAGATCGTCGGCGCGAGCATCGGCCCCGCCTGCTCGACCACTGCGTCCACCCAGTCGGGCGCCGCGCTCGGCCCGCCCGCGGCGAGCATCGATTCGAAGACCGCGCGGTACTGCGGCACCGTGAACGACTCGGGGGTGAGGCCCGCATAGACGCCCGCGGGCTCGGCCTCGCGCGAGATCGCCGCCGCGAGCTGCAGCAGCACGCCGAGCGACAGCGCCTCCTGGCGCACCACGGGGTCACGCCGCGACGGTCGCGCGGGACCGGGAGCCACCTGCAGCACCGCTCCGGTCTCGGGATCCATCGGGGGCGGGCCGTCCTCGTGAGGCGGCGCGGAAGGACCCGCCGGTCCCGTCGAGGCGGCCGGGCGGTTCCCTTGAGGACGATGCGACGCGTGCCGGGGAGCGCGGCCGGCACCGGAGCGGGCGGCGTCGGAGACGGCGCCGCGCACGGCCTGAACCTCCATGCCGAGCCAGCCGGCGAGGCGACGCGCGTACTCGGGCTGGAGCACGCGATCGCGGATCCCGGCGACGACCGGGGCCGAGGCGCGCAGGGCGGCGACGCGCCCCTCCGCGGTGTTGAGGTCATGCGTCGCGAGCGTCGTGCGGATGACGAACTCGAACAGCGGCTGGCGCGATTCCATCAGGGCGCGCACCGCATCGTCACCGCGATGCTGGCGGATCTCGCACGGGTCCCGTCCCTCGGGGTCGACGGCCACGAACGTCTGCGCGAGGAACTGCTGGTCCAGCTGGAAGGCCTTGAGCGCGGCGTTCTGCCCTGCCTCGTCGCCGTCGAAAGTGAAGATCACCTTGGAGCCGGTGGACCCGACCTTGAGCTGGGCCCCGGCCATGTCGCCCATGAGCCGCCGCACCACCTTGACGTGGTCCTCGCCGAAGGCCGTGCCGCACGTCGCGACGGCGTTGGTGACGCCCGCGAGGTGACAGGCCATGACGTCGGTGTACCCCTCGACGACCACGGCGGTCCGCTCCGAGCGGATCGAGCCCTTCGCGAGGTCGAGGCCGTAGAGCACCTGCGCCTTCTTATAGAGCGGGGTCTCGGGAGTGTTGAGGTACTTGGGACCCTGGTCGTCGTCATAGAGCCGCCGCGCGCCGAAGCCGATGACCTCGCCCGTGACATCGCGGATCGGCCACACGAGACGGCCGCGGAAGCGGTCGTACACGCCGCGCGACCCCTCGGACACCAGGCCAGACGTGCGCAGCTCTGCCTCGGTGAAGCCGTTGCGGCGCAGGTGGTCGGTGAGCGCCTGCCACCCCTGCGGCGCAAACCCGACGCCGAAGTGCGCGGCGGCCTCGCGCCCGAAGCCGCGCTCGGTGAGGAAGTCGCGCCCCGTCTTCGCCTCGGGGGTGCCGAGCTGGGTGACGTAGAACTCGGCGGCGACGCGGTGCGCGTCGAGCAGGCGCTTGCGCTGCCCCGCCGTCCCCTCCTTGCGCGGTCCCGCGCCCTGCTCGTAGCGCAGCGTCACGCCCGCGCGCTCGGCGAGGTACTCGACCGCGTCCACGAACGTGAGCCCGTCCATGCGCATCACGAACTCGATGACGTCGCCGCCCTCGCCGCAGCCGAAGCAGTGCCAGCGGCCCGCCTGCGGTCGCACATGGAACGAGGGGCTTCGCTCGTCGTGGAAGGGGCACAGACCCTTGAGGGAGCCGACGCCTGCCGGCTTGAGGGTGACGTGCTGGGAGACGATGTCCTCGATCGGCGCGCGCTCGCGCACCGATGCGATGTCCTCCCTGTTGATCGTGCCCGCCACGGCATCACACTACCGGTGCGGAGGCTCCCGGCCGCTCGCTCGCGCCACGGCTCTTTCGGTGTCGCTCTCGAAGATGGGTAGGCTTGACCGCGGTTATCGATGAAAGGACATCCCGTGCGCGTCAACTCCTTCCTGTGCGACTCCGCTGAGGTGGTGCAGGGCAAGATCTACGCCCTCGGCGCCGGCTGGAACGTCATCAACGTGCGAGCCTTCCCCGCGGTCCACCGTCGCCTGACGGTCGCGGCCACCGTGCACGTGCCCTTCACCTCGACCAACGAGGCTCACCGCTTCGAGATCAAGCTGCTCACCGAGGACGGCAAGGAGCACGCCGTCGGCCTGCGCATGGGCGAGGACGGCAAGCCGGTCCCGGTCCACGGCGTGGGCGGCGAGTTCACGCTCGGCCGTCCCCCGCACCTCGTCGACGGCGACGAGCAGGTCGCCCCGTTCGCGTTCCCGTTCGACGGGCTGCGCTTCAACGAGGCCGGCATGTTCTCGTGGGTCATCTCGATCGACGGCGAGGAGGCAGCACGCCTGCCGATGCGCGTGCAGCAGGCCCAGCAGCAGGCCTGATGGGCCTGTACTCGGGACTCGTCTATCCCGCAGTCCTCGTCGTGGCAGGCGCGCTCGTCGTCGCAGCCATCGTCACCCTGATCGTCCAGCGCGCCCACGGCATTCTCAAGGCCGTGGTCACCGCGGCGTGGGTCGTCACGGCGATCCAGGCGATCGCGGTCGTCGGGCTGCTGCTCACGGGCAACGACGCTGGCATCGTCCTCACCGTCGGCTACCTGCTCGCGTCCGTCGCGCTCGTGCCGCTGCTCGGCATCGGCCGACTCGGCGCCCCGCCCGCACCCGGAGAGCCCGTCGACCCCGATCGTCCCGTGCTGCGCGACGATCAGATCGTGCGGCTCGACGCGATCGCCGCGCTCGTCATCGGCGTGGCGATCGCGGCGGTCGCGTGGCGTCTCGCGGTGATCCTGGGGGCGGCATGAGCGGGCACGGCATGAACAGGGACGATGCTGCAGTCACCGCGGCTCCGACGCGCCGGGTCATGAATCCCGTCGCCCGGATCTCGCTCATCGCGGTCTACGCGGTGCTGTGCCTCGCGGCGACGGGTCGCTCGGCGTACCAGATCTCCACCAAGTTCTCCGAGGCACCGCTCCCGTACTCGATCTCCGCGCTGTCGGCGGTGCTCTACGGCGTCATCGCGCTCGCGCTGTGGCGCGGATGGCGTCGCGTCGCGCTGATCGGCTCCGCGATCGAGCTCGCGGGCGTGCTGATCGTCGGGACGCTCGGCTACGTCGAGTCCTCGTGGTGGCCCGACGAGACGGTGTGGACGGGCTACGGCTCCGCGTATGGCTGGGTGCCGCTCGCGCTCCCGCTCGCCGCTCTCGTCGTGCTGGTGCGCGCGCGGCGCGTCCCTCGAACCGAGACCACCTGAGAGGGTCTGACCATGGATGACAACGTGACCCCGGCGACCCGCCGCACCCCGACGCACGTCGCCCTCGATGTCGTGAGGGGCGCCCTCATCGGCACCGCCGAGACCGTGCCTGGCGTGAGCGGCGGCACCGTCGCCCTGATGACGGGCGTGTACGAGACCCTGCTGACGTCCGCCGGCCACGCGATCACCGGGATCCGCTTCGCAGCGGCCGACCTGGTGCGCGGGCGCGGCCTCGCGCGCGCACGCGGCAGGTTCGAGGGCGTGCGGTGGGCGATCGTGGTTCCCGTGCTCGTGGGAATGGCGGTCGCCCTCGTGACGATGGCGCACGTGATGGAGAGCCTCGTCACCGAGCATCCCGAGACGATGCGGGGCTTCTTCTTCGGGCTCGTGCTCGCCTCGCTCGCGGTGCCCTTCCGCCACGCGATCGCCTCGCCCTCGCGGCGGCATGACGCCGGGCGGTTCCGCGCATCCGAGTGGGCGATCGCTGCCGTGGCCGCCGTCGCGGTCGCGATCGTGCTGTCGCTGCCGGGCGGCACGCTCGAGCCGACGCCGCTCGTGCTCATCCCCGCGGGAGCGATCGCGGTGTCCGCGCTCGTGCTGCCCGGCCTGTCCGGTTCGTTCCTGCTGCTCACGATGGGCCTGTACGAGCCGACGCTCGCGGCCGTCAACGATCGCGACCTCGCCTATCTCGCCGCCTTCGCTGTCGGCGCCGCGATCGGCCTCGTCTCGATCGTCAAGCTGCTCCAGTGGCTGCTCGAGCACCACCGCAGGCTGACCCTCGTGATCCTCACGGGCGTGATGGCCGGCAGCCTCGTCGCGCTGTGGCCGTGGCAGGACGACTCCGGCTACCTCGCCCCGACCGGCTCGGTGGCCGCTCCCCTGCTCGCCGCCGTGGGCGGCTTCGTCCTGGTGGTCGCGGTCCTGGTGGCCGAGCAGCGTCTCGTCTCCCGCCGCGCGACGGAGCCCGCCGAGCGCTAGCGGGCCATCGCGTCTCAGGACCCCGCGCGTGGGACCTCGCGAGCGGCTCAGCCCTTGCGGGTGCGCTTGGGGCTCACCACAAGCCGGTGGTGCCAGTCATACGCCGACTTGTCCGTGAGCGATGCCACCTGGTCCACGGCCGCGCGCAGGCGTCCCGCATCGTCCGCGGCGTCGCGGTAGTCCGCGGCGAACTGCGGCTCGAAGAAGTCCGGCCCGCGATCGGCGAGCGCCGCGACGAGCTGCTTGAGCACCCTGCGCTGCTTCCCGTAGCCGGGCGAGGCCTCGCGCGGCGCCATGAGGAAGTGCACCGCGATGCCCTTGAGCAGCACGATCTCGGCGTGGGTCTCCTGGGGAAGCACGAGTCGCGCGTTGTACCGGGTGAGCGGCCCGTCGCCGTGCTCGGCGCGCGTCGCCTCGATCGTCGCGGTGCAGAACCGGCCGATCAGCTGGCTCGTCATGTCCTTGAGCGCGGCGAGGGCCTTGCGCGAGCCGTCGTACTCGTCGGCCCACCAGCCGAACACGCGGAGGCGCTCGAGCGCCCCCTCGAGGGCGGCCTCGTCCTCCCAGCCGTACCACTCGCGTGCGCCCGCCACGACCTCGCGCACCTTGCCAGGGTCCCGCAGGACCGAGAGCGAGACGCCCTGGTGCACCACGGAGTCCTCGACGTCGTGGACCGAGTAGGAGACATCGTCGGCGAGGTCCATGACCTGCGCCTCGAAGCTCGGCTGGCGCGAAGGCGCGTCCGCACGCAGCCACTGATAGACCGGGCGGTCGTCCTCGTAGACGTTGAACTTGCGGATCGGCCTGCCGTGAGCGTCGAGCTTGAGCTCCTGCTCGCCCCACGGGTACTTCACCGTCGCGTCGAGCACGGCGCGGGTCAGGTTCAGGCCGATGCTCTCGCCGGTCTCCGGGTGCATCGTCTTGGGCTCGAGGCGCGTGAGGACGCGCAGGGTCTGCGCATTGCCCTCGAAGCCGCCCACGTGGCGGACCGCCTCGTCGAGCGCGCGCTCGCCGTTGTGACCGAACGGCGGGTGGCCCAGGTCGTGCGCGAGGCATGCGGCGTCGACCACGTCCGGATCGCAGCCGAGCGCCTTGCCGAGCTCACGTCCGACCTGCGCGACCTCGAGCGAGTGCGTGAGGCGCGTGCGGACGAAGTCGCCGCTTCCCGCGCCGAGGATCTGGGTCTTCGCCCCGAGCCTGCGCAGCGCGCTCGAATGGACGATGCGGGCGCGGTCGCGCGCGAAGGACGTGCGGTTGGCTGTCTTCGCCGGCTCGGGTACCAGGCGTTCCTTGTCCGACTCCGTATAGCCGGGGCTCGCGTCGCTCACGTTCCGATGCTATCGCCGCGCCATCCCTCGACCTCCACCAGCACGGCGGACAGCACCGGGCCGAGGCCCGCGCGCACCATGTGGCCGAGCATCTCGGGGTCGGGGACGCGGCCCGCGAAGCCCGGGGTGTGCTCGAGGAACCCGAGGATCATCACGTCCTTGAGCGCCTCGGAGGCCTCGCGGTAGCCCGCGTCGAGGATCGAGAAGAGCTGGAAGGTGCGGCCGTTGGGTCCGACCGTGCGGAAGTTCTCGAGAAGCCAGTCCATGAGGTCCTGCATCATGAGGTGCGGCAGCACCTCTCCCTCGGCCAGCTTGAGGTGCTCGCCGAGCACGCCGCGCAGGTCCGGCATCACGTACGCGATGTGACCGAAGAAGGCGACGATCTCGGCGTAGTCCGGGTGCGCTTCCGGCTCATGCAGGCCGAGCTCGCGGTCCACGGGGAAGCGCTGCGCGCCGTCGTCAGGATTCATGACACCTCAACCTAGCGGCTGAGGCTGCGGCAGGCGATCCCCTTCCGACTCGTGCGCACCGTCGTCGTCCTTGATGTCTGCAGGATCGTCGACGTCCACGAGCCTGCGGATCGGGTGGCCCGAGGTGCCGCCGACCACGACCCACTTCTTGCGCGTCGACCTGTCCGCCTGCCCCGACTCGCTGGCCGGGGCCGCGGCTCCAGCATCGTCCCCGGCGACAGCATCGGTTTCCGCTGCAGCATCGTCCCTGACACCCGCATCGTCTCTGGCGTCAACCTCGTTCCCCGTGATCGCAGGAGGCCCGGAAGCGCCCGGGACGTCCTCCCCTGCCGTGAGCGGAGCCGCGCAGGCCGCGCACAGCGGGCCCGCACCGGCATCCGCGCGGGGACTCTCGGACGGCTCGCTCGCCGCCCTGATCTCGGAGGAATCCGAAGCGACGGGATCCTGCCGTTCCGCGCGATCTCGCCTCGGCGAAGCCGGGCCCGCCGGGCTGACCACGACGACGGGAGGAGCCTGGTCCTCGGCGCGCGACGGCGTCGGCTGCTCGAGGGCCTCGCGGATGATCGTGCGCGGGTCGTAACGACGCGGATCGAGCTGCCGCCACTCCTCGTCATCGAGCGAGACCCCGCTCTCCTCCTCGATGCGGGTCCGCGCGCTCTCGAGCGCGTCCCTCACCTGGCGGGTGAACGTCGCGAGCAGGTGCGCGTAGTGAGGCAGCCGATGCGGGCCGATGACCACTGCTGCGAGCACCATGACGATGAGCAGCTTGTCCATGGACAATCCGAGCATGTGTGCCTCCCTCAGGCGGAGATCGCGGCCGCACGGCGGCGCTCGAGGCGACGGTCGTGCACGGCGGAGACGGCGTAGGCGGCGAAGAACAGCAGGGTCATCGAGCCGGCGACGACGAACATCGACAGCACGTCGGCCGACGGGGTGACGAACGCGCTGAACAGGGTGATCAGCACCACCGAGACGCGCCACTGGCGAGCGATGGTGCGTGCAGGGAGGATGCCCAGCAGGTTGAGCATCACGATCAGCACGGGCAGCACGAACACGAAGCCGACCGCGACGACCATCCGGGTCACGAAGTTGACGTAGTACGAGGCCTGCAGGATCGTGGTGTCCTCCTCGGACGCGAACGAGGTCAGCAGCTCGATCATGTGCGGGAAGATCCACAGGCCGAGCGCGCAGCCGGCGAGGAACAGCGGCACCGCGGCGGCCACGAAGCCGTACGTGTAGCGCTTCTCCCTGCGCGTCAGCCCCGGTGAGATGAAGGCGAACAGCTGGTAGAGCCACACGGGGCTCGACATCACGATGCCGGCGAACAGCGCGATCCTCAGCCGCAGGTCGAACGCCCCGGTGACGGAGTCGTAGTTGAGGCTCGCATCGTGGGACTCGGCGATCGCGAGCACGGGCTCGCGCAGGATCTCGAGGATCGGATCGGCGAGCAGGTAGCCGCCGATCATCGCGACCACGAGCGCCACCGCCGCGCGGAAGGCCCTGCGTCGCGCCTCCCGGAGGTGGTCGACGAGCGGCATGTGCGACCGCGCGGTGGTGGCGGTCGCGGTCATGACGCGGCGCGCTCCTGGCTCTCGGTCGCGGTCGCGTCGGAGGTCGACGCGGAGGTCGCTGCGGAGGTCGCAGAGCCGTCGACGACGGCCGGCTTCGCGCCGGAGTCCTTCGACCCCTCCGCGACCTCATCCTTGAGGATCTTGACGGACTGGCCGACGCTCTTCGCGAGCTCGGGCAGCTTCGAGGCGCCGAACACGAGAAGGACGACGACGAGGATCAGGATGGCGTGCCATCCGGTGAGGTTCGCAAGCATGGTGGTTCTCCTTGGTGAAAGTGGGGGTAGGGATCAGCTCGACGAGCTGTCGCTGGGCATCTCGGGGGCGTCGCCCGAAGGGGCCTCGCCCGACGGGGGCTCGCCGCCCTCGCCACCGGGGCCTCCGTCGCCGCCCTCGGGCGCGCCGCCCTCGGCGTCGCCGCCGTTCAGCACCTCGCCGCTCGTGGGCTCGGTGCTCGTGTCGACGCGGACGGTGAGGGTCGCGACGTAGCCCGAGTCGTTGTCGCCCGAGATGGTCGCCATCTGGAGCTCGCCGCCGTCGTCCCCGAACACGTTGTCAGTGTCGAGGGTGATCTGGTCGAGGTTCTCCGTGGAGCCCTCGTAGTCGTCGAGCTCGTAGACGTCGCGCAGGACATCTTCGGGGAAGGCCATCTGCGAGGTCGCGATCGCGTTCTCGGAGTCCGTGATCGAGTCGATGTCCGGGTAGACCTCGAAGTGGATGTGGGTCCAGCGGCCCGTGTAGCAGCCGGGCAGGATCGACGTGAACTCGACCCGGCCGTCGTCGTCCGTGACCTGGACGCCCCGCAGCCATGTCTCGTCCTCGACCCCCTCGGAGTACATCGAGTACAGGCCCGCCGCGTTGCAGTGCCACGCGTAGACGGCGGCGCCGACCATCGGCGCGTCGTCGTTGACCATGTCGGTGACGGTGAACGCGAAGGTCAGGGGGACCCCGGCCACGGCGCTGCCGCCGTCGATCGAGGTCGTGAGGTCGGCGCGCTCGATGCCCGACTCCTCGAGCACATCGGGCCCATTGGAGCCGTCGCCCGGGTACGGGCCGGCGGTCTCGTCGGGGATCTCGGCGCTCGGAAGGTCGGAGTCGGTCGTCGTCGTACCGCTCGAGTCGGAGGACGCGGTCGCGCTCGACGAGCTGTTCGTGGACGACGGCGCGCACGCGGCGAGCGCGGCCACGCCGACGCCGGCCCCGACGAAGCCGACGACGCTGCGTCGGCTGATCGCGGTGTGGATGTCGAAGGATGCGCCCTGGTCGACGACGGGCTCATCAGGGTGGGCCAGGAGGCGACCCTCGTAGGCAGGACCGTCGGGGGTGTGCTGGGGCTCCGGAACTCGGCTCATGGTGAGGCCTCTCACTGCTGGGTCGGTGGGCGGCTCTCGCTCCGCAGGCGCGGTGCGAGGTTGCTCACCAGAGTGGAGACCAGACCTGGGAACGGCCTGAGAACCAACCCAGAAGTGCCTAGGACCAAGGTCCCGGTCCGCGGATTGCGCCGCGCGGCCCGTGTGGAGGAGGGCGCACCCATCCGCCAGATAGGCGAAGGAGGCCGGGTCAGCCGCCCGACACGCTGAGCTCGGCCTCCCTCAGGCGCGCCTCATGCTCGGGGGTGAGGTCCTGGCTGTCGAGCCAGCCGTCGGGAAGCGCGGGCTGGCGCGCGCTGCCCTGGCGGCCTCGCGCGCCCTCGGCCTCCGCGCCCGGGTAGGGGGTGTCGAGATCGAGTCCGTCGAGACGGCCCCGCAGCTCCGCGAGCGTCTCGACCAGGCCGAGCGCGCGTCGCGTCTCTCCCCCGACCGGGTAGCCCTTGAGATACCAGGCCATGTGCTTGCGGATCTCGCGCATCGCCTTGCCCTCGTCGCCGCCGAAGGTGTCGACCATGAGCTCGCCGTGGCGGTAGATCGTGTCGGCAACCTCGCGCAGTCCCGGCGTGACGCGGTCGTCGCGACCCTCGAACGCGGCCTGCAGGTCGGCGAAGAGCCACGGGCGCCCCATGCATCCGCGGCCCACGACGACGCCGTCGCAGCCCGTCTGCTCGACCATCGCCACCGCGTCCTCGGCGGACCAGATGTCTCCGTTGCCGAGCACCGGGATCGAGGTGATCGCGTCCTTGAGGCGCGCGATCGAGGACCAGTCCGCGGTGCCGGAGTAGTACTCAGCGGCGGTGCGGGCGTGCAGCGCGACCGCCGCGACGCCCTCGCGCTCTGCCATCCGCGCGGCGTCGAGATACGTGAGGTGGTCGTCGTCGATGCCCTTGCGCATCTTGACGGTCACGGGGATGTCCTTGCGGGACGCCTCGGCGACGGCCCCACGGACAATGTCGCGGAACAGGTCGCGCTTCCACGGCAGCACCGCGCCCCCGCCCTTGCGGGTGACCTTGGGCACGGGGCAGCCGAAGTTCATGTCGATGTGGTCGGCGAGGTCCTCGTCGACGAGCATCTTCACCGCCGCGCGGATCGTCGCGGGGTCCACGCCGTAGACCTGGACCGAGCGCGGGCGCTCGTCCGGCTCGTGGTGGATGATCCTGAGGCTCTCGGGCGTGCGCTCGACGAGGGCGCGTGAGGTCACCATCTCCGCCACGTAGAGGCCCCCGCCGTGCTCGCGGCACAGCCTGCGGAAGGCGGCGTTGGTCACCCCAGCCATCGGCGCGAGCTCGACGGGCGTGTCGATCTCGAGCGGCCCGAGGCGCAGGGGCGGGAGCAGGCGCCGTGTGGTCGATCCGGTCGAAGTCATTGCTCCATTGTCCCCGATGCCCCGTTCAGCGAGCGCCGCCTCGGAACCTCACGCGGACCGGACCGACCGAGGTGCGCGAGCGGGCCGCGACATAGACCGACCCGCCCGAGCGGCTGAGGGATCGCTCGAGCGGGCCGGCACTCTGCGCGCGTCCCGTGGGAGCCCCGCTGCGACCCTGGTTCGAATCGCCGGTGCGCCTCGACGCGCAAGTCTTCAGTTGCCCGGCGGCGCCGGGAGGGCACGACCTACGCGTGCGCCGGGAAGTGCGAGGCCGACACGGCAGCGGCGGGGCGGGCGACAGGCGAGGCCTGCTCTCGCGGCGCCTGATCGGCCTGTCCGACCCCGCGGGCGAGACGCCTGCGGCGGGCGAGAAGGGCAAGAGACACCATGCCGAGCACGAGCGCGAGGAGCCCCAGGCCGATCCACGCCGCCAGGAAGGTCATCTCCCCTCGGCTGGCCGCGCTCGACGCGGCCTGCTCGAAGCTCCCCCAGGTCGATGACACCGCCGCGGGAACGCCGAAGGCGATGTATCCGCCGACCAGGCCGGCTCCCCCGAGCACGCGCAGCCCCGCACGGCTGCCAGATGAAGTCATGGACATGCTTTCCTCCCCCAAGAACTACAGAAGGGCTGCTCAGAAACAGTGACCCCGCCGATTCCGACGGGCCTTTCCCGAGTCAGCCCTGACCCTCAGCGCCACCGCTCCCGAACCCTCCCCGGTCTGCGTGTGACATTCCTCACACTAACCGGCAAATCGGACATAGGCCACCCTGTGCGGGTTACATCTAAGTAAATTGTCCGATTTCGGCCTCAAGTTCCGCTGAGGATCTGCCCACGGAGCACCGCCGGGCATGCACGCTGCTAGTGCGCTGTCTCCCCTGGTACCACGACGGCCTTGAAGGTGCGCAGCATGATCTCGACGTCGCCGAGGAGCGACCAGTTCTCGACGTAGAACAGGTCGAGACGCACTGCGTCGTCCCACGTGAGCATCGAGCGCCCGCTGACCTGCCACAGCCCCGTGACGCCAGGCCGCGTGAGGAGCCGGCGTCTCGCGGAGTCCGTGTACATCGCGACCTCCGCCTCGATCTGCGGCCGAGGTCCCACGAGGCTCATCGACCCGCCGAGCACGTTGAAGAGCTGCGGGAGCTCGTCGAGCGAGTACTTGCGCAGCACCTTGCCGATCGGCGTGATCCGAGGGTCGTCCTTCACCTTGAACAAAGGCGTCTCCGCGGTGCCCTGGGCCTCAAGGAGCTTCTTGAGCTCCTTGTCCGCCCCTTGGCGCATCGACCTGAACTTCAGCATCGCGAACGGCTCGCCGCGCAACCCGATCCGCTGGGACCGATAGAGCAGCGGCCCCGGCGAGGTCACCTTCACCGCGAGCGCGACGGCCAGCAGGATCGGCGACGCGACGACGATGAGCGCTCCGGACACGAGCACGTCGAAGGCGCGCTTCGTGAACCTGTCGGCGGGAGACAGCTGAGGCGTCTCGACATGGACCAGCGGCAGCCCCGCGACCGCCCGCGTGTGAAGCCGGTGACCGGCGATCCCGACGATGCTCGGAGCGAGCACGAGGTGCTGGCTCCCGGGCTGCAGCTCCCAGCCGATCTCCTGGACGCGATGCGGCGAGAGCACGTCTGCGCTCGTGATGATCACCGTGTCCGCGCCCGTGGCCGCCGCGCTGGCCACGCTCGACTCCGCGTCGCCCACGATCGGGACATCGGTGCCGGGAACCTCCTGCCCTACGACGCCGTCGGGCACGCACGCGCCGACGATGAAGTAGCCAGCGTCACGCGCACGGGCGAGCTCGGTCGAGATCTCCTCGACGGACTGCGGGGAGCCGACGAGCAGCACTCGCGCCCCGTATTCGCCGTCCTCGCGCTTGAATCGCAGCCACTGCCGCCAGAGCCACCTCTCGACGAACAGGACGAGCAGCCCGAACGGCACGGTGAGGAACAGGAAGGGTCGGATCGCCTCGACGCCGAAGACGAAGGCCACCGTGGCGATCGTGCCGAAGACCATGAACGTCGCATCGAAGACGCGCTCGAACTCCTGCGACCCCTGGCCGACCACGCGGTCGCTGCGGGTGTCCGCGAGGGCGAGCGCCGCCTGCCACGTGATGAGCACGAACAACGGGAATCCCACGCTCAGGATCGCCTCGCGGGCGCCCTCGGTGGGATCCGGGATGACTCCGCCAGCCGACAGGACGAGCTGTCCACCGACGACGACCCACAGCAGCACCGCGAGGTCGCTCACCGCGAGCCTGCGGGCATATGCGCGACGCCACTCCTCGGCCATCCTCGGCGCCCCTTCGCCTCCGTCGACGCCGACGTCGGAGCCCTCACGCTCGACATCGACCTCGGTGACGCTACGTCCGGTCATCAGTCCGCCCCCCAGCCCGGCCGCGCCGTACAAGGCACCCACCCCTCAGGGAAGCCCTCCGCAAACCGAATGAAATCGATGCTAGCCGACAAATGTGACAGCGACGTGAAATCTAGGACATATCCCCATGCCTCATCGGTGAGCTGATCCCGGGTCACGCCGACCCTCGCGATGCCGCATCGTGCGCGCGGGCCTCGGCCCGGGAGCGGAGGCGCGAGCCGACGAGGCCCCGAAGCGCCTCGACATGATCCGCCGCGGCCTCCGCAGGACGGTACTCGGCCGCCATCGCCCTGCGCCTCGACTGCGCCGCCCTGCTGTCGCCGCGTCGCAGCGCGCGCCTGAGCCCGTCCGCGAGCGCCTCGGGGTCCTCCGAGGGCACGAGCTCGCCCAGCTCGGCGTCGGTCACGATGTCCGCGGGCCCGAACTCGCAGTCGGTCGCGAGCAGAGGGAGCCCGAACTGAAGCGCCTCGACGAGGGCGACACCGAAGCCCTCCCACCGCGAGGCGAGGACGAAGCAGTCCGCGTCGGCGAGCAGCGGCGCGGGTTCCGAGACGTAGCCCTTGAACTCCACCGCCTCCTCGATCCCCAGCTCGCGCGCGAGTGCCTTGAGCTCGTCCGCGAGGGGACCGGAGCCGATGAGCACGAGCCGCGCGCCATCGAGCTCGTCCGCCGCGAGCGCGAACGCGCGCAGGAGCACATCGTGCCCCTTCTGGGGCGCGAGACGGGCGACGCAGACGAAGGTGAAGCGCGCATCGTCCTCGCGCTCGCGACGCTCCGGAGCGTGCAGGTCCCTCACGGGGTTCTTCGAGAAGAGCACCTTCGTGCCGGACGCCAGCCGATCCCTGACGTGGTCCGCGAGCGACGGCGAGACGGCGAGCACCCCCGCCAGGTCGCGCGACACGAAGCCCCTGAATGCCTTGAAGGAGGCGCGCGTGAGCAGCGTGCCGTCGCCCTCCTCGACCTCGGGGTTGCCGTGCAGGTGCCCGATCAGGGCCGCCCCGCCCTTGCCCCGGGTCGCGATCCAGCTGACGACTGTCGCCTCCACCTGGGGGCTCACCAGGACGTCGATCCGCTGACGGCGGAGCACGCGCCGCAGCGGACCGGCGAGCGTCAGCAGGCGATCGACGCCCATCTCGTGCTTCGTGTACGAGGTCGAGCCGAGCTCGCGCTCGGCGTAGTGGCACGCGTAGATCACGTGCACGTCGAGCTGGTCGCCGTAGGTCCGCGCGAGCTCCTCGGCGAGCTCGTGCACGACGCGCTCGATGCCGGCGAAGCTCGGCGACGGAGGCACGAGGTAGGCGATGCGGAGCCTTCCGTCCTCGTCCCGAGCATCGCGGAGCCGCCGTCGCTTCGCGCGCGGCAGCACGTCGAGGTACACGTCGTCGTAGTCGCCCTGCATGCGCTGGACCGTGAAGCGCTCGGACCCCTCCTTCGCGAGCCGCCGCCAGCGAGCGAGGCTCTCCTCCGAGGCGAGCAGATCCCGGAACGCGTCGGCCATCTGATCCGGCGCATGAGCGTCGACCAGGTGACCGAAGGCGCCATAGCCGAGGACCTCGGGGATCCCTCCGACGCGGGTGCCCACCACCGCGGCGCCCGCGACGCGCGCCTCCATCACCGTGAGGGGGCACGGATCGGCGAGCGTGCCGGTCGCGACGATGTCCGCCTGCGCCAGGTACTGCCACGGCGTGAGCGTCGCGCCCATGAAGTGCACGCGATCCGCGAGCCCCGCGTCGTCGGCCTGCCGCTCGAGGTCCTCTCGCGAGGCGCCCCATCCCAGGATGCTGAGATGCCAGGCGGGATGCTCGTCCGCGATCTGCCGGAAGCCCTCGAGGACGTCGCCCACCGCCTTGCGGGGGTGCAGTCCCGACAGCGTCATGATGGAGGGACGATGCAGGGGCCCGATGTCGTCGAAGGGCTGCCCCTCCCTGGCCGAGCCGGCGGTGCCGTTGAGCACCGTGACGACCTGCCGGTCGGGGTACCGCCGCGAACGGAGCAGGCGTCGCTCGGCCTCGCTCACGGCGACCACGCGGCGGCTGACACGCATGAGCCACGAGTGGGTGTCGAACGAGTTGTGCATGGTCGCGACGAGCGGCGCCCTGAACAGGATCGACACGGGCAGCGAGATCACCGCGGAGGACATCATGTGCGCGTGCAGCACATCAGGCCGCACGTCGGCCGCGAGCCTCGCGAGCGCGACCAGGTTCTCGAGCGCGTGACGCTTCGAGTCGGGCTCAGGCAGGTCCGTGACGTGCACCCCATGGTCGGCGAGGACCTCGTCGTACGACCCGCGGGCGCTCGCGAACCACACCTCGTGGCCGGCGTCCGCCTGTGCGCACGCGAGGTCGACGGCCATGTGGACGGAGCCATTGCCCTGGACCGCATGTTTGAGCAGATGGATGATCCTCACGTGCTACCCCCTCGCGTGCGCATCGTGGTCGGTGGTCGAAGATCGCGGTGTCGCTGGCGCTGCCCTCACTTCGGAGACACCTTGCCGCCGAGCGCCCTCTCCGCGTGCCTCGTGGAGACGCGCGCCGTCGGCTGGTACTCGAAGCCGCCCTGCTTGCCGAGCGAGGTCACGCCGAGCTGCTTGAGACGCGCGACCTGCTCCGCGGCTCTCGCGGCGCTCCCCTCGGTGAAGACCGGGTACACGCTGTCGAGCACGTGCCCTCCCTCGACGCGAAGGTCGCCGTCGAACAGGTCGTTCGCGCTCGTGTGGTCCCGGAACGCCCGCTCGGCCTGCGCCACGGTCCGCACCGATGGCGACCCGACCACCTCGACGCAGAAGTACTCGCGCCCCCGCTCCTGGCCGTAGAAGTCCGAGTGCATGGTGAGCCGCTTCCACGAGCCGCCGTGGGAGAAGTTGTAGAGGATCGAGGTGTCGAAGCCGCGCCGCCCCGCGAAGCTGCACAGCAGGGTGATGATCGTCACCGTGGGCAGGGGCTCCGCTTCCGCACCGGCGAGCGCCAGCGCACGATGCGTCGGCACCGTGGACACGAGCATCGGGCTGGAGAAGGCGCCCGCGGCGGTCCTGACGACCATCGTGTCGTCGGCTCGCTCGATCGCGGTCGACGGCGTCGCGAGCATGAACTCGACGCCCTCCGCCTCAAGCCGATCGACCACGGGCCGGTAGAGCGCACCGAAGCCCTCCCGCGGGCGGACGAGCTGCTGCACGCGACGCGCTGGGGCCGGCTGCGCAGCCTCGCGGTGCGGCGACAGCTTCCGGCCGATCCTCCGACCCACCGCGGCCACCCTCGGCCACACCCTGGCGTTGTCCGCGATCCACATCATGCGCGCCTTGGCGAAGTCCAGGTCGATCCGCTCGGCGGGCAGCCCGCAGAAGCGCTCGACGTAGTGCTCGAGGCCCGTACGCTGCGCGGCCTTGGCTCCGACCCAGAAGCGGGTGAAGTCGCGCGCATTGCGCTGGTGGCGATAGCGCACCCGCGACGCGACGAGGGAGCCCGCCATCGCGGTCCAGGCGAGGGGCCCCGCGGCGAGGAGATCATCCTTGAGGGAGATCGGATAGTCGGTGACCTTGCCCTGCGGGTTGAGGCGGGACCAGGACGGTTCCACCGGCACGTACTGCGGAAGGAGCTCGGGAAACCGGTGCAGAAGCGGGGAGTCGTCCTGGAAGATCAGGCTCCCGACATCAAAGGTGTAGCCGTCGATCTCGAAGTCGAGGTGGTTGCCGCCGACCTTGGCGTACTCGTCGATCACGAGGACCGAGCGCGCGCCCTTCTCGAGCAGGACGGACGCGGACACGAGTCCGCTGATCCCCGCCCCGAGCACGATCCCGTCGTACTCCCGCGTCCCCCCAGCGTCGGTCACCCGGGGTCCCCCTCTCGTCACGAATCCTCACGAAGCTCCTTGAGCGTGAGCGCTCGCTCGTGCGGCACCCCGTCCGTGGCCCCACAGCCCGCCCTGCGTCGAGTCCCGAAGCGACGCCCGAGCACGGAACCCGCCCCACGCACGGACTCACCTCAGGAGTCGACCGATTTCTCCACAGATGTCCTGTATGCCCGACGTTGCGCGAGAGGCGCCCCTTTTGTCAATCCCCCTGGGTCAAGTCGTGGAGGGAATCGGCCCCGGCAGCCGGGCGTCCCGCACCCACCCCGTCGTGCGCGAATTCCGCGCCTTGCGCCGACGAGCCCGGCCCGCTCGACGCCTCGCCCTTCGCCCTGCGATCCGCGAGAACCATGCTCACGAGCACACCCAGGGTCATCCACAGGACGCCCGAGGTCGAGGTCACGTCGGGCCCTGACAGGAGCTTGGTGAGGAGCACGACGACGAGGACCCACATCACCGGCTGGGCAGCGTGAATCCTGGACGCCGGGCGCGCCACCGCGAAGATCGCCGCGGCGAAGAGCAGCGCACCCACGTAGCCGGTGGCGCTGAGCAGCGTCGCCAGGAAGGACGAGGCGCGCGCGCTCCCCAGTCCCACGCCGAACCCGTAGGTGTCCAGGAATACCAGGTAGGAGTTCGCATCCGACCCCGAGCGCTGGCCGTAGGAGTCGGAGGCGACCTTGTCCGTCAGCACCTCGTGCAGGTACTCGTACGTCACCGGCACGAGCCACACCGAGGCGACGACGAGCGCGAGCACCACATAGACGACAGGAAGCGACCAGCCCGTCCTCCTGCTCGCGAACCGACCTACGACGAACGCGGCGGAGAGCCCGAGCATGACCGCCCCGATGACCACGAAGGACGTCGAGGTCGAGATGATGCCGAGGAAGATCGCGATGCCCGCGATGACGAGGTTGCCCACCCTCCACAGCCCGCGCACCTGGACCGCCCTGGACACCGAGTACACCGCGGCGGCGAGCGCCATGCCGGCGAGAGCGGCCGGCTCGGGGTGGATGCCACGGAAGCGGGAGGTGCCGTCCGGCGACGTCTCGATGTACTCGAACCCGGGCGAGTTGTCGAAGACCCCGTACGGGAACGGCACGCCGAAGTTGATCCCCAGGTAGCGCCACAGCGAGAGCAGCATCGCGACGGTGAACATCAACCCGAGCGTCTGCGGACCGGCGCCGACGGTGTGGGCGAAGATCAGGACCACCCCGATGCTGAGCGCCAGGTAGAGGATCTGCGCGATGTTCGAGGTCGTGAGGTAGCCCGCGACGAGCTCCGCGTCGGCGGGCGTGACCGTGTCCAGCCCCGGGAAGAGCATCGGCGCGACGAGCGTGACGAGCACGGCCCACGCGAAGAAGGCGAGGAACAGCCCGGCGCCGGGCACGGCCCCGAGCGACGCCCTCCCCCGCGCCGCTCCGCCGAGGAAGTATCGGGACCCCAGCACCACGACCAGCCCGAGCGCGACCGCATAGAACGTGGGCACCGCGATGGGCCCGACGACCGCCACCGCGCCGGCCGATGTCACGCCCGACAGCGCGAGCGCGCGATCGTATCGGCGCGTGGCGAGCCCGTAGCCGATCAGCACGAGCGCGACGACGGTGAGCACCCCCATGTCCGTAAAGTACCTTGTGTCCAGGTGATCCGTCTCGGGTATGTTTCACCCAGGGGTTGTGTGGGAGCGCGCCGGCGGCGCACTCCGAGGCTAAGGGGGACCATGGAGCTCGACTACTACCTCAAGGCGATCCGCCGCGGCTGGTGGCGCATCGTCCTCGCCGCGCTCCTGGGCGCCGCGCTCGGCGCGGCCTACCTGGTGATCTCCCCCAAGACCTACGACGCGACGGCGCGCGTCGTCGTCGCCGCGAACGACCCTACGAGCATCCCCGACGCGCAGTCAGGAGCACAGTTCGTCTCCTCGATGGCCACGACGGTCGCGGCCATGATCGTGTCCCCGGTGGTGCTCGAGCCCGTGGCCGAGGAGCTCGGGGAGGCGCTCTCACCGACGGAGCTCGCCTCGATGATCACGGTCGAGACCGAGTCCGAGACGGGCCTGCTGACAGTGAGAGTGCGCACGGACGATGCTCAGGTCGCCGCCGAGGTCGCGACGGCAGTCGCCGAGTCGGCGAGCGCCACGGTCCCCGAGCAGGTCGGCGGCACGAACAGCGAGGGCGACGACCTCCTCCGCGTGGACGTGCTGAGCACCCCCGAGCCGCCGAGCAGGCCGACCAGCCCGAGCACGAAGGGCGTCATGGTGATCGCGGTCCTCATCGGCGTCACCGTAGGACTCGCGCTGGCGATCGCGGTGTACGCCTCGGATCGCAGGATCCGGCGGGTCGAGGACCTCGCCGCCTCGGGCACCTCCGCGCTCGCCGTCATCCCCGGCGGGTCGCGGTCCGACGCCGGTTCCCTGCGCGTCGACGACAGGGCCGCAGCCGCGTACCAGACGCTTCGCACCGCCGTGGCGGCGGGCTCGGACGGCGCGCGATCGAGCATCCTCGTGGCCCCGCTCACGCGGGGCGAGCATGACGCCGACGTCCCCGCACGGCTCGCGGCGGCCTACGCACGCGCGGGCCGCCGCACGCTCGTGATCGACCTCGACGCTGGCAGCGCCGCGCTGGCCGCGATCCTGGGACTGCCCCAGGCGCCCGGAGCCTTCGAGATCCTCGCGCGCGGCGCCGGCCCCGACGAGGCGATCATCGAGACCGCCGAGGTCGGCCTGTGGGCGATGCGCGCCGGCGAGCCCGAGGGCAGCCCCGCGGACGGCCTCGCCGGGCCCACGCTCGACCACCTGCTCAACTGGGCCGAGGCCAGGTTCGAGGCCGTCGTGCTCAGCGCGCCCGCCGTCCTCGACCGCCCCGACGCCTCGGTCGTGGCGGGATGCGCAGGGCGCGTGCTCGTCACAGTGAAGTCCGGCAGGGACGACACAGACGGGCTGCGCCGAGGCCTGGATGTTCTCGCGACCGCGAGCGGGACGGTGCTTGGCGTCGCGCTGGTCGACCCGCCTCACGCGCATTGAGCGCACAGGAGCCATCCACATGGCCCTTGCCCGGATCGCCCCGGCTTGGGTACTTTGGGGATGAATCATCCGATTCATCCAATGGGGCGCAGAGGCTTCGTCGGCGTGGAAGGCGGCAGCGCGCCCGACCCCGACGACGCACCTTCGCCGCAGTGCCGGGGGGTGGCATGGGCGGGGTTCTGGTACATGAGTGGCTCGCACCCGCGGGGGGCAGCGAGAACGTCTTCGAGGCGATGGGGCGCATCTACCCCGACGCGGACATGTTGTGCCTCTGGGACGACTCCGAGGGCCGCTTCACGTCCGAGCGCCTCAAGCAGACCTGGCTCGCGAGGACGCCGCTGCGCAGGAGCAAGGCGGCGGCACTGCCCCTGATGCCGCTCGCGTGGCGCACCCAGCGCGGCCCGGACTACGACTGGGCGCTCATCAGCTCACACGCCTTCGCCCACCATGTGAACTTCGGCAGGCCAGACATGCCTCGGTACGTGTACGTGCACACCCCCGCCCGCTACGTGTGGACTCCGGATCTCGACAAGCGTGGAGACGGGAGGGCCGCGAGGATGGTCGCGTCCGCGCTCAAGGGCCCCGACCGCAAGCGCGCCGCCGAGGGGGCGCGCTTCGCCGCCAACAGCGCCTTCGTGCGCCAGCGCATCGCGGACACGTGGGGCGCCGAGGCCGACGTGATCCACCCTCCGGTGGACGTCGAGATGATCCAGTCGCGCGACTGGTCCCAGACGCTCGACGCCGAGGAGTCAGCGGTGCTCGAGAGCCTCCCGTCGACGTTCATCCTGGGCGCGTCTCGGTTCATCCCCTACAAGGAGCTCGACGTCGTGATCCAGGCGGGCGAGGCGTGTGGCCTTCCGGTCGTGCTCGCAGGCAACGGGCCCGAGCTCCCGCGCCTGCAGCAGATCGCGGAGGAGGCGAGCGTGCCCGTCACGTTCGTCCTGTCGCCGTCGAGCCCGCTGCTGTGGTCGTTGTTCGCCCGCGCCGCGGTCTACGTGTTCCCCGCCGTCGAGGACTTCGGCATCATGCCGGTCGAGGCGATGGCCGCCGGCGCTCCGGTCGTGGCCCGCGACGTCGGAGGTACCGCGGAGTCGGTGGTGCCTGGCATGACCGGGGCGCTCACGTCCTTCGAGTCTCCCTCCGCCGTGGCCGCCGCGGTGGAGAAGGCGATGGCGACGTCGGCCGAGGACCGCCGCGCGCACGCCCAGAGATTCTCGCAGTCCAGGTTCGCCTACGAGATCCGTGAGTGGGTGGGAGCATGACCGCACCGACCGTGACGGACACGCGGGCGCTGATCGTCAACGGCGCGTTCCGGCCCCAGCGGGTGACGGGCCAGCAGCGGTACGCGATCGAGATCGCGGACCGGCTCGTGGAGGACCACGGCTTCGGCGAGCGCGCGCCGCAGGGCGGCTGGCTCGGCTCCGCGGCCAAGGAGTGGGCATGGACGATGCTTCGCCTCCCCACGCTCACGGGCGGCGCCGTCGTGGTGTCGCTCACGGCGCGCTCCCCGTTCACGCGCCGACAGGTGCTCGTGGTGCACGACCTGTTCGTCCTCACCAACCCCGAGTGGTTCTCCCGCAAGTACGTCCTCACGCACGCACCCAACCTGCGTGCGCAGCTGCGCACGGCGGCCGCCGTCGTCGCGGTGAGCGAACCCACCGCCGAGGCGGTGCGAGGACGGTTCGACGGCACGGTCGTCGTGGCACCGAACGCCCCGAGCGACACCTTCTTGCGCGCGGGCGCGGACGATTCGACCGCGCTCGAGTCGCGTGGACTGCGACAGGACGGCTACCTCCTCACGGTCGGCAGCAAGGACCCCCGCAAGAACCTCCCGCGCCTGGCCGAGGCGTACGGCCTGCTGCCCGCGTCGGTGAGGAAGCGCTTCCCCCTCGTCGTCGTGGGAGGCGGCGCGGCGATCTATCAGGGCCAGCGCATCGACTGGCCCGAAGGCACCGTCGACGCCGGCTACGTCTCCGACGAGGATCTGCGGGATCTGTACGCGGGGGCGCGCGCAGTCGTGTTCCCCTCGATGGCGGAGGGATTCGGGCTGCCGCTGGTCGAGGCCGCGGCCGCGGGCGCGGGCTCGCTCGTCGTCTCCGACCTGCCGGTGTTCCGCTGGATCTGCGAGGACGGCGCGGTGTACGTGGATCCGTCCTGGCCGGCGTCGATCGCCGCGGGGCTCATCGACGCGGTCGAGGGACGCGCTCCCGCCATCACGATCGACCTGCGGCGCTTCGACTGGAACGAGTCCGCCAAGGTCGTGGCCGAGGTCTGCGCCGACGTAGCGAGGAAGCGATGAGCACCGACAACAGAAGGCCGCTCACCGCGGCGATCATCCTGGCCTCGGCCGGACGCCCCCAGCTGCTCGACGACATCGCATCCCGCCTCATGGATCAGACGGTCGAGCCCGTGGCGCGCATCGTCTCCGTGCCGGGCGAGGACAGCCTGCCCGCCGGGCTCCCGCCCGAGTGGACCGTCGTCACCGGCACGAAGGGCCTGGCCGCCCAGCGCAACGCCGGGCTCGACGCGCTCGGTGACGGCGCCGACGTCGTCCTGTTCTTCGACGACGACGCGATCGTGCGACGCGACTACGTCGAGGAGGCGCTCGCCTTCTTCGCGACGCACCCGGAGTTCGTAGGGCTCACGGGCCGCGTGCTGCTCGACGGCGCGGCGAGCCGGACCTACGGCGAGGTGCCGCTCGAGGAGGCGGACCGGCTCGTGACCGAGTCGGAGTCCGAGCCGCTCACGGGAGGCTTCGCGCCCGGTCGCACGCTGTTCGGCGCGAACTTCGCGTTCCACCGCGCGAAGGTGCCCGACATCCGCTTCGACGGTCGGCTGCCGCTGTACTCATGGCTCGAGGACCACGACTTCGCGCGGCGGCTCATGCGCTCGGGCGGCATCGCGCACGTCGAGGACTGCGTGATCGTCCACCGGGGCGCGGCGTCGGGAGGCCGGACCAACCACGTGCGGCTCGGCTACTCGCAGATGATGAACCCGATCTACCTGCATCGCTCGGGAAGCTTCCCGCTCTGGCTTGCCGCATGGGAGGTCTTCCGCCCGACCTCGAAGAACGTCGTGCACTCGATCGGAGGCCCCGCCGCCGAGTGGCGACGCGAACGGCTCAAGGGCAACGGCATGGCGCTCGGGGACGTGCTCCGCGGCCGCCTCACACCGGAGCGGATCACCGCGCTGTAGCCCTCGCCTCGGCGCGACGGATCTGACCGTCGCACCGGCGCACCTCGCCGCGACGGTCCGGGGCGGCGCCGCACGCCGCGCGATCAGGCGTGCTGCAGCCTCCGCAGCACGGGACGCACCCCGTACACGAGCTCGATCGTCGCGAGAAGCGGAAGGCGCAGCCACGTTCCCGACCTGGCGATCTCCCCCTCGCGCCACATCACGGATCCCTTGAGCGCCTCGACGGGGCCCCGCCACGGACGCGTGGTCCACGTGCCCTCGCGCCCGAAGTCGTGGCTGCGCGTCCCGACCTCGAGGACGCGGGCGTCGTCGCTCGTCGGCCAGACGATCGCGCGCGACAGCTCGCGCCACGCGCGTGGGGCATCAGCGAGCACGCGCTCCGCCGCACCGTCGCGGAGATCCTCCTCGAGATACGCGAACACGCCGGCGAGCATCGACTCCGCGTCGGGACGGACCCTCTCGCGCCAGCCCTCGACCTGCTCGAGGTTGGACAGGAGCTCGCCGTCGACCTCGTCGAAGCGTCGCACGCTGGGAAGGTCGGGCTCGAACAGCCACTCGACGAAGTGCCAGTACCGCAGCAGCGCGCTGCGGCGCCGCGCAGGCGAGTAGCCGTTCGAGTCCTCGAGAAGCCCGAACGTCGGCACCCCGGCAGCGCCGCGGAGCGAACGCGGGATCCGCGCGATCATGGCCGAGGAGACCCGCAGCTCGGGGAAGCCCTCCGCGACGAGGAGCCCGGTGGTGCCATGCAGCCCCGTGTCGACGAGCATGACGTGATTGGCGCCCTCGGCTGCCGCTCGGAGGTGAGCGCCGAACCTGTCCGCCTGGAGGAGGATCTCCTCGCGGGCCGCGGCGCCGCCGCTGTGACGCAGCACCGCGAGCAGCGACTCGGGCGTCGTGGGGTCGGTCGCGCCCGGGACGTCCCCGTCAAGGTCGAGCCCTGACAGCGCCCTCACCGTGTGCGCGGTGGTCGAGTCACGGAACTCGTAGTGCAGCGTGGCGGCGGCCGATGGTCCGAGGGATCCACCCTCGCGCAGGGCAGGCGCGAGCGCGGGCCTCGTCGCGGCGAGCCTCGACGTCATCAGGGGCACCGCGCGCACGGGCGACTCGAGCCCCGTCGCGTCGAGGAAGCGCTCGTACGCGCCGAGCATCGTGAGCCCGCCGCGCGCGCAGAAGAGCATGGCCGCGTCGTCGGGCTCGTCGATCAGGCTCGCAAGGTTCCACAGCCGCAGGCAGAACTCGCCGACCACCGGTCCGAGCACCCCGCGCCCGAACTCCTCGGGTGTGCGCGGCATCAGAGGATCGCCTTCAGCTGGAGAGGAATCGTCCGCAGCTTCCACCACACCCTCTGGAGGGTGTACCAGTGCGAGCGCGGCAGGTGCGCCGCGTTCCACCCTGCCGCGGCGGCGTTGACCTGGTCCGCCTCGAGCGTGTCGCCGACGTGGAGGAACTCGCCGGGAGGGCATCCCTCAAGCACCGCGACGCGATCAAACATCCCGCCCCCTTGCTTCGAGGTGCCCAGATCCGCGCTCGTGTAGATCGCGTCGAAGGGCTGCTCCCCCACGACCGCGTCGAGCAGGCGCGCGATGTCGTCGGCCGAGTACCAGGTGTCGCTCACCGCGATGACGCGCCTCGCCTTCGCACGCGCGTCCGAGATCAGTGCGAGGGCCGCGGGATTCGGCTTGAGCCGAGCGATGTCGGCCTCGAGCTCGCACTCGGCGAGCACCGCCGCGCCATGGGCACCGAGACCGAGCGGGGCGGTGACCGCGCGGCACAGCGAGGCGAATCGCGCGTCCGCGCCGGGTCGCTCCATCTGGATCGCCCGGTAGGCGTTGTCGTGAGACACGAGCCTCAGCTCCGTCAGCGGACCCGGGTCGACGCCCAGTCGGCGCGCGGCGAGGGTCGCCGCCTCGACGAACCGGAACGCCTGAGTCGTGCCGTCGCGCAGCACCACCGTGTCGAAGATGTCCAGGGACAGGACGGTCGTCGTGGGAGCGGAGACCGCGGCCCTCAGCACTTCTACGCTCAAGCCCGCCTCCGCCTGGTGGATTCGCCCCCTGTGACCGATTTCATCGTATCCGCGACACCCGGCAGTTGGCTACGAAATGTGCATAACTGCCACAAGCAGCCCAAAGCGCCCTACTGTGGATCGCGTGACGCCTGTCGACACGCGCGAGCCCGGCTTCCGACGGGCCGCGGTCCTCATGACCGCGACCAGTTTCCTGGTGCCCGCCGCGGGCGTCATCACCGCTCCGATCCTGGCCCAGGGGCTGGGCGCCGAGGGCCGCGGCATCCTGGCCGCGGCGCTCGCCCCCTCCGCGCTCATGCTCAACCTCGCGACGCTCGGCCTCCCCGACGCCCTGACCTACCACCTGGCGCGCTGGCCGAGCGTGACGCGGCGCGTCACCGCGTGGGCGTCGCTGGCCACGATCCTGCTCGGCGTGCTCTCCGTCGGGGCGACGGCGCTGCTCCTGCCCGTGCTCTCGGCCGACGACTCGGAGCTGTCACGGCTCATCCTCATCGCGAGCGCCTCGACGATCCCCGCGCTCGTGGTCGGCGTGCTGCGCGGCGCCGCCGTGGGCCGACAGCTCTGGAAGTACATCGCGATCGAACGGGTGATCCTCACGCTCGGGCGCGTCGTGCTCTTCGGCGCCCTGTTCTGGACCGGCACGCTGACCGTGTTCACCGCGGTGATCGTCAACGTGGCGCTGCCCGTGGCCGCCGGCGTCGTCTACGTCGTCGTGACCCGGCGCCCACCTGCCGACATGGACAAGCCCGGGCTCGAGTCGACATCGGCACGACCGGTCTTCGCCTACGGCCTCCGAGTGTGGTGGGGCTCCGTCGCGTCGATGACGCTCTCCCGGCTCGCGCCGCTGATCATGGTGCCGCTGTCGACCGCCTACGACCTCGGCCTCTACACAGTCGCCACCACGATCTCGGACCTCCCGCTCATCGTCGCGCTCGCCGTGCAGGGCGCGCTGTTCGGGGTGGGCTCGCGCGACCGGAATGCCGCGCGGGTCACAGATACCGCGCGCCTCACCGCCCTGCTCGCGATCGCGGGATCCACGGCGATCGCACTGACGCTGCCGTGGTGGCTCGTGCCGCTCTTCGGCGCCGACTTCTCCGGTGCGCTCGGCCCGACGATCCTGCTGCTCGCCTCCGCGTGCCTGTGCGTGCCCGGGCTCATGGCCGCGGGAGGGCTGAGCTCGTTCGGCCGTCCGGAGCTGCGCAGCGCGGGCCTGCTGCTCACGCTGATCGTCTACCTGCTCGCCTTCGTGCTGCTGGTCCCGCTCTACGGGGTGTGGGGCGCGGCGTGGACCAGCGTGATCGGGAACATCGTCATGAGCTCGTTCATGATCGCCAAGGCGAGCAGGGTGCTCGAGGTGTCGCCGTGGCGCTTCGTCGCCATCACGTGGGCCGACGTGCGCCGCACCTGGGACCTCGGGATGCAGTCGGCCCGGGTGGTGCTCAGGCGTCTGGGCCGTTGACCGAGGTCTCCCCCGACGCATCGTCCGCGACGTCGGCGACCGCCGCATCGTCCCTGACCCCGGCATCGCCCGCGACCTCGCCGTCGCCCCCGGCTGCGGCATCGTCCATGACCACCGCGTCCTGACCGACCACCGCCGCGCCGATCAGCGTCGTGAGCGGCACCGCGAGGACGAGGCCGATCGAGCCGACGAGCGTGCGCACGACCTCCTCGGCGATGTCGGCACTCGTCAACGTCAGCCCGATGCTCTGCTGGTACATCGACACGAAGAGGATGGTCGGCAGCGCGGCGCCCACGTACGCGAACGCGATCGTGTAGACCGTCGAGGCGATGTGGTCGCGACCGATGCGCATGCCGCGGCTGAACAGCTCGCGCCTTCCCATGTCGGGGCGCGCCGCGCGCAGCTCCCACACGGCCGAGGCCTGTGTGATCGTCACGTCGTTGAGCACGCCGAGCCCCGCGAGGATGATGCCGCACAGCACGAGCCCCGGAAGCGAGACGCCCCGGTACCAGAACTCGAGGTGCACCCCCTCCTCGCTCCAGATGCCCGTGAGCTGCGAGGCGTCGACGGCCCACCACGCGAGCAGCGCCGTGACCGACAGCCCCGCGAGCGTGCCGAGGTAGGCGGTCGTCGTGCGCGCGTTGACCCCGTGCGCGAGATAGAGCAGCACGAACAGCGCCCCCGAGCCCGTCACGAGCCCGACGATGAGCGGGTTGCCGCCGTCGAGCAGCGCGGGCGCGGTGAAGAAGATGATGATGCCGAACGCGAGCGCGAGGCCGAGCAGCGAGCCGAGGCCCCGCCATCGCGCGACCGCGAGCACCACGACGACGTACAGCAGGAACAGCAGCAGGATGGGGGTGTTGCGCTCGAAGTCGGAGAAGACCAGCGTCCCGTCCTCGAGCTGAAGCGCCCGGATGATGTCACCGGTCTCGATCTCGAGCGTCGGGTCGCCCGTCTCGAGCAGCGTCTGCTCGCCCTCGGACTCCTCGCCATCGATGATGACGCCCCACGTGCCGTCGTCCGCGTTCTCCGACGTGACCTCACCCGTGACCCATTGCGCGCCGTCCTCGACGGTCTGCATCGAGCCGAGCATGTCCCATGAGCTGGGCCATACGACCATCGCGCCGACGAGCGTGAGGAACACCACCGCCGCGACGGCGGAGCCGAGCACGATCGACGTGCGCTCGCTCGCGCGCGGCCGCTCGTCGCTCATCTCTGCGTGCGAGTGGCCCGCACCCATCGAGTCAGGAGCTCCCCGGATCAGGCGCCGAGGAGCTTCGGCGCGAGGTACTCGGACACCTTGCTGAGCGCGACGCGCTCCTGCTGCATGGTGTCGCGGTCGCGGATCGTCACGGCCTGGTCGTCCTTGGTGTCGAAGTCGACCGTGAGGCAGAACGGCGTGCCGACCTCGTCCTGGCGGCGGTAGCGCTTGCCGATCGACTGCGTGACGTCGAGCTCGATGTTCCAGTGCTGGCGCAGCTCGTCGGCGAGCGCCTTCGCGGTCGGCACGAGCTCCTCCGACTTGGACAGCGGCAGCACCGCGGCCTTGACCGGCGCGAGGCGCTTGTCGAGGCGCAGCACGGTGCGGGTCTCGGTGCCGCCCTTGGCGGTGGGCACCTGCTCCTCCTCGTAGGCCTCGACGAGGAACGCCATGAGGGACCGGCTCAGTCCGGCCGCGGGCTCGATGACGTAGGGCACGAAGCGCTCGTTCGTGGCCGGGTCGAGATAGCTGAGGTCCTTGCCGGAGTGCTCGGAGTGCGTCGACAGGTCGAAGTCGGTGCGGTTCGCGATGCCCTCGAGCTCGCCCCACTCCGAGCCCTGGAAGCCGAAGCGGTACTCGATGTCCACGGTGCGCTTAGAGTAGTGCGACAGCTTCTCCTGCGGGTGCTCGAACAGGCGCAGGTTGTCCGCAGAGATGCCGAGGTCCGTGTACCAGGCGTGACGCGTGTCGATCCAGTTCTGGTGCCACTCCTCGTCGGTGCCGGGGACGACGAAGAACTCCATCTCCATCTGCTCGAACTCGCGCGTGCGGAAGATGAAGTTTCCGGGCGTGATCTCGTTGCGGAACGACTTGCCGACCTGGGCGATGCCGAACGGGGGCTTCTGGCGCGAGGCACGCATGACGTTCTCGAAGTTCACGAAGATGCCCTGCGCGGTCTCGGGGCGCAGGTAGTGAAGACCCGAGTCGTCCGAGGCGGCGCCGAGGTAGGTGCGCAGCAGGCCGTTGAACATCTTGGGCTCGGTGAACTGGCCGCGCGTGCCGCAGTTCGCGCACGCGATCTCGGCGAGGCCGCCCTCGGGGGCGCGACCCTTCTTCTCCTCGAACTCCTCGAGCAGGTGGTCCTCGCGGTAGCGCTTGTGGCAGGACAGGCACTCGACGAGCGGGTCGACGAAGGCCTTGATGTGGCCCGAGGCCTCCCACACCTGCGGCGCGAGGATGACGGACGAGTCGAGGCCGACGATGTCGTCGCGGCTCGTGACCATCGAGCGCCACCACTGGCGCTTGATGTTCTCCTTGAGCTCGACGCCCAGGGGTCCGTAGTCCCACGCCGACCGGGTTCCGCCGTAGATCTCGCTGCAGGGGAAGACGAAGCCGCGACGCTTCGCGAGCGAGATGACGTTGTCGAGACGGCTGGGTGCGGCCACGGTGGTGCTCCTCGGGGGTGGGTTCGATGCTCGCGTCAGTCTATAAGCGACCGGGCCCACCTCGTGCCGCGGATGCCCTCGAACACGGCGACGGCCCGGCTCCCCGAGGGAAGCCGGGCCGAGCGACTGCCGAGCCGCGACTACGCGCCCCGCGCCGCCGCCTTGAGCTTGCTTCCTGCGCTGACCTTCGCGACGGTCTGCGCGGGGATCTCGATCGCCGCGCCCGTCTGAGGGTTGCGACCGGTGCGAGCCGAGCGCTGAGCCGTCTCGATCGTAAGGAAGCCGGGCAGGCGCACGTCGTCGCCGCGACCGAGGGCCTCGGCGGCCTCCGCCTCGAAGCCGGCGAGCACCGCGGCCACGGCGTCCTTCGACAGCTCGGCACGCTCGCCGATCCGTTCGATCAGTTCGTTCTTGTTCATGAGCGCTCTTTCTCCTTATAGCTGGCGCCGCCTGCGCCCTTGCTGGACGCGCGACGGGGTTGGTGGCGATGCTCGCGCCGCGCGATTCCTCGCGGACGGCCGAGCATCGAGGCGTGTGAAGCGGCCCTCCCGTCTCTCGACGGAAGGGCCGCTTGAGGCGTCTCGTTGTCCGTGCGGCCCATCCCCATAAGCCCTCTGGACCGAGGCGCCGATCACCGGTGCGTTGTCAAGACCTACCGGTGATCAGGATCCACGAGGCCCTTCTGGACCGCGCGAACCAGGGGTCGCGGCACCCGATGGGTGATGCCGTCGACGGTGACGGGGACCAGGGCCGGCTGCTCGGCCTTCCACTGCGCACGGCGCTTGCGGGTGTTCGAGCGCGACATCTTGCGCTTGGGAACTGCCATGTCAGCCCTGCCTTCCCTTGAATCGAGGGTTTCGCTTGTTGATGACGTAGAGCTTCCCGCGGCGGCGCACGACCATCGCGCCCTCCTTCTTCGCGAGAGAGCGGATCGAGGCGCGGACCTTCATCGGCCCTCCTTCGCGTAGCGGCGGTTGAAGCGGTCGATGCGCCCGGCGGTGTCCACGACCTTCGCCTTGCCGGTGAAGAACGGGTGGCTCGCGGAGGAGATCTCGACGTCGATCACGGGGTACTCGCGGCCGTCCTCCCACACGATCGTCTGGGACGAGGTCGCGGTGGAGCGGGTAAGGAACGCGAAGTCGGCGGAGCGGTCGCGGAAGACGACGGGCTCGTAGCGCGGGTGGATTCCCTTCTTCATGGCTACCAGCTCGACTTCGTCACGCCGGGGAGGTCGCCGCGCAGCGCCGCCTGCCTGAACGACACTCGTGAGAGCCCGAACTTGCCGACGTGGCCTCGGGGTCGGCCGTCGGCCGAGTCGCGGTTGCGCAGACGCACGGGGCTCGCATCGCGAGGGAGCGCGTGGAGGGCGGCCATGGCGTCCGCCCTCCCCTGCGCGGTCAGGTGCGGGTTGACCGAGGCCTTCTTGAGCTCCTGGCGGCGCTCGGCATAGCGGGCCACGGTGGCCTCGCGCTGGTGCTGGCGCGCGATCTTGCTCTTCTTCGCCATCAGCGGGTCTCCTTGAAGTCGACGTGGCGCCGCGCGATCTTGTCGTACTTGCGGATCACGAGGCGGTCGGGGGTGTTGCGGCGGCTCTTGGTGGTGACGTAGCGCACGCCGGTGCCGGCGGTGGACTCGAGCACGATCTTGTCGCGCACGTCCTTGCGGCCGGCCATCAGATCTTCTCCCCGCTCGCGAGGAGGCGGGCGGCCACCGCATCGATGCCGTCGCGGTCGATGACCTTCAGGCCCTTCGTGCTGACGTTGAGGGTCACGTGCCGTCCGAGGCTCTCGACCCAGAACCGCTTGCGCTGGATGTTGACCTTCCACCGGCGGCTCGTGCGCCGGTGGGAGTGGGAGATGGTGTTGCCGAAGCTGGGGACTGCCCCAGTCACCTGGCATCGCTGTGCTGACATGCCGGACAACTTAGTAATGATTCTCATTCGCGTCAAGTGCTACAGTCTCACGCCATGAGCACCTTCACGATCTCGATCCTCGCCACCCTGGACCCCGTGGTTCGGGCGGCGCTCGCCTTCCAGCTGGCCACCGACTCCCCCGACACGGTCGTCGTCTCGCACGACGTCGACGAGGACGGCGTCCGCCACGTCGCCTCGGGCGCATGCGGCGTCGTCGAGAACGAGTCCGCGCCCCTCGAGCACTCGTGCCTGTCGTGCGCGGTGCGCGAGGACGTCATCCCCACGCTCGTGCGGATGCGCGACGAGGGCTGCTGGGCTCACGCCGTGGTCGCACTCCCCGTCACGGCCGACCCCGCTCCCCTGCTGCGCTCCCTCGAGCACGAGATGGGCCGCGCGGGAGTGCTCGCGGGCGCCCGGTTCGGCAGCGTCATCGCCGCGCTCGATGCCGTCACGCTCGTGGACGACGCCTTCTGCGACGAGTGGCTCGACGACCTGGGACTCGGGCTGTCGAACGACGACGATCGCGTGCTCGCCGAGGCCGTCGGTCCGGTCGTGTCCGTCGCGGACGTCGTGCTGCTCCTGAGCGAGTCCGAGGTGACCCCCGAGGCACGCGCGCTCGCGACGCACCTGCGTGGCGAGGGGGCAGCCGTGATGGACGGGGTGCTGGGCGAGGTCGACGCCGAGCGCCTGCTGTCCCGCAGGGGGCGGCCGGCCGATGCGCTGGCGAGGATCGCCCCGGCCCACCGCACGTCGCGAGTCACCAAGGACGAGAACGGCGTGTGGACGCTCGTGCTCGACAGCCCCCAGGCCTTCCACCCGGCACGGCTGCGCGAGAGCATCCACCGCTTCGCCGATCACAACGTGCAGGCGCGCGGGCACTTCTGGGTCGCCTCGCGCCCCGAGGGCCTGTGTGTCTGGGAGGCCGCGGGCGGTCAGGTGCGCGTGGGCGAGCACGGCCCGTGGCCGTCCGCGCGCCGCCGCCGGACGCACCTGCGGATCACCGGCATGGGTGCGGATCGCGCCCAGATCGCCCAGGCGTTCGCGGACTCGCTGCTGCGCCCCGGAGAGGCGATCGACGCCGACGCGGACACCATGGAGGACTGGTTCCCGGAGGCCTGATCGCGTCGCAGAACGTGAACCACCTGCGCGCTTGCTAGCGAGTTTGACAATGATAATCACCATACATACATTGGGTGTCATGAAGATTCGCTCCTCCGCGGCCCTCGCGGCCGCCGCCTCGTCGGTGCTGCTGCTCAGCGCCTGCTCGACCTCGACCGACGACTCGGCCAGCGCCTCGTCCGACTCGGACCTGCCACTCATCGCGGCGTCGTTCTACCCGCTTCAGTTCGTGGCGGAGCAGGTCGGCGGCGACCTCATCGACGTCCTCCCGCTCGCGCAGCCGGGCGTCGAGCCCCACGATCTCGAGCTCTCCCCCGCGACGGTCCGCTCCCTGAGCAAGGCCGACCTGGTGCTCTACCTCACCGACTTCCAGGCCGCCGTCGACGACGCGATCGAGTCGACCGGCGTGACCGGCCTCGACGTCACCGACTACGTCACCCTCATGGACGGGGACGACGAGGACGAGCACGAGGATGAGGAGCACGAGGACGAGGAGGAAGAGGAGCACGACCACGGCGACGTGGACCCGCACTTCTGGCTCGACCCGACCCTGCTCGCCGAGTACGCGGACGCGGTCGCGGATGCCTTCGGGGAGATCGACCCCGACAACGCCGACACCTACACGGCCAACGCCGAGGCGCTGAACACCGAGCTCGAGCAGATCGACGCCGACTACACCGAGGGCCTCGCCTCGTGCGAGCGCACGACGATCGTCACGAGCCACTCCGCGTTCGGCTACCTCGCGGCGGCGTACGGCCTGACGCAGGAGTCCATCGCGGGCATCGATCCCGACACCGAGCCCTCCCCCGCGCGCCTGCGCGAGCTGCGTACGATCGTCGAGGAGACGGGCACCACGACCGTGTTCACCGAGGACGCCGTCTCCGCCAACGTCGCGAAGTCCCTCGCGGAGGACGCCGGCGTGGAGACCACGGTGCTCAGCCCGATCGAGACCGTCGCCGACGGCGAGGACTACATTGAAGTCATGAACACCAACCTCGAGACGTTGCGGTCCGCACTTGGCTGCTCCTGATCTCACCAGCACCGACGCCCCCGCCGCACTCGATGCGGCGGGGGTTCACGTGTCTCTCCAGGGCAACGAGATCCTCCACGGGGTCTCCCTGAAGGCACATCCCGGCGAGGTCGTCGCCCTCCTCGGCGGCAACGGCTCCGGGAAGTCGACCCTCGTGCGCACCGTCGTCGGCGCGATCCCCGCGTCGGCGGGCACGATCTCGATCTTCGGCCAGCCCGCGGACGCCAAGAGCCGCGCGCGCCTCGGCTACGTGCCCCAGCGCATCTCGGCCGGAGGAGGCGTGTCAGCCACCGCGAGCGAGGTCGTCGTCTCGGGCCTGCTCGGCGCGGGCACCGCGTCGCGCCACGGTCGACTAGGCGGTCTGATCCCTCCGCGCAACGCGAAGGCCCTCGCCAAGGAGGCGCTGCGCGAGGTCGGCATCGAGGACCTCGCGGGTCGCGACGTCTCCCGCCTGTCCGGCGGTCAGCAGCAGCGCGTGCTCATCGCCCGCGCGCTCGTCCGCAAGCCCGACCTCATGATCCTCGACGAGCCGATGGCCGGCGTGGACCTCAGCTCCCAGGTGCAGTTCGCGCACACGCTCGGGCACCTCAAGGACCACGGCGTCGCGATCGTCGTCGTCCTCCACGAGCTCGGAGCCGTCGCGCGGCACATCGACCGCGCGGTCGTGCTCGACCACGGATGCGTGACCTACGACGGCCCGCCGCCCAAGGACATGGGAGTGCACGCCCTTCCCGGCCACGACCACGACCACCCGCACGACGACCAGCGTCGCGACGACCCGACGATCTCGATGGAGGTGCCCGGCGCATGATCGAGCTCCTCACGGACCCCCTGGTCCAGCGCATCCTGCTGGTCGGGCTCCTCGTCGGCATCACGGCGCCCGTCGTCGGCACGTATCTGGTGCAGCGGCGCATGGCGCTGCTCGGCGACGGCATCGGCCACGTCGCTCTCGCGGGAGTCGCGGCGGGCTGGCTCGCGGGCTCTGCGGCGAACCTCGCCGAGCAGGACGCCTGGGCGATCCCCGGCGCGGTGGTCTTCGCGGTGGCCGGCGCCGTCACGATCGAGCGCCTGCGCTCCCGTGGCGCGGCCGCCGACATCGTCATGGCGGTCCTCTTCTACGGCGGAATCGCGAGCGGCGTGCTGCTCATCTCGCTCGCGGGCGGCTCGAACGCGAACCTCCTCGGCTACCTCTTCGGCTCGATCTCCACCGTGACGTGGAACGACGTGTGGTGGACGGTCGGCATGGGCTCGGTCATCCTGATCATCGGCATCGGGCTGCGCAGCGCGCTGTTCTCCGTGACCCACGACCAGGAGTTCGCCGAGTCGACCGGGCTGCCGGTCAACGCCCTCAACATGGTCGTCGCGGTGCTCGCCGCGATCACCATCACGGTGTCGATGCGCGTCGTCGGCGTGCTGCTCGTCAGCGCGTTGATGATCCTCCCCGTCGCGATCGCCCAGCTCATCACCAGGTCCTTCTCTCGGACCATGCGGCTCGCGATGGCGATCGGCGCGGTGCTGACGCTCACCGGGGTGTGGATCACGCTGTTCCAGGACCTGAGCCCTGGCGCGCTCATCGTGGTCCTCGGCGTCGTGGTCTACGCTGCCGTGGGTCTGATCACCACCCTGACGCACGTGAGGAAGGCTCCCGCATGACCGAGGCAGCACGCCCCCGCATGACCCGGCAGCGCCAGGCGATCCTCGACGCGCTCGACGGCGGCGGCTTCCGATCCGCCCAGGACTGGCACGACCACCTGCGCCACCAGGGCGCGTCGATCGGGCTCGCCACGGTGTACCGCAGCCTCCAGCACTTCTCCGAGTCGGGCGACGTCGACACCGTCGTGACCGCGTCCGGCGAGACGCTGTACCGCCGTTGCGAGCAGCCCGAGGTCCACCACCATCACCTCCGCTGCCGCAACTGCGGCGCGGCGGTCGACATCGACATCCCGGACCTCGAGTCCGTCGCGACGCGCATCGCCGCCAAGCACGGCTACACGAACGTCGATCACACCGTCGAGCTCATCGGCACCTGCGCGGACTGCGCGAAGGCGGGCGGCTGATGGCAGGTGTGCCGTCGTTCATCTCCGACGGCCCCTGGCTCGGGCTCTTCGCCTTCCTGTTCTGCGTAGTCCTGCTGCGCGCGCAGGCGACGTACTGGGCGGGACGCTGGGTGCGCCGCGGCGCGGAGGCCGCAGCCCATGACGAGGTGCATGGTCGACGCGCCCGGTTCGCGAAGCATCTGTCGGGCCCCTCATGGGAGCGCGCGCAGGCGTTCCTGGATCGATGGGGCTTCGTCGGGGTCCCGCTGTCGTTCCTCACGATCGGCTTCCAGACGATGGTCAACGCCGCCGCCGGCTACACGCGCATGCGATGGGACCTGTACACGGCTGCGATGATCCCCGGCTGCGTCGCGTGGGCCGTCGTCTACTCGTTCCTCGGGCTGAGCCTCATGAGCGCCTTCGCGCGCTCGCCGTGGCTCGGCCTCGGCGTGGTGGCCGGCGTCGTCGCGGCGGCGTGGGGACTGACCACGCTGCGCCGCGCGAGCGCGCGCAAGGCTAGCGCACAGGGCTAGGCAGCGCCGAAGCGCCGGTTCCGACGCGCATACTCCTCGATAGCCGCCCACAGGTGCGTGCGGTCCACGTCGGGCCACAGCACGTCGGAGAACACGTACTCCGCGTAGGCCGCCTGCCACGGCAGGAAGTTGCTCGACCGCTGCTCTCCGGAGGAGCGCCAGAAGAGGTCGACATCGGGCATGTCGGGCTCGTCGAGGTGGGCGGCGAGAGTCGCCTCGGTGATCTTCTCGGGGTTGATCTCGCCGGCAGCGACCTTGCGCGCGATCTCCTTGGCCGCATCGGCGATCTCCGCGCGACCGCCGTAGTTGACGCACATCGTGAGCGTGAGGACCTTGTTGTCCTGGGTGAGCTCCTCGGCCTTCTCAAGCTCGGTGATGACCGACTTCCACAGGCGCGGACGCCGGCCGGCCCAGCGCACACGCACGCCCCACTCGTGCATCTCGTCGCGGCGTCGCCGGATCACGTCGCGGTTGAAGCCCATGAGGAAGCGCACCTCCTCGGGGCTGCGCTTCCAGTTCTCGGTGCTGAACGCGTACGCGCTGATGTGCTCGACGCCGACCTCGATGCCGCCCGCGACCACGTCCAGCAGGGAGGCCTCTCCCCTGGTGTGCCCCTCGGTGCGGGGAAGCCCGCGCTCCTTGGCCCAGCGACCGTTGCCGTCCATCACGACGGCCACATGCTTGGGCACCGCATCCTTGGGAAGCTCCGGGGGCGTCGCACCGCCTGCATGGGGGAAGGGCATCGTCGGGCTCACCCGTGTCAGCCTACTGGGGCCAGGACGATGCTCGGGCAGGGACGATGCGGGTGCCGGCTATTCGATCAGGGCGTCCGAGATGGCGGTGAGGGCGGCGGCGCGAGCGTCGGTCGCGGAGCGCCCGCGGCGGGCGACGAACGCCTCGACCAGGCCCTCGATCACGAGCGCCATGCCCGCGCGCGAGGTGAGCAGCAGCTCACCGGTGAAGGACGGGGCTGGGGAAGGCACCACAAGGATCGTGTTCGCATGCTGAGCCAGGGGTGAACGGGCGAAGGCCGTCAGGCCCAGCACCGTCGCGCCCGCGGCGCGGGCCGTGATCGCGGCGCCGACCGTCGTGGTGCTCGTGCCCGATCCAGAGATCGCGAGCAGGACGTCGCCCTCGACCAGCTGCGACGCGGTGATGCGCTGCGCGAGCGAGTCGGGCACGTACTCGACGGGGCGTCCCGCGCTCACGAGCCGCAGCGTGACGTCGTACGCGAGCGGAGCGGACAGTCCGCTCGCCGCGACCACGACCCTGCCCGCGCCATCCAGCGCCTCGAGGAACTCCTCGACGGCGCCCGCCGTGAGCCCGGAGGCCGCTGCCGGCAGCGTCTTGCTGAAGCGGTCGAGCGCACCCAGCACCACGCCGAGGCTGCCCTCGGCGCCGAGGGCGGGGTCGGCCACCTCCTCGCGCGCGAGCGCCACGCGCAGCTGGGGATACCCCTCGTAGCCAAGCGACTGCGCGGCCCGCACGACGGAGGCCCGCCCCACGCCCGCGGCCGTCGCGAGCTGCTGTGCGGTCATGTCGACCGAGGCGGCGGCGTCCTCCGCGATGGTCTCCGCGACCCTGCGCTCGCTCGGCTGGAGCGAGGGCAGGAGCGCGGCGATGCGCGCGCTCGGCGGCGCCTCCGGGGCTCCGGTCCAGGTCATGCGTGCTCCCCTCCCCAGGTCACGTGCGATCCGCCTCGGCGTGAGGGACGCGTCAGCGTGACGCGGCTCGCGCCCACGCGAGGATGTCGTCGTACAGCTCGGGCAGCGTCTCCGCCGCCATGGTCACGTCCGCGCGGTGCGTCTCCCACGTGGCACCGATCAGGGCGCTCGCGGCTCCCCGGTTCACCGCGGGCTCGAGATCGTTGACGTAGATGTCGCCGACGCTGAGCACGGGACCCGTCGGCAGGACCTGGTCGATCACCATCGCGAGCCCCGCGGGCTTGCGGGCCGAGCACACTCGGCGCGTGATGACGCTCGCGCCGAGAACGGCAAGCGCCTCGGTGATCCGCACGTCCGGCGAGTTGGTGACGAGCATGAGCTCGGCGTGCTCGGCGAGCCGGGCGAGGAACCCCTCGAGACCCTCCGGCGCGTGGATGGGCGCCTCCTCCGTTGCGAGCGCCGCGCGCGAGCTGACGTACCCGGTGGAGAGCGCATCGTCCCCGACCCCCGCCTCGAGCGCGACGATCCTCACGGCGTCGTAGCCGTCGATCGCGGGCCCCTCGCCCGCCTCGAAGGCGGCCAGCGCCTCGAGCGCCTGCGCGGCGAGGTCCGGAAGGCCCGCCGCCTCGGCGACCCCCCTCGCGTACGCCTCGATCGGCCCGTTGCCGAGCGCGAGAGTGCCGTCGAAGTCGAAGATCACCGTGGGGCGCATGGGGTCCTTTCTGCCGCGCGCGTGGACGCGGGGTCCAGCCTAGAGAATCGGGATGGCCCGTGGGGCCACAATGACGTGGCGATCGGGAGAACTTCCGGTGACGGCGCGGGACTGTGTCCCGTGGACCCGTGTCAGGCGCGGTCGACCAGGCCCAGCGAGCGCACCTTGCGCTCGAGGTGGTACTGCGCGTACGCCGCGATGAGGCCCGCGGCGTCGCGCCGCGCCCTATCCTCCGAGGCATCCGCGGGGCCCCACTCCCCCTCGAGCAGCGCGGAGAGCAGGGTGAACGTCTCGGGCGAGGGAGCAGCGGCGCCCGAGGGGCGGCACTCCTCGCACACCGCGCCGCCCTCGGCGATCGCGAAGGCTCTGTGAGGCCCGGGAGCCCCGCACGACGCGCAGTCGTCGAAGCTCGGGGCGTAGCCCGCGATCGCGAGCGAGCGCAGCAGGAACGAGTCCAGCACGAGCCCGGCGTCGTGCTCGCGGCGGCTGAGCGCGCCGAGTGCGCCATGCAGGAGCCGGTACTGCGGGTACGCGGGCTCCTTCTCGTGGTCGACCAGCTTGTCGGCGGTCTCGACCATCGCGGTCGCCGCGGTGTAGAGCGCGTAGTCCTCGGCGATGCGGCGCGCGTAGGGCTCCTTGGTCTCGACCTGGCTCACCACGTCGAGGTTGCGGCCCTCGTACAGCTGCACGTCGACGAGCATGAACGGCTCCACGCGAGCGCCGAGCCGGGACGACGTCCGGCGCACGCCCTTCGCGACTGCACGGATCTTGCCGTGGTGCCGGCTGAGCATCGTGACGATGCGGTCCGCCTCACCCAGCTTGTGGGTGCGCAGGACGATGGCGTCGTCACGATAGAGGGGCACCGCACCATTGTCCCCCGCGCGGGAGCAGGTTCGGCGGAGGCTCGCACCTAGCGCGCGAAGGCCTCGAGCCCGTCGAGGATCATGTCGAGGCCCACGTCGAACGACGCGCCGAACGAGTAGCCAGGCTGAGCGACGTGCTCCATCGCGAGCCGCGCCATCTGGGGGTACTCCCCCGTCATGAAGGCCTGCGCGATCTCCGCGGCGACGTCGGAAAGCCCATCCCCTCCCATGTCGGGCAGGTTGGCCTCCTCGATCGCGAAGCCGTAGACGAAGCTGTCGAGGATCGCGTAGCCGTGCGCCATGAGCGGCAGCGCCAGGCCGCCGCGCTCGAGGGTCGCGAGCATCGCCTCATGATGCCGGAGCAGCTCGGGCCCCGGCGACCTCCTCGACTCGAGCAGCGGCACGGACCAGGGATGACGCACGAGCACCTCGCGAGCCGAGCGGCAGCGGACACGAATCGCGTCGCGCCAGTCCAGGTCGGCCGGCGGATCGTCGATCTCGGAGAACACCCGCTCCACCATGAGGTCGAGCACCGCGTCCTTGCCGTCGACGTGCGTGTACAGCGTCATCGGCTTCGTCCCCAGCTCGTTCGCGAGGGCACGGATCGTGAGCGCCTCGACGCCACCGTCGTCCGCGATACGCATGGCGGCATCGACGATGCGCTCCTTCGTCAGTGCGATGCGGGCGGCGGCCATGAGGGGCTCCCTTCGTGAGCCGTACGGGATACGGGCTGATCAAGTGTCACAGATGTGGCGAGGCGACCGGCACGCCCGACACGCGCGTGTCGGGCGACCGCCACATGCGACATCAGTACGTCGCGGACGACATCATCGCGATGCCGTAGCCGAGCAGCGCGACCATCCCACCTGAGCTCAGCATGAGCATGGACAGGATCGCGGGGATCGCGTACCAGGGGTACTCCTTCTTGACTGCGGTCTCGCCTGCGGCGATCGGGGACTCGATGCGGGACATGATGCTTCTCCTCGGTGTAGTCGTACTTAGTACGCATACCACTGTAGATCGTACTTAGTACGCCGTCAAATCACCTGGTAAACATACCTCTTTTGAATTCTGGCTTGACGCTCGTACTAAGTACGCCTAGCGTTGTCATCAGCGGCGTACTAAGTACGACGCACGACAACCCTGGGGAGGGAAACCATGAACGCCAGCACCACCGCCACCGCCGCCACCTCGGCCGCCTCGATCGCCGCAGCCGCCTCCGCGACCGCCGCATCGTCCACGGACACGCACACGCACACGCACACGACCACGGAGACGACCACCATGCAGGCAGCAGTCCAGCGCCACTACGGCAGCCCCGAGCAGATCCACGTCGACGCCGTCGCCGTGCCGCAGCCCCGCGAGGGAGAGGTCCTCGTCGAGGTCCACGCCGCGGGCGTCGACCGCGGCGTGTGGCACCTCGCCACCGGCCGCCCGCTCGTCATCCGCGCGATCGGCTTCGGCCTCCGCCGCCCCAAGCAGCCCGTGATGGGCTCCGACCTCGCGGGCGTTGTCACCGCCGTCGGCGCGGGCGTCACCCGCTTCGCGGTGGGCGACGAGGTCTTCGGCACGGCGGACGGCTCGTACGCGCAGTTCGCGATCGCTAAGGAAGAGCGCCTCGCCGCGAAGCCCGCGGGCACCTCGATGACCGACGCGGGCGCGATGCCGGTGTCCGCCGTCGCGGCGCTCGAGGCAGTGGAGGACACCGCGAAGGTCGAGGCTGGCCAGCGCGTCCTCATCCTGGGCGCCTCGGGAGGCGTCGGCTCGTTCGCCGTCCAGATCGCCGTCGCCGCGGGCGCCCACGTCACCGGCGTCGCGAGCGCGGCGAAGGCCGACCTGGTGCGCGAGCTCGGGGCGGAGCGCGTCATCGACTACCGGACCACCAAGGTCACCGAGCTCGACGAGCAGTTCGACGTCATCATCGACGCCGGCAGCCTCACCTCGCTGGGCCGCCTGCGTCGCATCCTCTCCCCCACCGGCACCCTGGTGCTCGTGGGTGGCGAGGGCGGAGACTCGCTCATCGGCGGATCAGGCCGCTCGCTCGTGGCCCCGCTGGTCTCGCTCTTCACGAAGCAGCGCCTGACCGGGATGCTCTCGGCAACCAACGCCGTGCTCCTCAACCGCCTCGCGGTCCTGGTCGAGTCCGGCGCCGTCCGCGCCGCGGTCACGAGCACGTACCCGCTCGACCGTACGGCCGACGCGGTCACGGACCTCGCCGCGGGACGCATCGCCAGCAAGACCGTCGTCACCGTCCGCGACGCCGACTGAGCGCCGCACCCCCCGCACTGCGCCTCACCGCGCCGCACACCTGCATCCCAGCCCACACCAGCATCGTCTCGACACCAGAGGAGTCCTCACCATGAACGCCATCCGACCCGCCGCATCGTCCACATCCTCAACCGCCCTGTCCCCCGCCAACGCCGCGCGCCTCGCCGGCCTCGGCTACATCGCCATCGTGCTGCTCGCCATGGGCGCGAACTTCCTGGTCCGCAACCAGCTCGTCGTCCTCGACGACCCGGCGGCGACCATGAGCAACATCGCCGACAACGAGACCACGTTCCGCTTCGGGATCGCGGGCTTCACCGTGATCGCGATGATCGACATCGGCATCGCCTGGGCGCTGCACGTGCTGCTGCGCCACACCGGCGAGCGCCGCTCGCTGCTCGCCGCGTGGCTGCGCCTCGCCTACACCGTGGCGTTCGTGCCCGCGATCACCTTCATGGTCCTTGCGCTCCAGCTGTCCGTCGGCGGCGACGTCCTCACCGGGCTCGACGTCGGTCAGCGCGAGGCATGGACAGGGCTCGCGATGGAGGCCTTCGACGTCACGTGGCTGCTCGCCCTGATCGCGTTCGGCCTGCACCTCATCGTCGTCGGTCGCATCCTGTTCGCGTCGGGCCTCGGCCGAGCGCTCGGGATCGCCCTGTCGCTCGCGGGCGTCGCCTACATCGCGGACACGTTCGCCCACCTGCTGCTCGCCAACTACGCCGACTTCGGAGGTGCGTTCCTCGCGATCGTCGCGACGCTGTCGCTCGTCTCCGAGGTGTGGTTCATGATCTGGCTTCTCGCCCGCGCGCCGCGGGTGGTGGCCTCCCTCCCCGGCCAGAAGCCGGAGCTCGTCGCGGCCTGAGCCGTGGCAGCCGCCAGCGCTGCTCCGGCAGCCTGACCGCGACGACGACGCCCCGCCTGCCCCTCACGGGGTGGGCGGGGCGTTCTGCGTATGAGGACGCGCCGGGGTTCACCATGGTCGATGGCTCTCCTCCGGCGCGTCCGGTCCCGACCCCGCGTCCCCCGTGGTCTACGGGATGGCGTGGCTCGGCCGGGACGCTGCGACACGACCGCGCTTGGCGGCCCGCCGCAGAGCTTCGGGCTACCGCGCCTGGCGGTTGACGGCAGAGATGATGGCCTTGAGGGTGGCCGTCGTGATCGACGGGTCGATACCGACGCCCCAGAAGATCTCGTCGCCGATCTCGCACTCGACGTACGCAGCGGCGCGCGAGTCGCCGCCCGAGGTCATCGCGTGCTCGGCGTAGTCGAGGACCTCGACCTTCGCGCCGCGGGTACCGAGCGCGGCGACGAACGCCTCCACCGGGCCGTTGCCGTCGCCCTCGACCGTGACGGCCGCGCCGTCGTCGACGATGTCGGCCGACAGCGTGTCGGGGCCGGTCTCGGAGGACGTGGACCGCGTGCCCTGGAGCGCGAAGCGACCCCACTGCTTTTCGGGGTCGGGCGACGGCAGGTACTCGTCCTCGAAGATCTTCCACAGCGACTCGGCGGTCATCTCGACGCCGAGCTCGTCGGCGTGGCGCTGGACGACGCGCGAGAACTCGATCTGAAGCCGACGCGGGAGGTCGAGCTGGCGCTCCGACTTGAGAAGATACGCCACGCCGCCCTTGCCGGACTGCGAGTTGACGCGGATCACGGCCTCGTAGGAGCGGCCGACGTCCTTGGGGTCGATCGGCAGGTAGGGCACGGCCCAGACGAGGTCGTCGACCGACCCGCCCATGCGCATGGCCTTGTCCTCCATGGCCTCGAGGCCCTTCTTGATGGCGTCCTGGTGGGAGCCGGAGAAGGCCGTGAAGACCAGGTCGCCGCCCCACGGGTGACGCGGGTGGACGTCGATCTGGTTGCAGTACTCGACCGTGCGGCGCACCTCGTCGATGTCCGAGAAGTCGATCTGCGGGTCGATGCCCTGGCTGAACAGGTTCATGCCGAGCGTCACCAGGTCCACGTTGCCGGTGCGCTCGCCGTTGCCGAACAGGCAGCCCTCGATGCGGTCCGCGCCGGCCATGTAGCCCAGCTCGGCCGCGGCGATCGCGGTGCCGCGGTCGTTGTGCGGGTGCAGGCTCAGCACCACCGAGTCGCGGAAGTCCAGGTGGCGGTTCATCCACTCGATCGAGTCGGCGTACACGTTCGGCGTCGCCATCTCGACGGTCGCGGGCAGGTTGATGATCACCTTGCGGTCCGGCGTCGGCTGCCACACGTCCAGCACGGCGTTGCACACGCGCACCGCGTACTCGAGCTCCGTGCCCGTGTAGGACTCGGGGCTGTACTCGTAGAAGACGCGGGTCTCGGGGATCGTCTCCTCGAACTTCTGGCACAGCATCGCACCGTGGGTCGCGATGTCGACGATCTCGTCCTCATCCGCGCGGAAGACGACCTCGCGCTGCAGGATCGACGTCGAGTTGTAGAGGTGGACGATCGCCTGCTTGGCGCCCTTGATGGACTCGTAGGTGCGCTCGATCAGGTGCTCACGCGCCTGGGTCAGCACCTGGATCGTCACGTCGTCCGGGATGTGATCGTCCTCGATCAGCTTGCGGACGAAGTCGAAGTCCGTCTGGCTCGCGCTCGGGAATCCGACCTCGATCTCCTTGTAGCCCATGCGGACCAGGAGGTCGAACATGCGCATCTTGCGCTCGGAGTTCATCGGCTCGATCAGGGCCTGGTTGCCGTCGCGCAGGTCGACCGCGCACCACCGGGGCGCCTCGGTGATGACCTTCGACGGCCACGTCCGGTCCGCCATCTCCACGCGGATCTGGTCCTGGAACGGCACGTACTTGTGGATCGGCATGGGCGACTTCTTCTGGTCGCCGCCGGTGTAATGCGTGGGCTCGGTGCTGGTCTGCTCGCTCGTCATGTCGCTTCTCTCAGGGTCTCAACTCGTCGGTGGGCCGGCACACGAACCGCCGCGACGAGGAGCCAGCCTGTTCTAGGCCTCGTCGCGGCAGCTAAGAAGCAGCGAGCGTGCACGCATACGGCCACCATAGCGCACTCGATGCCGCGCGCCACCCATGGCGATCATGGGACGCGGGTCGCGAGGGTCGCGCCGCCGGCTCGCATCCGGGCGTCCGGCCAGGCGCTAGTCCTCGGAGTCCCGCAGCCCGAGCCGCACCAGCTGGAACCGCAGCGCCTGGTCGACGGCGGCCACCTCGTCGAGCAGGTCCGCCATGGATACGTAGCTCGTCTCGAACGACATCCGCATCCGCTCAGCGCGCTCGACGAGCGTGACGTCGACCTCGCCGTCCTTCACCGCGGTGACGCACTCGGTGAGGAGGTCGCGGAAAGAGTCGGCCTGCGCGGACAGCCCCGCGAGCATCTGCGGCACGCGCGGCGAGAGGGCCGCGACGCGCTCGAACAGCTCGGCCGCCGCGCGCACGTGCCCCGAGTGATCGGCATCCTGGACGTCTGGGTCGAGCAGAGCCGCGTCGCCGAAGGTCTCGAGGTCCGCGCACAGCCTCGTGCTGGTCTCGAGCCAGCGCTGGCCCGCCGCACCGACGGCGACGCCCACGTCCTTGAAGAGCTGCGCCTCGCGACCCACCCGGTCGACAAGCGCGCCCTGAGAGTCATCCACGGCAGAGGCTCCCTTCGCGACGACCGCCCGGCGCGACCGCAGGCGACCACGATACGTGGGCGCGGCGTGCGCTGACCAGGCCCCTCAGCGAACTCTCAGCGCACGGCGGCCGGAACCCGCAGTCGGCAGACGACGGCGACCGCGGACGCGGACGCGGGCGCTCAGAACCCGAGTCGCCCGAGCTGCTTCGGGTCGCGCTGCCACTCCTTGGCGACCTTCACGCGAAGGTCCAGGTAGACCTTGCGACCGAGCAGCCGCTGGATGCCCTCGCGGGCGGTCGCGCCGACCTCCTTCAGACGGGAGCCCGCCTTTCCGATGACGATGCCCTTCTGGGAGTCGCGCTCGACGAACACGTGCGCGCGGATCTCGAGGATGTCACGAGACGAGGTCTCCTCGCCGGGCTCGACCATCTCCTCGACGACCACGGCGAGCGAGTGCGGGAGTTCGTCCCGCACGCCCTCGAGCGCGGCCTCACGGATGAGCTCGGCGATCATCACGTCCTCGGGCTCATCGGTGACCTCGCCAGACGGGTACAGCGGCGGCCCCTCAGGGAGGTGGCCGACGAGGACGTCGGTGAGCACGTCGACCTGGATGTCCTTGACGGAGGAGACGGGGACGATGTCGGCCCACTCCCCCAGCTGCGTCACCTCGAGCAGGTGCTCGGCGACGCGATCGCGCGGCACCTTGTCGACCTTGGTCACGATCGCGATGACGGGCGCCCGCGCCTCGGAGAGCTCGCGCGCGATCCACTTGTCGCCCGGGCCGATCTTCTCGTCGGCCGGCAGGCAGAAGCCGATCACGTCGACCTCGGCGAAGGTCTCGCGCACGAGGTCGTTGAGGCGCTCGCCGAGCAGGGTGCGGGGACGATGCAGTCCCGGGGTGTCCACGACGACCAGCTGGGCGTCGTCGCGGTTGACGATGCCGCGGATCGCGCGCCGCGTGGTCTGCGGGCGCGACGACATGATCGCGACCTTCTCCCCCACGAGCGCGTTCATGAGCGTCGACTTGCCGGCGTTGGGCCGGCCGACGAAGCACGCGAAGCCGGAGCGGTGCTCGGTCGAGCCCTCCGTGGCCTCAGAACTGTCAGTCATCGTCGTGCTCCTTCCTGCGGGACCTGCCGGCCCTCACCGTGCGACGTTCGCCGGTGTCGGCTTCCGCCTCCTGCTCGTCGCGGCGCACCACGACGGACGTGAGCCGACGGCGTCGGCCCTCCGCGCGGTCCGCGAGCAGCTCGAGTCCGTGCGCCTTGGCGTGCGCGCCCGGGATCGGGACCTTGCCGAGCGCCTTGGTGAGGAGCCCCGCGACGGTCTCCACATCATCATCGTCGATCTCGACGTCGAACAGCTCGGCGAGCTCGTCGAGGTCCATGCGCGCGGGCACCCGGTAGACGCCCGTGGACAGCTTCTCGACCTCGGGGGCCGTGCGGTCGTGCTCGTCGACCACCTCGCCGACGATCTCCTCGAGCGCATCCTCGATCGTGACGAGCCCCGCGACGCCGCCGAACTCGTCGACCACGATGCCCATGTGGAAGACCTCGTCCTGCATGCGTCGCAGCAGATCGTCCGCGGGCAGCGACTCCGGGACGAACTCGGGCTCGCGCATGAGGTGGTCGACGGGCTCGGCGAGGCGCTCCGAGTCGTCCCACGTGTCGCGCACGCAGTCCTTGAGGTAGATGACGCCGCGCATGTCGTCGGTGCCGTCGCCGACCACGGGCACGCGCGAGTAGCCCGAGCGCAGGAACAGCAGCATCGCCTTGCGCACGGGGGTGCCCGCCTGGATGGTGATCATGTCGGTGCGGGGCACCATCACCTCGCGCACGAGGGTGTCGCCGAGGTTCACGACCGAGCGCAGCAGCTCGGCCTCGTCGGCCTCGAGCGCGTCCTCGGCCTGCTCGACCAGGTCCTCGGCCTCGGTGAGCTCCGGATAGCTGAGCGCGGGGATGATCGCGCGGATCGGCGTCGTCAGCCAGATGAGGAACCAGGCCACGGGCGCGAGCGCGCGCAGCACGCCCTCGGGGTAGGCCTTCGCGAGGCCGCGCGGGATCGCGCGCACCACGAGCAGGGACAGAGCCGCGCCGACGCCGGCCGCCGCCGTGACGACCAGGCCCCAGCTCCAGTCGAGGCCGTCCGCGATCTCCCATGCGATGAAGGCCCAGCTCACGAGCGCGAAGGCCTCGAGCAGGGAGTAGACCACGGACGATGCGGCATCGGCGTGGTCGGGCAGGGCGGCCAGCTTCGCGGCCGAGGTGGGGCGCCCGTCGGGACGCCGCGATGCCTCGATCTCGCGCTCGCGCGCGTACGGCACCTGCTCGATCGCCGCGACGACCGCGTGCATGACGGCGGCGCCGAGCGCGGCGACCACCACCAGCCCGATGAGGGTCGCCCAGGGGAAGGCCTCCATCTAGCGGATCACCGGCGCCGTCACGCGCCGCGGCTCGCGAGGAACGTGAGCAGGAGGCGCCGCTGCAGCGCGAACATCTCCTTCTCCTCCTCGGGCTCCACGTGGTCGTAGCCGAGCAGGTGCAGGATGCCGTGCGTGGTGAGCAGCAGCATCTCCTCCTCGGCGGTGTGACCGGCCTTGACCGCCTGGTCGGCCGCGACCGGGGGGCACACGACGATGTCGCCGAGCAGCCCCGCGGGCGTCGGATCCTCCGCGGTGCCGGGACGCAGCTCGTCCATCGGGAAGCTCAGGACGTCGGTGGGGCCGGGCTCGTCCATCCACTGGATGTGGAGCTGCTCCATCGCGGCCTCGTCGACGAACATGATCGCGAGCTCCGCCTCCTCGGCGACGTGCATCTCGCGCAGCACGAACTGCGCGAGCTCGGCGAACTCGATCTCATCGACCTCGGCGTCGGTCTCGTTGTTGACCTCGATCACTCGTCGTCCTCCTGCGTGCGGGCGGTCTGCTGGGCGCGGCCGGACTCCTGGGCACGGGGCGCGCGGTCGCGGCGCTCACGCCCGTTGCGGTCATGGGTGTCGCGGCGCTCGAACCGTCGCTGCTGTCCGACGGGGCGGTCGCCCCTGCCGTCGTCCTCCTTGGCCGCGTACGCGTTGATGATGTCGCTCACGAGCCGGTGGCGCACGACGTCGTCGGCACCGAGCCTGCAGAAGGCGATGTCGTCGACGCCCGCGAGGATCTCGCTCGCGGCGCGCAGCCCGGACTGCGTCCCCCCTGGCAGATCGACCTGGGTCACGTCTCCGGTGACCACCATCGTGGCGCCGAAGCCGAGCCGCGTGAGGAACATCTTCATCTGCTCACGCGTGGTGTTCTGCGCCTCGTCGAGGATGATGAAAGCGTCGTTGAGGGTGCGTCCGCGCATGTACGCGAGCGGGGCCACCTCGATCGTGCCTGCCTCCATGAGGCGCGGGATCGACTCGGGGTCGATCATGTCGTGCAGCGCGTCGTAGAGCGGTCGCAGGTACGGGTCGATCTTGTCGTTGAGCGAGCCCGGCAGGAAGCCGAGCCGCTCCCCCGCCTCGACGGCGGGACGGGTCAGGACGATGCGGTTGACGCGCTTCGCCTGGAGGGCCGCCACGGCCTGCGCCATCGCGAGGTAGGTCTTGCCCGTGCCGGCGGGGCCGATGCCGAACGTGATCGTGTGGTTCTCGATCGCCGTCACGTACTCAGCCTGGCCCGCGGTGCGGGGACGGATCGTCCGGCCGCGCGTGGACAGGATGGAGCGCGCGAGCACGTCCTTGGGGCGCTCGGAGGCCTTGCCCGCCGTCGCGGCGGCCGCCGCGGAGGCCACTCCCTGAACGCTGCGCAGCATGCGGACGGACTCGCGTGCGATGTCCGGCGTGAGCGGGACGCCCGCCGCGAGCACCGAGCGGAGCTCATCGACCGCGGTCGCCGCCGAGGCGACCTGCGCGTCGTCGCCACTCAGGGTGATCCTGTTCCCCCGGACATGGATGTCCACGTCGGGGTAGGCGCTCTCGACCTCGCGGATCACCGCGTCCCCGCTGCCGAGCAGCTCGGGCATCGTGGCGGCGTCCTCGACGAGGATCTCGCGGGTCGCGCTCACGCAGGCTCCCATCCGAGGGTCGCGCCGCCGAGCACGTGGCCGTGCGCGTGGAAGACGCTCTGGCCGGCCTCCGGCCCCGTGTTGAAGATCCATCGGTACTGGCCGCCGCACTCGGTGTCGGCGATGCCCTGCGCCATCGTGGCCATCTCCGCGAGGAGGCCCGGGTCCGCCTGCGCGACCTCGGCGACGTTCTCGAGGTGGCTGCGGGGCACGACGAGCACGTGCACGGGGGCCTTCGGCGCGACGTCGCGGAACGCGACGCAGGTGTCGTTCTCGGCGAGGATGTCCGCGGGGATCTCGCCCGCGACGATGCGGCAGAAAAGGCAATCGGTCATGACACCAGCGTAGGACGTGCGGCCGACATTCGCGTGCGCCCTCACCAGGTGCGACGCAGCGCCGCAAGCGCCGTGATACCGGCCGGCCCCGCGGTCGAGGCGCGGAGCACGTGCGGGCCGAGCAGCACGGCCTCGGCGCCCGCGTCGACGAGGGCCGCGACCTCGTCGTCCGAGACGCCCCCCTCGGGCCCGACGATGAAGGTCACCGGCTGGGAAGCATCGTCCCAGGACAATGAGGTGAGCGGCTGAGCCGCGACCTCGTGGAGCACGAGGACGCGCTCGCCGGCCGCCACGGCCTCCCTCACGCGCGCGACGAGCCCCCGGGTCGTGACGACCGGGTCCACCGTCGGCAGCACCGCGCGGCGGCTCTGCTTCATGGCCGCGAGCGCGAGCGCGTCCCACTTCGCTCGCGCCTTCTCGGCCTTGGGCCCGCGCCACTGCACGATCGACCGGTCGGCCTGCCAGGGCACGACCGTCGTGATACCGAGCTCGACCGCGGATTCGACGGCCTGCTCGTCGCGGCCGCCCTTCGCGAGCGCCTGGACGAGCGTCACCGCGGGGTCGCGATCCTCGAGGACCTCCTCGACCCGGATGGTGACCCGCCCCTCGGCGACCTCGACGATCGGGCCGCGAGCGCGTCGTCCATGTCCGTCGACAAGGTCCAGCACCTCGCCGGCCGCGCGCCGCTGGACGGTGCCCGCGTGCCGTGCCTCCGCGCCGTCGAGCGCGAGCGGCTCGCCGACCGTCGCCTTGGACGCGGCGGGGCACAGGAAGACGGGAGCGGTCACAGCCCGAATCTACAGTCCGAGCGCCTTCTGCTTCGCTGCGGAGAACTCCTCGTCAGTGAGCACGCCCGCCGCGTGGAGTTCGGCGAGCTTCTGTAGCCTGCCGATCGCGTCATCACCGGCGCTGACTTGCGCTGCCGGCGTGCTTGAGGATGGCGCGGCCTGCATCGTCGGGAGTTGGCCGGAGTAGTTCACGTGCTGCGTGTTCTCCTTGGTGCGAAGGCGATTCCGCGCCTCCAGCGACACCCGGTTGATGGCCTCCACCCCACCGCGGAAGTCACGGACGTCCTCGAGGAGCACCTGTTCGCGAGTCCCGCCGGAACGTACGGCGAAGAGCTTGATGGTCCCGACGCCGCGCGCCTTCTGGGTCATCGATTGCATCGCGTCCACATCGTGAATCTCGTGCGTGGCGATCTGCTGCGCGCGAGTGGACAACGCCCCCTTCTCGAAGAACAGGAATTCCTCGGTGAGACGGTAGCGACCCGCACCGATGCCGCTCAGGGGTTGTCCCACTGCACTCCAGACGGCTCCGGCGTCGGCAGAGTTGGCGCCTTGCATCGCCTGACCCTCCATGCCACCAAACTTCTGCGCATACTCGTCCGCGTAGTGCTCCGTCCAGGCCTGACCGTCCCAATAGCGCTGCCGCCCCGAGCCGTCGTCGTACCAACCTGCGGGCGTCGCACCCATACCCTCAGTCATGAGAGCGATTCTATCCGGAAGAGCAGCACATCTAGGTATGCACACGGAGGCGCTCGCCAGGCGCCGAGGCACGCCGAAGAGAATCGGCGCGGGGCGCACCTCCGTCATCGGCGCAGCGTGCGGCTCCGCGTCCCTGGGGCGCACGCGTACGGATCGTCGCGAACGCCCAACGCGGCGCTATGCCGCTGCGCCTTCGGCGCGCACTCCGATCGCCCTGCGCGACAGGGTGTTCGCGCCCACGACCGCGACGGGCATCGCGAGGAGCGTGCCCAACGGCAGCAGGAAGATCAGGAAGATGAACGTGCCGAACAGATAGGCGGTGGCGCGCACGGGACGCAGCGCAGTGATGCGGTCGCGCCGCGCGATGACACCCCTGCACGCCATGGGGTACGCGGTGAGCTCGAGGGCCAGCATGCGTCCGCCCAGGACGGCCGAGGCGAGGAACGCGGCGACGGTCCCTGCCACGGGGATGAGTCCGAGCAGGGCGGTCACGGCGAGGATCCCGAGCGACGTGGCCAGCGTGACGAGCCCCTCGACCATCCCCCTGCTGAGGGACCCGGTCCATGCCTCGTCGACGTTGACCGCCTCGATCCCGTCCCGCTCGTCGAGGTGTCGCGACAGGTACTCGAAGAACGGCTGCCCGATGATCAGCGCGATCGTGGTGAACATCAGCACCGCGACCACCGAGCCGCCGACGATGACGAGCACCGTGAGGAGCGCGGACAGCGTGCGGCCCAGCGTGCCGTCCAGACCGGTGGCGTCGAGGATCAGATCCTCGACGCTCGGCGAGACGACGAGCAGCGTGACGATGAGGGCGGCGATCAGGACGCCCGACAGAAGCGCGGGAAGCGCGCCGACGAGCATCACCTTCGGGTCGGTGAGCCACGCGCGGAAGCTGACCAGGACGAGCCTGATCGCCTCGCGCGCGCTGTCCATGAGCCGAGAGGTCCTGAGGCCTAGCCGCGACCCATGAAGGCGTCCTTGAGGCGCGAGAACACGCCTCCGCCGATCGGGGCCAGGCGAGCCTCGGGCATCTCCTCGCCGCGGAGCTTCGCGAGCGTGGTCAGCAGCTCGTGCTGCTCGTCCGTGAGGTCGGTCGGCGTGAGCACGTCGAGGTGCACGAACAGGTCGCCGCGACCCGGGCGCTGCAGACGGCCCACTCCGAGCCCCTTGAGACGCACGGTGTGACCCGAGTGCGTGCCCTGGGGGACGTCGACCTCCTGCGCGCCGTCGAACGTGTCGACCGTGAGCACCGTGCCGAGCGCGGCCGCGGTCATCGGCACCTCGAGGGTGCAGTGCAGGTCGTCACCGCGGCGCTCGAAGGTCTTGTGCGCCTTCTCGCGGATCTCGACGTAGAGGTCGCCCTTGGGGCCACCGCCGACACCCGCGTCGCCCATGTGCGGCAGGCGGATGCGCGTGCCGGTCTCGACGCCCGCGGGGATGTCGACCTTGATCGTGTGGCGCGAGTGCGTCCGACCGCGGCCCGCGCAGTCGGGGCACGGCGAGGAGATGATCGTGCCGAAGCCGCCGCAGTCGGGGCACGGCGAGGTGGTCATGACGTTGCCGAGCAGCGAGCGCGCGACGCGCTGCACCTGCCCCTGGCCGCGACAGGTCGCGCACGTCGTGGGCTGGGTGCCGGGCGCGCAGCACGAGCCCGAGCACGTCGAGCACACGTCGGCGAGGTCCGCCACGACCTCGTGATTCACGCCGAACACGGCCTCCTCGAGGCTCACCTCGACCCCCACGAGCTGGTCGCCGCCGCGCTGCACGCGCGACTGCGGGCCGCGCTGCTGGCCGCCGAACGGGCTGCCGCCGCCGAAGAAGGACTCGAAGATGTCCTCGAAGCCGAAGCCCTGGGCGCCGCCCTGCGCGCCGCCGCCACCGCCGCGCGGGTCGACACCGCGGTCGTACATGGCCTTCTTCTCGGGGTTCGACAGCACCTCGTAGGCGGCGCCGACCTCCTTGAAGCGCTCCTCGCCGTCGGGGCCGGCAACGTCCGGGTGAAGCTCGCGCGCGAGCTTGCGATAAGCCTTCTTGATCTCGGCCTCGCTGGCGTTCCTGTCAACGCCGAGGACTGCGTAGTAGTCGTTCAAGAATCAACCACCTTGGAGAGGTATCGGGCGACCGCGCGCACCGCGGCCATGGTCGAGGGATAGTCCATGCGGGTGGGGCCGAGGGCCCCGAGCAGGGACACGGAGGGGCCGCTGCCATAGCCGGCGGCGACGATCGAGGTGCGTGCGAGCGCCTCGTTCTGAGTCTCATGGCCGATGCGCACCGCGACGTCGGAATCGCCCGCGGTCATCTCGTGGAGGAGGCGCAGGAGCACGACCTGCTCCTCGAGGGCGTCGAGCACCGGTCCGATCGCGTCGGCCTGGAGGTCGCTGCCGCGCGCGAGGTTCGACGTGCCGGCGAACACGACGCGCTGCACGGCACCGCCGTACGCGGCCTGCATGATGGCCTGGACGACGGGCGCGGCCCACGCGGGCTGGCCCGCACGATCCGCCCAGGCGTCGAGCGCGGGCTCGAGGGCCGACGGCACGCGGCCGACGGCGAGCTCGTTGATCTCGCGGACGGCCCGGTCGACCTCCTCCTGCCGCACGGGAGTGGTGAGCGCGACGTTCGACTGCTCGACGCGCGCGTCGGCACTGATGACCACGACGAGGATCCGGTCGAGGCCGAGCACCACGAGCTCGACGCGGCGCACCGCGCTCTCGCGCAGGGACGGGTACTGGACCACCGCGACCTGCTGCGTCAGCTGGCTGAGCATGCGCACCGAGCGCTCGATCACGTCGTCGAGGTCGACGGCGTCGGAGAGGAAGGTGCTGATGGCACGCTTGTGGCTGTCGGGCAGGGCCATGTGGGCCAGGTAGTCCACGAACGAGCGGTAGCCGGCGTCCGTCGGGATGCGTCCCGCGGAGGTGTGCGGCTGCGCGATGAGCCCCTCCTCCTCGAGGATCGCCATGTCGTTGCGGATCGTCGCGGGAGAGACACCGAGACCGGTGCGGGCCGCGAGCGCCTTCGAGCCGATGGGCTCCGAGGTCTCGACGTACCCCTCGACGATCGCGCGCAGCACGGCATGCCTGCGCTCCTCCGTCATGCCGTTCCACCTCCCGTGATCTCGCTGGCACTCTCGGTTCGTGAGTGCCAATTCTAGCGTCGCCGCTCCACCGCCTCCACGAGCCGCAACACGATGGTGACGCCTCACCTTCCGCGAACGAAGTGTCACTCACTGCCATTACCGGATGTTCATGCACAAAAGGCCCGGTGATCGCTAGATTGGACGTGTCGGCGAACGCCCGGGGGACCTGTTCGACGCCCGGGACCGTGACGCCGGCCAGAGCGCACCATATGTCCCAACAATCGAAGTGGTGAAACCGATGTCAACGACTCCTCCTCCCCCGCCGCCCGTGTCGCCGACGCCGCAGCCGGGAAACCCGATGTCCGAGAGCGATGAGCGCCTGTACGCGACGCTCGGCCACGCCGGCATCATCCTGTTCGGCTTCGTGCCGCCCCTCATCGTGTGGCTGATCGGCAAGGACCGCTCGGCCTTCGTCGACAGCCAGGGCAAGGAGGCGCTGAACTTCTCCATCCTGATGGTGATCGGCCAGATCATCGGCTGGGCTACCAGCATCATCTTCATCGGCTTCCTGATCCTTCTCGCCGTCTTCGTGGTGACCCTGGTCTTCTGCATCCAGGCGGCCATCGCGGTGAACAAGGGCGAGGACTACCGGTACCCGTTCAACTGGCGCATCATCAAGTAACGCTCAGGGTTCACCCCGAGCGCACAATCAGGGCCCCGCTCCTTCTCCGGAGGGATGCGGGGCCCTGTCGCGTCGTGGGACCGTGAGGACATGAACGACACCGACCGCACCGAGGGCGTCGACGAGACGCCCGATGCCGCCTCTCAGGACGCCGCAGGCACCCCTGCCGAGGGCGTCAGCCAGCCGCCCGCTCTCGAGGCCGGCCCCACCGCATCGTCCACGTCAGCGGAGACTCCCGAGGCGCCCGCCCAGGCGAGCACCGCCCCTGCCGAGGGAGCAGTGCCTCCCCCCGCTTCCGGCTCGACCCCTCAGGGCGGCGCCTACGCGCAGGGCACCGTCCCGCCGTACCAGGGACAGCAGCCCGCCCAGCAGCCCTACGCGCCGCAGCGGATGCTCGAGTCCGAGGCCCGCAACTGGTCGATGCTCATCCACATCATCGCCGCGGCGGCCGCGCTGCTGTCCGCCGGCACCGTGTCGTGGCTCGTGCCGCTGATCATCTGGCTGATCTTCCGCGAGCGCTCCGCACTGATCGACCACCACGGCAAGCAGGCGCTGAACCTTCAACTCACGCTGCTCGTGGTGCTGATCGGCGGCGTGCTGATCGGCTTCGTGACCCTGTTCATCGGCTTCATCGTCACGGGACCGCTCATGGTCGCCTACGGCATCTACGCGATCGTGATCTCGTTCGTCGCCGGAGTGAAGGCCAACAACGGCGAGTACTACCGGATCCCGCTGATGATCCCGTTCCTGCGCTGAGGGCTCCTCACCCCCAGCCTCCCGTGCGCGGCATCCCTGCCGGTCACACCTCAGCCCGATGCCCCGCGGCCGCTCCGTACCCGGCCCGCGGGGCATCGGCATGTCCGGGGCCCGGGGCCGGACACGCTGCGTCGGCGACTAGCATCGCGTCCGTGCTCGATTACGACGACCCGCTCCCTCACCGGCCCCGACGCGTCGCCGTCGCGGGCGTCTCGGGAGCGGGCAAGTCGACCCTCGCGAGAGCGACCGCCGCCACGCTCGGCCTCCCCTACACCGAGCTCGACGCGATGTTCCACGGCCCGGACTGGACGCCGAGGCCCGAGTTCTTGGACGAGGTGCACGAGCTCGTCTCGCGCGAAGCGTGGGTCACCGAGTGGCAGTACGACCAGGCCAGACCGATCCTCGCCGACCACGCCGACCTACTCGTGTGGGTCGATATGCCCTTCCTCACAGTGACCTTGCCCCGGGTGATCCGGCGCACGATCCGCCGCAGCGTGCGCCGAGAGAAGCTCTGGAACGACAACGTCGAGCCGCCGCTGCGCACGATCTTCACCGATCGCGAGCACATCGTGCGGTGGTCCTGGGCGCGGCGGAGGTTCTACCACTCCGTGGTGCCCGAGGCGGAGACGGAGCACCCGGGCCTCGTCGTCGTACGGCTGCGCTCGCGGCGGCAGGTCGACCGCTGGCTCGCGGGTCCGCTCGCTGACGCAGCTCGCTGAGCCCTAGGTCAGCGCGCGCACCGCGGCGTCGGCGAGCAGTCGCCCCTTGAGGGTCAGCAGCAGCGTGCCGGCAAGCGCCTCGCGCCCGTCCAGCAGGCCCTCGGCCACGAGCCGTGCGATCTCCGTCGGCCGCGGCGAAGGCAGCGCGGCGACGGGCATTCCCTCGGCGAGACGCAGCCGCAGCATCACGGACTCGAGCGCCAGGTCGTCGGCCGTGAGTGGCTCGCGCTCGGCCTCGGGCGACTCCCCCGCCGCGAGACGGTCCGCGTACGCGCGCGGGTGCTTGACGTTCGACCAGCGCTCGGCGCCCAGCTCCTCGCCGGACGGGCTCACGCGCGGGCCCAGGTACGAGTGCGCACCGGGGCCGACGCCCCACCAGTCCTGGCTGCGCCAGTAGGCGACGTTGTGGCGGCATGCCTGCTCGGGCGAGCGCGCCCAGTTGGACACCTCGTACCAGGCATAACCTGCGGCGGACAGCTTGGCCTCCGCGAGCTCGTACATGTCCGCCTGCGTGTCGAGGTCCACTGCCTCGATCTGTCCGCGCCGCAGCTGCGCGCCCATGCGGGTGCCGGGCTCGATCACGAGCGCGTACGCCGACACGTGATCGGGCGACAGCGCGATCGCGGCGTCCAGACTCGCCTCCCAATCAGAAAGCGACTCCCCCGGCGTGCCGTAGATGAGGTCGACCGACACCGCCAGCCCCGCCTCGCGCGCCCACGCGACGGCGCGCCCCACATTCGAGGGATCGTGCGTGCGCTCGAGCGTCGCGAGCACGTGCGGCACCGCGGACTGCATGCCGAAGGACACCCTGGTGAACCCGGACGATGCGAGGGTCGCCAACGACTCGGGCGTCACCGAGTCCGGATTGGCCTCGGTGGTGACCTCGGCGCCCCGAGCCAGCCCCCACGTCGTCCTCACTCCCTCAAGGAGCGACGAGAGCGCGGCCGCGTCCAGCATCGTCGGCGTGCCGCCCCCGAAGAAGACCGTGGAGGCCGCGCGCCCATCGCCCGCCATGACCCGGCCGGCGAGCGCCATCTCGGCCAGCGCCGACTCGACGTAGCCCTCGCGCGTGGCGCCGCCCACCTCGGAGGGCGCGTACGTGTTGAAGTCGCAATAGCCGCAACGCACGCGGCAGAACGGCACGTGGATGTAGACACCCAGATCGCGCGCGGGGTGCGGGGACGATGCGGCGGCGGGCACCGCTACTTCTTCTTGCCCTTGTCCGAGCCGTCGTCGGCGGTGGACAGCGCGGCGATGAAGGCCTCGGGCGGCACCTCGACCGAGCCGATGTTCTTCATGCGCTTCTTACCGGCCTTCTGCTTCTCGAGCAGCTTGCGCTTGCGGGAGATGTCACCGCCGTAGCACTTCGCGAGGACGTCCTTGCGGATCGCACGGATAGTCTCGCGCGCGATGATGCGGGCGCCGATCGCGGCCTGGACCGGGATCTCGAACTGCTGGCGGTCGATGAGGTTCTTGAGCTTGCCGACCATCATCACGCCGTACGCGTAGGCCTTGTCCTTGTGGACGATCGCGGAGAACGCGTCGACCTGCTCGCCCTGGAGCAGGATGTCGACCTTGACCAGGTCGGCGGCCTGCTCGCCTGCGGGCTCGTAGTCGAGCGAGCCGTAGCCGCGCGTGCGGGACTTGAGCTGGTCGAAGAAGTCGAAGACCACCTCGGCGAGCGGCAGCGTGTAGTGCATCTCGACGCGCGTCTCGGACAGGTAGTTCATCGTCCCCATGGTGCCGCGGCGCTCCTGGCAGAGCTCCATGACCGTGCCGATGAACTCGCTCGGCACAAGGATCGAGGCGGCGACCACGGGCTCGCGCACCTCCGAGATCTTGCCGCTCGGGAACTCCGACGGGTTGGTGACGGTGTGGACCTTGCGGTCCTCCATCTCGACCTCGTAGACCACGTTGGGCGCGGTCGAGATCAGGTCGAGACCGAACTCGCGCTCGAGGCGGTCGCGCACGATCTCGAGGTGAAGGAGTCCCAGGTAGCCGCATCGGAAGCCGAAGCCGAGCGCGACGGAGCTCTCGGGCTCGAAGACCAGGGACGCATCGTTCAACTGAAGCTTGTCGAGCGCGTCGCGCAGCACCGGGAAATCGGAGCCGTCGACCGGGAACAGGCCCGAGTAGACCATCGGCCTGGGGTCGCGGTAGCCGCCGAGCGACTCCTCCGCGCGCCGTCCGGCGAGCGTCACCGTGTCACCGACCTTGGACTGGCGCACGTCCTTCACGCCCGTGATGAGGTAGCCGACCTCTCCCACGCCGAGACCCTTGGTGGGCTTCGGCTCGGGGCTGATGACGCCGATCTCGAGCAGGTCGTGGCTCGCGAGCGTCGACATCATCGTGATGCGCTCGCGCGGCTTGAGCGAGCCGTCGACGACGCGGACGTACGTGACGACGCCGCGGTAGGTGTCGTAGACGGAGTCGAAGATCATCGCGCGGGTGGGCGCGCTCGCGTCGCCCACGGGGGCGGGGATGTCGCGGACGACGCGGTCGAGCAGCGCGTCCACTCCCTCGCCCGTCTTGCCGCTCACGCGCAGGACGTCGTCCACTTCGCAGCCGATCAGCTGCGCGAGCTCGGCGGCGTAGCGCTCAGGCTCGGCCGACGGGAGGTCGATCTTGTTGAGGACCGGGATGATGGTGAGGTCGTTCTCCATCGCGAGGTACAGGTTCGCGAGGGTCTGCGCCTCGATGCCCTGCGCGGCGTCGACGAGCAGGATCGCGCCCTCGCATGCGGCGAGCGAGCGAGACACCTCATACGAGAAGTCCACGTGGCCAGGGGTGTCGATCATGTTGAGCGCGAACGCGTCGCCCTCGACCTCCCACGGCATGCGGACGGCCTGCGACTTGATCGTGATGCCGCGCTCGCGCTCGATGTCCATGCGGTCGAGGTACTGGGCCTTCATCTGGCGCGCCTCGACGACCCCGGTGAGCTGGAGCATGCGGTCGGCCAGGGTCGACTTGCCGTGGTCGATGTGCGCGATGATGCAGAAGTTGCGGATACGCTCAGGCGCAGTGGCGGCAGGCTCGATGCGGGGGTCGGTCACAGTGAGGAAACGTCCTGTTCGACTATCTCGTGGGCTTAACGGTCTATGGTCCCATGATTTTCAGGGCTCATGCGCGCCGGAAACGTGCCGATATCCCGTGTGGCGTACCTCACACCCCCCGCAGGGACGCCGACTGGAGGAGGCAGAGATGCGCACGGACGAACTGTTCCGGCAGGCGTTCCTGGAATCGCCCATCGGCATGGCGATTCTCGACGACGCCGGCACGTACCAAGAGGTCAACCCGACGTTCGCCTCCGTCGTCGGCCTGTCCACCGAGCAGGTGGCCGGCCGCTCCTACGAGGAGTTCACCCACCCCGACGACCGCCAGACGTCGCGCGAGACCCTTGCGCGGGTGCGTTCGGGGGACGCACCCTCCGCGCAGATCATCAAGCGCTACCTCAGCAACGAGGGCGAGATCGTCTGGGCGCGTGTGACCGTGTCCGACGCGCGCACCGCGACGGAGGACCCGAGCCGCCGCCTCCTGGTGCAGGTCGAGGACATCACCGAGGAGCGCCGCGCGAAGACCCTGCTCGCGCACCGCACCCACTACGACCCCCTCACGGGACTCGCGAATCGGCCCCTGCTGCTCGAGAAGCTCGCGCATGCTTTGCGCACCCATCGTGAGAGCGCGTCCACGGTCGCGTGCGTGTTCCTCGACATCGACCACTTCAAGGTCGTCAACGACTCTCTCGGCCACGACGCCGGCGACAACCTCCTCAAGGAGATCGCGCGCCGGATCCAGGACAACACCCGCGCCGGCGACACCGTCGCGCGACTGGGCGGCGACGAGTTCGTGATCGTGCTCGAGGACGTCCCCGACAGGGCAGCCGCCGAGCGCGCCGTCGCCTCCGTCGTGAAGGTCGTGCAGACGGCGGTCCGCATCGAGGGCCACGAGCTCGTCCCCACCGCGTCGATCGGGCTCGCCCTCGCGGAGCGGGAGTCCACCGCGGAGCAGCTGCTCATGGCGGCCGACACCGCGCTGTCGGCGGCCAAGCGCGGCGGCCGCGCCCGCGTCACGACCTACGACCCGCGCATGCGCACCGACGCGATGAGCAAGCTGTCGGTCGAGCTCGAGCTGCGGACCGCGATCAAGGAGGGGCACCTCGAGGTGCACTACCAGCCGATCGTGGACCTCCAGACGCGGCGCATCGTCAACTTCGAGGCGCTCGTGCGGTGGCGCCACCCGTCGCGCGGCCTGCTTCAGCCCGACACGTTCATCGGCGTCGCCGAGGAGGCCAACCTCATCGTGCCGCTCGGCGCATACGTGATCCGCGAGGCGTGCCACTTCATCGCATGGCACCCCGAGTTCACGGGCCGCATCCTCGTCAACGTCTCGACCAAGCAGATCGGCGCGGCCGACCTCACCGGCGTCGTCCGGTCGGCGCTCGCCGAGACCGGCGTGGACCCGTCGCGCGTCGGCCTCGAGATCACCGAGACCGGCATGCTCATGGCGACCCCGGCGGCGAAGTCCGACATCGCGTCCCTCACGGCGCTCGGAATCGACCTCGTGATCGACGACTTCGGGACCGGCTACTCCTCCCTGTCGTCCGTGCTGCTCAACCCGGTCTCCGGCCTCAAGCTCGCGCGCGAGTTCACCTTGAGGCTCGGCGACCTCGCGACCGGGGACCGCATCTCCCTCGCGATGGCTGCCCTCACCAGGTCGCTGCAGATGTACGGCGTGATCGAGGGGATCGAGACCGAGGTGCAGTACGCGATCGCGCGCCGCCACGGGTGGACGTACGGCCAGGGCTTCCTCTTCGGGCACCCCGTTCCCGCCGACAGGATCCGGTTCGACGACGACGGCACCGCGCGCATCCCTGTCGAGAAGAAGCCCGTGAACGCGGCTCCCGAGCGGCAGCGCCTGTGGACCGAGGCGCCCGAGTCGCCTGCGGCGTCCGATTCGACCGCTTCTCCCCTGCAGAGGCTCCGGCCGGACATCGACGAGGAGATCCTCATCCGCGCCGCCGAGTCGCGCTTCTAGGACGACGCCTCAGCTAGGCCCGGAACCTCCCGGCGCGCGCCCGCGTTCCGAGGTGACGCACGCCGAGGTGTGGCAGGCTCCTGGCCATGACCGGCGATGAGATCCCCTACGTCCTGCTCGCGCTCGCCGCGCTGACGTTCTTCCTGCTTCGCGGTCGAGCCCAGCGCCGCAAGCCCCGTGCGGGCGGCACGCGTCCCTTGGCCCGACCTGGGAAGTACCCCGGCGACTTCCGGGGCAAGGTCGACATCACGTACTCCCCTCGCACGGATGGCCAACCCGACCCCGGAGAGGTCGTGTGGACGTGGGTGCCGTTCGAGGAGGACCACGCGCAGGGCAAGGACCGGCCCGTACTGTTGATCGGCCACGACGGCCGCTGGCTGCTCGGCCTTCAGCTGACCTCGAAGGACCACGACCTCGACGCCGCCAAGGAGGCGCGCTACGGGCGCTACTGGATGGACATCGGCACCGGCCCGTGGGACCGTCAGCGTCGCCCGAGCGAGGTGCGACTCGATAGAATCATCCGTATCGACCCCGCTGCGGTACGCCGTGAGGGCGCGACGCTCGACCGCAAGAGATTCTCCTCGGTCGCGAAGTCGCTATCCGACCACCATCGGTGGTAAAGTAGGAGGCCGTGCGCGCGCGAGTCGTTCGCGCCGCCCCAGAACTTCAGCCCCACTACCCAAGGACTACCGTGGCTAACATCAAGTCGAAGATCAAGCGCATCGGCACCAACGAGAAGGCTCGCCTGCGCAACGTCGCCGTCAAGTCTGAGCTCAAGACCAACGTGCGCAAGGTCCGCGAGGCCATCGCGGCCGGCGACAAGGACAAGGCCGAGGCCGCGCTGTCCACCGCGTCGGTCAAGCTCGACAAGGCCGTCTCCAAGGGCGTCATCCACAAGAACCAGGCCGCGAACCGCAAGTCTGCGCTCGCGAAGCAGGTCGCCGCGCTCTAAGCGCAAGCCCTCGCAGCTTCTGCGCCCCGTACCGCTCACGCGGTCCGGGGCGCTTCTGCGTTCTTAGGCGCGTTCCCGGGCACGTGCCCCTGGTGCATTCCCGGGAGCGTGCCTCTGGGCGACGTCAGCCGCGCGCGAGGTCCGCGACGACCCGCACCGCGCGCTCGAGCGCGAAGTGGGGAGCGCGAGAGGCACCCTTGATCTCGGCGTCGGCGGTGGCGATCGCCTCGATCGCCTTCGCGAGCCGATCCGCGTCCCACATCCGCAGATCCTTCTTCGCCCGGTCGGCCTGCCAGGGTGCGAGGCCGAGATCCTTGACCGGGTCGAGCCGTCGTCCACGCGCGGCGCCCACCTTGGCGAGCGTGCGCAGCTTGGAGGCGATGGCCGCGACGAGCGGCACGGGGTCGGTGCCGGTCGCGACCGCGTGACGCACGAGCGCGAGCGCCTCTCCCGTCTTGCCGGCGATCGCGGCGTCGGCGACCGCGAAGCCCGTCGCGTTGACCCTCGTCCCGTAGTAGCGCGCGACGTGCTCCTCGGTGAGGGAGCCGTCCACGTCGTTCATGAGCTGGCGGCACGCCGCGGCGACCTCCGCGACGTCGCTGCCGATCGCGTCGACGAGGGCGCGTACGGCGCGCGCGGCGATCGGGCGCGAGGCGCGCGCGAACTCCCCCATCGCGAACTCGACGACGTCGGCGTCCTTCTTGATCGCGGGGCACGAGTAGACCGGGACGTCGCCCTTCTTGAGAGTGTCGAGCAGCTTCTTGCCGCGCACCCCTCCGCCGTGCCTGATGACGACCGTCACGTCCGGGTCGGGCGACGCCGCGTAGGCGAGCGCGTCCGCGAGGAACTCGTCGTTCATACGCTCGGCGCCCTCGACCACCACGAGCCCAGGGTCGTCGAACAGCGAGGGGCTCGCGGCCGCGATGAGCGCGCCCTTGCTGTAGCTGCCCGCGTCGAGCACGGTCGTCGCCACGGTCGCACCGCCACGCCTCAGGGCGCCCCCGATGCGCTCGACCGCGCGCGAGGCGAGCAGCTGCTCGGTGCCGGAGACCAGGACGAGCGGCGCCGGCGCTGCGGCATGCCAGGGACGGTCCGAGGAGGTGCGAGCGGCGGCCATGGGCCTAGCCTGCCATGACGGTCGGACACCTCGACGCCACGGTAAGGCCGTCGTCGGGTGACAGCACGATCGTGCCGCATTCGTCGGTGCGCATCGTCACCGCGCCCGTCGCCTCGTACAGCGCGAGGGCGCTGGACGCCGGGTGGCCATAGGTGTTCCCCTCTCCCGCGGAGAACAGCGCCACCGACGCGCGCAGATCGTCGGCGAGCGCCTCGTCCTGGCTTGCGGAGCCGTGGTGTGCGACCTTCACCGCGTCGACCTCGAGTGGCTCGATGGCATCCGCGAGCGCGGCCTGCGCCTCGGCCTCGAGGTCCCCGAGCACGACGATCGAGAGCCCTCCGGACTCGACGAGGAGCGCGAGGCTCTGGTCGTTGACCGCGCTGCCGTCGTCCGCCTGCGCGGGCGGATGCCCCGCCGTGCCGTCCGTGGCCAGCACCCGCAGCGTCGCCTGGCCCACGCTGGCCGTCGTCCCTTCGTCGGGGACGGTCGCGACGAGTCCGAGCGCCGCGAGATCGGCACCGGCCCGCGCTCCTGCGTCGCCCAATGCCGCGGACGACCACCAGACCTCCTCGATCCGGGCACGGTCAGCGATCTCGGCGATCGCGCCGTCGTGATCCGAGTGCGGATGCGTGAGCACCAGCATCGGCACCCGCGTCACGCCGAGCGCGTCGAGGCACTCCGCCGCTCCGCCACCCGGGCCCGTGTCGATCACGACCGCCGCTTCGGTCCCCGATCTCACGACGGTCATGTCCCCCTGGCCGACGTCGCATGTGGCGATCCGCCACGAGTCGGGAACCTCGGTCGACAGCGACTCGTGCGCGCCGCGGACGCTCAGCACCAGCACGACCGCGGCAGAGATCCCCCCGATCCAGCGCACCGGGACCGGGACCGATGCGACCGCAAGCGCCACGCCCGCGAGCAGAGCAACGGCGCACGCCACTCCGGCAGCCCCCTCGGGCCACGGCAGGCTCGCCCCAGGCGCGCTGGCGAGCAGGCTAGCGATCCTTGCGATCGGCAGTGCGAGCCGGCCCAACACCTGAGCGAGCGCTCCGGCTCCGGGCATCGACAGCGAGGCGGCGACGACGTCGAGCGCCCCGAGGGCCACGACGGGTGCGACGAAGGGCACCGCGGCGGTGTTCGCCACGGCGGTCCACGCCGACACCGTCGGGTCGAGCAGGACGAGCACCGGTGTGCACGCGAGCTGCGCCGCGACGGGGATGCTGAGCGCTCCCGCGACGAGCCCTCCGAGCGACGGGACGAGCGCGCGGCGCAGCGCGGGCGCGAGGAGGACGATGCCGGTCACGGCGCTCACGGACAGCGCCATGCCGTACTCGAGGGCCAGGTAGGGGTCCCACGCCATGAGCGCGATGACGCTCGTCGCGAGCGCGGGCATCGCCTGCGCGGGCCGCCCCCACATCCTGGCGGCCGCGCCGACGCACGCCATCCCGAGAGCGCGCACGACCGACGGTTGAGGAAGCACCAGCAGCGCGAAGCACCCCATCCCGACCAGGAGCGCCACCCACCGGGTCCGTCTGCCGACCGGCAACGCCCTGACGAGCACGCCGAGGAGGCCCGCGACGATCGCGAAGTGAGTGCCGGACACTGCGGTGAGATGCGTCAGCCCGACGGTGCGCATGTCGGCCGTCTGCGCGGCGTCCATGTCCGCGGTGTCCCCGATCACCATCCCGCGCACGAGGCCCCGCACCTCGTCGTCGAGGGAGGCGGTCGCCTCGCGGAAGGACTGGCGGGCGTGTGCGACGAGCGCCGCGACCCCCACCGGGTGACGCACCTCGACCAGCTCGGGGTCCCAGGCGATCGCGACCGCACGGCCGACGCCGGTCTCCTTGAGGCGGGCGACGACCGTCACCGTGTCCCCGACCCTGAGGTCGGACCACCTCTGATCGGCGATCACGACGACGCGACCCGACGTCCTCACCGCGCCCGCGCTGCCCGCCTGGCCGGAGGCGTCGGGAGTCGCGACGGCCACCGCGTCCAGGTCGAGGCGCACGCGCGCCTCGCCTGTGAACGAGTCCGGATTCGTGGGCTCGGGGTCCGACGCCGCGACCGCGGTCAGCAGCACCTCGCCGTCGCCGACGGCCGCCGCGAGCGGAGCCTCGCGGGCCAGGCCCGCGCCACCGACCAGCAGCACGGCCGCGCCCACCGCGACCGGCACCGCCAGCAGCGCCACACCGTCCCCGCCTCGCATCGCTAACCCCACGAGGATCACCGCCCCACCGGCAAGCACCGCCCACGCGATCCGGGGCTGGCCCGCGGCCGCCGCCATCGCGCACGCCCACGCGACGAGCGCGGCGGGCACGAGCCGCAGGTCGTGCCTCGCCGTCACGGCACGGCAAGGTCCGCGAGCCGCGAGACCACCACGTCCCCGATCCCCGACACCCGCGCAAGGTCCTCGACCGAGGAGAAGGGCCCGTTCTCCTCGCGGTCCGCGACGATCCGCTCAGCCAGGACGGGCCCGATGCCAGGAAGGCCCTCGAGCGCGGACGCGTCCGCCGTGGACAGGCTCACCTTCTGGCTCCCCGAGGAGCCGGAGGATCCGGACGACCCCGACGACGAGCCGCCGTCAGGACCGAGCGCAGGCACGACGATCTGCTCGCCGTCCATCGGCACACGCGCGAGGTTCACCGCGGACAGGTCGGCATCGTCGAGCACGCCGCCCGCGGCCTCGATCGCGTCCGCGACCCGCTGCCCCGACTCCAGCTCGACGATCCCCGGCTGCGCGACCTCGCCCGCGACGTGGACCACGAGCGGGGCCGCGGACGCGGGCGTGACGACCGACGAGTCCATCCCCTCGGCGGAGGCCGACGCCGAGGCGCTCGCGACCGTCGACTCCTCGAAGTCGCTCAAGGACTCGTCCTCCCCGCCCGCGATCAACGCCCACGCGACCAGGGCCCCGACTCCGATCACGAAGACGAGCGACAGCGCGGACCGGGGATCGAGCCGCCAGCGCAGACGCCTCGCCTCGGTCGGCAGCTCGTCGGCGTTGGCGCGCCGGTAGGCGGCCTCAGCTGCATGTGCGAGCGAGTCGCGCCATCGCGCCCTCACGTCCTCCTCGTCGGGCCGGATCACCGGCTCCGTGCTGTGCTCCATGACGCGACAGTAGGATTCGCGCCATCATGGGAGAGAGGGCCGCCCTCATTCTGGGGAGGACGGCGGCGAGGGCGAGGCCTGGGGACGATGCGCCCGCGTCAGAGCGAGCGCAACCTCGCCGCGAGCGCCTCCGGGACCTCCGCGACGCACGCCGCCACGGCGCCCGCACCCGCGTGCGCAGCCAGCACCGACGACACGGGGCCGGGGACCACCACGGCCTCGGGCACGAGGCCGAGGATCTGGTCCCGCACCCCGGAAACCGCATCGTCCTGGAGACCCACGACCGAGGCGACTCGCACGTGGCCGGGGGCGGGCGCATCGTCCCTGGAAAGCAGGCCAGCCGCGCGCGAAGCGACCGCGGCCCGCGCGCGCCGTGTCGTGCGCTCTCGCGAGTCCACGACGATCTCCCCGTCGCGCACCGTGAGCAGCGGGCGGATGGCGAGCGCGGAGCCGAGCGCGGCCGCCGCGCCGGAGAGCCTGCCTCCCCTGCGCAGGGGCTCGAGCGAGTCGACGGTGAACAGGCAGCGCGATCCCTCGGCGACGCGTCGCGCCTCGGCGGCGCAGTCCGCGAGCGAGGCCCCGCCGGAGGCCGCCTCCCGCGCCGCGAGCGCCGCGAGTCCCTGAGCCATCGTCACGGTGCCCGAGTCGACGACGTCGACGGGCACCGACGCGCGCCCGGCCGCCACGCGCGCGGCGTCGAACGCCCCGGAGAGCTGGCGCGACAGGGTCACCACGAGGACCGCGTCGGCACCGGCGACCACCGCCGCGTCGATCGCACGGGAGTAGGCATCGGGTCCGGGGTGCGCGGTTGAGACGTGCTCGCCCCGGTCGAGCGCCTCGGAGACGTCCTGCGGGGCAAGACCCACGCCCTCCGAGTGGACCGTCCCGTCGACCACGACGGTGAGCGGCACGACCGTGAGTCCCGGCGTGGCCGCGAGCGCGTCCGGCAGCGAGGCCGCCGAATCGGTCACCACCGCCACCCTCGTCGTCATAGCGCCCAGGCTAGCGACCCCAGCGGTGCGCCGAGGCATGCCAAGGGCGCACGTCGCGGGTCAGGGCGCGTCGGCCCCGGTCCATGCGAGCGCGCTGGCGGGGGCCTCCCCGCGAGCAGCCATCCGGTCGTACAGCTGGTGGAACGCCTCAGGCATCTCGGCCGCCGCGGCCATGAACAGTCCCGGCCCGGAGTTCGCCACGAGGGACATCGGCGCCGGCATCGCGAGGACGGGCCCCTCGACGTCGAGCTCGATCTCGTCCGGGTCGAGCGCGTTCCCGCCGAACCCGACCGCGCCGACCGGGCGCCGCATCGTCCTGGCCTCGCGATTCGCGAGCTCGCGCACGCTCTGGCGGGCGCCGCCCTCTCCCCTGCCCTGGGCCACGACGGCCGCTGCGTTGCGGTTCACGCGCAGGATCGGCCGCATGGGGTCGAGCCCGCCGAGCGACTCCTCGACCAGGTGCGCGCGCCCCGAGCGTCGGAAGTGCTCGAGCGTCTGCACCGTGGCGTACAGCTGGGTCCGGTGCGCGACCTCCTGGGCCACGCTCGCGATCGTGAGCGCGCCCGAGCCGGCCATGGCGACCGAGCCCGCGGCGAGCGCGGCGAGGGCCTGGCCGATCGCGACCGTGCCGGTGTCGACCACGGTCACGGGCCTCGGCGAATCGGAGGCCGCGGCGGTGGCATGGGCCACGGCGTCGGACATCGCCGAGCCGCCGAGCACGGCCACGATCCTGTCCGCGCCCGATCCCGCGCACTGGCGGAAGACGTCGGCGAACTCGGAGACGGTCGGCGCCGAGGTGCTGAGCGCCCCCGCCGTGTCGAGCATCGTCGCGGCCGCGTGCGCGCGCACCGGTCCGTCGCGATGCGCACTGCCCGCGGCCTCGATGCTCACGGGCACGATGAGCACGCCGAAGGACGCCGCGGCCCGCGGCGCGATGCCGCACGCGGAGTCCGTGATCACGGCGACCACGTCCCTAGCCATAGCGTCTCCTTCAGTCGATGCCTGTGTTGAAGGCGTCATCGACTGCGCGGACGCAGGTGTGAGGCGTCGTGAGGCCGCTCACGACGGCGCGGGGGGCGAACCGCCCGTGGCGGCCCGCCCGAACTGCCGACGGCTCAGAGCGTGACGATGTTGACGAGCTTCGGCGCGCGCACGATGACGGTGCGGATGCCGCCGTCGCCGATCGCGCGCTTCGCGCCGTCCGACGCGAGCGCGAGCTCCTTGAGCTCGTCCTCGCCGATGCTCGGGGGCACCTCGAGGCGGTCGCGGACCTTGCCCTTCACCTGGACGATGCAGGTGACGGTCTCCTCGACGAGCAGGGACTCGTCGACGGCCGGGTAGGTCGCGAGCGCGACGTCCTCGTGGCCCAGCATCGCCCACATGTCCTCGGCCGCGTACGGCGCGAACAGGCTCAGCAGGATCGAGACGACCTCGGCGGCCTCGCGCACGGCGGGGTCGGCCGGGCCGGCGCCCGAGTCGATCGCCTTGCGGGTGACGTTGACGAGCTCCATGACCTTCGCGACGACCACGTTGAAGCGGAAGCCCTCGACGAGCTCCTGCGACTCCTTGAGCACGCGGTGGGTGTGGGCGCGCAGCTCCTGGTCACCGGTCGCGGGGTCGACGCCGGGCTCGGACGTGACGTCGCGGGCCAGGCGCCAGGCGCGGGCGAGGAACTTCGCGGAGCCGGCGGGCGAGACATCCGCCCAGTCGATGTCGTCCTCGGGCGGGCCTGCGAACGCCATCGTGAGCCGCACGGCGTCCACGCCGAACTCGTCGAGCTGATCCGACAGGCGCACGAGGTTGCCGCGCGACTTCGACATCGCGGAGCCGTCCATCTGGACCATGCCCTGGTTGAGCAGCGCGGTGAAGGGCTCGTCGAAGTCGACCATGCCCATGTCGCGCAGCGCCTTCGTGAAGAAGCGCGAGTACAGCAGGTGCAGGATCGCGTGGGTGACGCCGCCGACGTACTGGTCGATCGGGGCCCACTTCTTCGCCTCGACCAGGTCGAACGGGGCGTCGGTGTTCTGCGGCGAGAGGTAGCGCAGGTAGTACCAGGACGAGTCGACGAACGTGTCCATCGTGTCGGTGTCTCGCTTCGCGGGCGCGTCGCACCGCGGGCAGGTCGTGTTGACCCAGTCCGGCACGGCGGCCAGGGGCGACTGCCCCTTGGGCTTGAGGTCCAGCCCCTCGGCCGGCGGAAGCGTGATCGGCAGCTGGTCGTCCGGGACGGGGACCTCGCCGCAGGTGTCGCAGTGGACGATCGGGATGGGCGTGCCCCAGTAGCGCTGGCGCGAGATCAGCCAGTCGCGCAGGCGGTAGTTGACCGACTTGGCGCCGGCGTCGTCCGCGGAGAGCTCCTCGATGACCTTGTCGATGGCCTCCGACTTGCTCAGGCCGTCGAGCGAGCCGGAGTTCACGCACACGCCCTCGCCCACGGTCGCGATGCCGGACTCGTTCGGGTCGGGCAGCGAGCTGCCGTCCTCGTCGAGCACGTCGACGACCACGCGGACCGGGAGGTCCATCGCGCGAGCGAAGTCGAGGTCGCGCTGGTCGTGCGCGGGAACGGCCATGATCGCGCCGTGACCGTAGTCGGCCAGGACGTAGTCGGATGCCCAGATCGGCAGGCGCTCGCCGTTGACCGGGTTGATGCCGTAGCGCTTGAGGAACACGCCGGTCTTGGGGCGCTCGGTGGACAGGCGGTCGATCTCCGAGGCGTTCTTGACCGACTCGAGGTAGCGGTCGAACTCCTCGCGCACCTCGCCGTCGGCTCCGTTGGCCAGTTCGGCGGCCAGGTCGGAGTCCGCCGCGACGACCATGAAGGTCGCGCCGTACAGGGTGTCGGGGCGCGTCGTGTAGATGTCGATCGGCTCGTCGCGGCCCTCGATCTGGAACGTCACGTCCGCGCCATAGGAGCGGCCGATCCAGTTGCGCTGCATCGCGATGACCTTGGACGGCCAGGTGCCTCGCAGGTCCTCGAGACCGTCGAGCAGCTCGTCCGCGTAGTCCGTGACCTTGAAGTACCACTGCGTGAGCTTCTTCTTGGTGACCGGGGTGTCGCAGCGCTCGCACAGGCCACCGACGACCTGCTCGTTCGCGAGCACCGTCTGGTCGTGGGGGCACCAGTTGACCTGGCTCGGCTTGCGGTAGGCCAGGCCGCGCTCGAACAGGCGCGTGAACAGCCACTGGTTCCAGCGGTAGTAGTCGGGACGGTGCGTCATCAGCACGCGGTCCCAGTCGAACGAGCACGCGTAGCGCTTCATCGACGCCTTCTGCTGCGCGATGTTGTCCTCGGTCCAGCCGTACGGGTCGATGCCGCGCTTGATCGCGGCGTTCTCCGCGGGCAGGCCGAACGAGTCCCAGCCGATCGGGTGGAGGACGTTGAAGCCCTTCTGGATCCAGTGGCGCGAGATCACGTCGCCGAGCGCGTACGCCTCGGCGTGACCCATGTGGAGGTCGCCCGAGGGGTACGGGAACATGTCGAGCACGTACTTGGTGGGGCGCCCGTCGTCCTCTCCGCCCGAGCGGAAGGGCTGGCGCTCCTCCCACACCGGCTGCCAGCGCTCCTCGAGCGCGCGGAAGTCGTAGCGGTTCTCGTCGGTCATCTGCTCAGAACTCACCCCACGAGTGTAGTGGGGACCCGGGCGGGAACGGACGCCACCGGGGCCAGACGCGCCTCAGGCCGTCTGCGTCACCGTCACGCGCACGTCGAGACCGGTGGTCTCCCCCGCCACGACGCCCGTGAGCGGCGGCACGTCGCGGTACTCGCGCCCGCGGCCGACGATCACGTGGTGGTCGGAGACCTCGCGGTCGTTGGTCGGGTCGAAGCCGTGCCAGTCGCCGGTCCACCACTCGACCCACGCATGCGACTCGCCTGCCACGGACTCACCGATCTCGGCGTCGCGCTTGGGGTGCAGGTAGCCGGAGACGTAGCGCGCAGGGATGCCGACGTGCCGCAGCGCGCCGATCGCGAGGTGCGCGAGGTCCTGGCAGACGCCCGACTTCTTCTCCCACGCGTCGGTGGCCGGGGTGTGCACCGAGGTGGCGCCGGGGACGTAGGCGATGCGCTCGTGCAGCATGTCGCAGATCGAGCGCGCCGTGAGATCGGGGCTCAGGCGGCCCGCCGCGTCCTCCGCGAACGCCGCGAGCTCCTCGGTCGGCTCCGTCGTGGGGGTGTTGCCCAGGTACTCGCACAGCAGGTCCTGGAAGCGCGGGCCCTGGATGTCGCCCCAGCTCACGCGCTCCTCACGGGCCCTGAGCGGCGAGACCTCCACGATGGACGTGCCGACCACGGTCAGGGCGGCGTGCGGCTGCAGCACCTCGAAGGCCACGACGTCGGTCTCCCAATAGTCGCGGTACGTGGTGCGCCACGTCGACGGCTCGATCTCGACCTTGGAGTCCAGCACGCGCTGCCGCGGCAGCCACGCGGGGGTCAGCCGCGCCTCGTTGTACGAGCTGACGATCTCCGAACCGTACGTGAACCGGGTGCGGTGCTCGATGCGAAGGGTGCTCACAGCGCCTCCTGGCTCCACAGCGTCGTCGACGCCGGGAGGAAGTAGCGGTCTCGGATCAGGTTCGATGCGGTGGCGCAGGCCCGCTGGACCTCCTGCATCTGCCCGGTCAGGTCGGTGAGGATCTCCCGCACGTCCCGGTACTCGAGGTTGGTGCGTGCGCGTCCGAGCGACAGCCGCGCACGGTTCGACAGCGCCCGCCCGTGCTCGCTGCCCTCGATCTGCTGGAGGATCGTCTCGGCGCGCTCGAGGTTGTAGGCGATCGACCGCGGGAACAGCCTGTCGACCAGGAGGAACTCGGCGGCCTTCTCCTCGGTGACGAGCGCCCGCACGGTGCGCAGGTAGGCCTCGTGGGCCGAGCACGACCGCAGCAGGGTCGTCCAGTTGGGACCCGTCGTCCCCTCGAGGTTCCTGGTCATGAGGAGGCGCGCGATCATGTCCGCGCGCTCGAGCGACCGCCCGAGCTCCATGAAGTACCAGGCGTCGTCACGCGTCGTCGTGGCCGACATGAGGCCCCAGACGACCGCCGCGCGCTCGCGCACCCACACGAAGTAGTCGTGCGGGCGGGGCGAGCGCGCCCAGCGGTCCACCTGCATGTGCGTCGTGTTGAGCGACTCCCACACCTCGGTCGAGATCACCTCGCGGGCGCGTCGCGCGTTCTCGCGGGCCGCCGACAGGGTGCCCGAGATCGAGCTCGGCGAGTCCTGCTGGTACGCGAGCGAGTGGAGCACGTCGCCGCGGCTCACCGGCCCCTCCCACGGCACGCTCATCACGGTGAGGAGCGACGCGTTGGCGCTCGGCTCATCGACCCACTGGTCCTCGAGCAGCACATTGAGGTGAACGTCGAGCAGGCGAGCGGTGTTGTCCGCCCTCTCGACGTAGCGGCCGATCCAGAACAGCGACTCGGCGATCCGGGACAGCATCATGATCCGCTCACCTCCCCTGCGTCGCGCTGCTGTTGCTGCTGCTGTTGCTGCTGGCCGTGGGCCCAGTCCTCGGGGTGCGCGTCCTGCGGCACCGAGGCGACTCCCTCGAGCTCGACCTTCGACTCGGGCGGCGGGACGACCGTCCCGCGGTGGCGCACGCCGCCGAGTACCCAGGTGTCCTTGGAGCCGCCGCCCTGCGACGAGTTCACGATCAGCTGGCCCTTCTGGAGAGCGACGCGGGTCAGTCCGCCGGGGAGCACCCACACGTCGTCACCGTCGTTGATCGCGAAGGGCCGCAGGTCCACGTGGCGCGGCTCGAGGCCGGTCTCCGTGAGCGTCGGCACGGTCGACAACTGGATCACGGGCTGCGCGATCCATCCGCGCGGGTCCTCGAGGATCTGCTTGCGCGTCGCCTCGAGCTCCTCCTTGGAGGCCTTGGTGCCGATCACGACACCCTTGCCTCCCGAGCCGTCGACGGGCTTGACCACGAGCTCGTTGAGCCGGTCGAGGACCTCCTCGCGCGCCTCCTTCTCCTCGAGTCGCCACGTGTCCACGATGGGCAGGATCGGCTCCTCGCCCAGGTAGTAGCGGGTGAGGTCAGGCATGTACGTGTAGATGAGCTTGTCGTCCGCGACGCCGTTGCCGATCGCGTTGGCGATCGTGACGTTGCCCAGGCGCGCGGCCTGGACGATGCCGGGGGCGCCGAGCGCGCTGTCGGGCCGGAATTGGACCGGGTCCAGGTAGTCGTCGTCGACGCGGCGGTAGATGACGTCGACGCGACGGCGTCCCGCGGTCGTGCGCATGTACACGCGGCCGTTGAGCGTCTCGAGGTCGCGGCCCTCGACGAGCTGCACGCCCATGGTCCGCGCGAGCAGCGAGTGCTCGTAGTACGCGGAGTTGAACACGCCGGGCGTGAGCACGACGATCGTCGGGTCGTCGACGCCCTCGGGCGCGGCCTTCGCGAGCGCGGAGCGCAGCCGCTGCGAGTACTCGAGCACGGGGCGCACGCCCATCGCACCGAACATGTCGGGATACATCTGGCTCATCGCGCGGCGGTTCGACAGCACGTAGCTCACGCCGGACGGCACGCGCACGTTGTCCTCGAGCACGCGCCAGATGCTGTGCTGGTCGCGCACCAGGTCGATGCCGGAGACGTGCACGCGCACGCCGTTGGCGGGGTCGACGCCGTGGACCGCGCGATAGAAGTACTGGCTCGAGGCGATCAGCCTGCGCGGCACGACGCCGTCGGTCACGCAGTGCTGCGAGCCGTAGACGTCCGCGAGGAACGCCTCGAGGGTCCTCACGCGCTGGGCGATGCCGGGGGCGATCACGTCCCACTCGTCCGCTCCGACCACGCGCGGCACGATGTCGAGCGGGAACGGCCGCTCCTCACCCGCGTGGTCGAACGTCACTCCCTGCGCGAGATAGCTCGACGCGAGCGCCTCGGCCTTCGAGTAGAGATCGTCGCCGGACATCCGGTCGATCTCGGAGTACACGCGCTGGTAGGGCTCGCGCACGTCGCCGTGCACATCCATCGCCTCGTCCCAGGCCTGGGCCGGGGAGTACCCGGACCACGGGGTCGACCTGTCGTCGCTCATGGTCCCCACCCTAGTCATGGCGTGTTTCCCAGGCGTGTCAGATATGTCGCCACGCCGAGACGACCACGAGGGACGGGGACGATGCGCCACTTCCCCCGTCGTGCACGTCACCGATACGCTCGGGCCATGGCGTACCCCAAGGACCTGCTTGCCCCCGACGAGGAGATCGTCGTCGAGGCGCACACCCACTGGAAGGCGCTCGTGCTGCCCGCGATCGTCCTCGTGCTCGCCGTCGCGGCGGCCGGCACCTACTCGTGGTGGCAGACGACGCTCGACCTGAGCCCGACGGCCTCGCTGTGGCTCGGCATCGCAGTCGCGGTGGTGTTCCTCGTCGTGCTCGCGGTGTGGGTCGTCTCGCCGTACATCCGGTGGGCGACGACGCACTTCGTCATCACCGACCGCCGCGTCATCTACCGCACGGGAGTGTTCACCAAGAGCGGCATCGACATCCCGCTCGCGCGCGTCAACTCGGTGCAGTTCCGCCACGGGTTCATCGACCAGATGTTCAAGACGGGCACGCTGATCATCGAGTCCGCGTCCGACGACCCGCTCGAGTTCGACGACATCCCGAACGTCGAGAAGGTCCACGCGACGCTGTACCACCAGGTCAACGACGTCATCGAGGACGAGGACGACGAGCGCTGAGCCGTCCCGAGCGCCCCGGCGCCGACCCGCGACGTACCGACCGAGCCCTGAGCGGCCCTAGCATCGAGGGCATGCATGCACGCGTGAGCGCCGTCGCGATCGTGGGTCTCATGGCCCTCGGGCTGACCGCGTGCGCCGCGCCGGATGACGAGAACCGGGACCAGACGCTCACGGTCCTCGCCGCATCGTCCCTGACCGATGTCCTCACCGAGATCGCCCAGGACTTCGAGGCGTCCCATCCGCACATCGACGTGCAGCTGTCCTTCGCGGGCTCGTCGACGCTCGCGCAGCAGGTGCTCGAGGGCGCGCCGGCCGACGTCATCGCGACGGCGAACGAGGCGACCATGAGGCTCGTCGCCGACGAGCTCGACATCGAGCCGCACGTGTTCGCGACCAACGTCCTCACGATCGTGGTGCCCGAGGGCAACCCCGCAGGGATCGCCGAGGTCTCGGACCTCACCGACGCCTCGACGAGGCTAGTCATCTGCGCCCCGCAGGTGCCGTGCGGCGCCGCGACCGCGCGCGTCGCCGAGGCCGCGGGCGTGGACCTCGCGCCGGTGTCGGAGGAGGCGAACGTCACCGACGTGCTCGGCAAGGTCGCCTCGGGCGAGGCCGACGCCGGCATCGTCTACGTGACCGACATCGGCCGGGCCGAGGGCGTCGAGGCGATCGCGCTCGCCCAGGCCGAGGCGGGGATCAACCTCTACCCCATCGCAGCCCTGCCCGGGTCGGGCGGGGCGCAGGACGTCACCGCCGACGCCTTCGTCGCCGCGGTGCTGTCGGACGCGGCCGAGGCCACGCTGGCCGACGCGGGCTTCGGCATCCCGTGACCCTGCCCCGCCGCCTGCTGCCCCTGGCCGCGCTCGGCGCCCTGCTCGTCGCGGTGCCGCTGCTCGCGCTCGCGTCACGGGTGGAGTGGGGCTCGTTCTGGCCGCTCGTGACCTCGGAGGCGGCGCTCGCCGCGCTGGGGCTGTCGCTGCGGACCGCGGTCGTGGCCGCCGCAATGTGCCTCGTGCTCGGTGTCCCGCTCGGCGCGGCCCTGCATCGGGCGCGCTTCCGCGGCGCCTCACTCGCGCGCGCCGTGGTCCTCGCGCCGCTCGTGCTGCCGCCCGTGGTCGGCGGCCTCGCCCTCGTGTACGCATTCGGGCGGCGCGGCCTGCTCGGCGGGACTCTCGAGGCGTTCGGGATGCAGATCGCGTTCACGACGAGCGCGGTCGTGATCGCCCAGACGTTCGTCGCGCTGCCGTTCATGGTGCTCGCGGTCGAGACTGCGCTGTCCGCACGCTCGGGCAGGCACGAGGCGATCGCCGCGACGCTCGGCGCGTCGCCGTGGCTCGTCTTCCGTCGCGTGACGCTGCCCGCTCTCCTGCCCGCGCTCGGCACGGGAGTCGTGCTCGCCTTCGCGCGGGCGCTCGGCGAGTTCGGGGCGACGCTCACGTTCGCGGGCAGCCTTGAGGGCGTCACCCGCACGGCCCCGCTGCAGATCTACCTGGCGCGTGAGAGCGATCCCGAGGCCGCCGTCGCGCTCGGGGTCGTGCTGGTCGTGGTCGCGGTCGGGATCGTCGCCGCCACGTTCCGGCGCGTCAGGCCGGTGGCGTCGTGAGCGGGCCGCGCGACGCTCGCGCGGGCACCTCTGTCGTGTGCGGGGCGGGCCGATGATGCTCAAGGCGGCGCTGCGCGCACCCGCACGTGGCGTCGAGGCCTCTCTCGAGGTGCCTTCGGGCGCCACCCTCGCCCTGCTCGGTCCCAACGGCGCAGGCAAGTCCACGATCCTCGAGGCGCTCGCCGGGATCGTGGCCGCGGAGGGCCTGATCGAGCTGGGTGCGCGCGCGCTGCTGGACGGCCGGACGGCGACGCCCCCGCATCGTCGCGGCGTGACGATCGTGACGCAAGACTCAGCCCTCCTGCCCTCGCTCACCGTGCGCGACAACGTGGCCTTCGGCCCGCGCGCCAAGGGTGCGTCCAGGGCCGAGTCGCGCGAGGTCGCCGATGCGTGGCTTGCACGGGTCGACTCGCTCGAGCTCGCACCCCGGCGGGTGGATGCGCTCTCGGGCGGCCAGGCGCGCCGCGTCGCCCTCGCCCGCGCGCTCGCCGCGGAGCCGGACCTGCTGCTGCTCGACGAGCCGTTCGCCGCCCTCGACCTCGAGGCCGCGACCGCGATGCGCGCGCTCGTCGCCGAGGTGCTCGAGGGCCGCACCGCGGTGCTCGCGACGCACGAGGTGCTCGACGCGCACGCGCTCGCCGACCATGTGGCGGTGCTCGACGAGGGCATGGTCGTCGAGCACGGCGAGACCGCGCGGGTCCTCACGCGGCCGCGCACCGCCTTCGCCGCGCGCATGGCGGGGCGCTCGCTCGTCCTCGGCACGTGGCGCGAGGGCTCGCTCGAGCTGCCCGACGGCACCGTGATGGCCGCGACGCCTCATCCCGACGAGCCGCCCCGAGAGGGAGCCACCGCGGCGATCGCGCCCCGACCAAGGGACGTCGTCCTCGCCTCGGCCGACGCCGACGACGGCCTCGCCGACGCGGTGCGCGCCCTCGAGCCGCACGGCGACGGGGTACGGGTGCGGGGCGCCCGCCTCGCCGCGGACCTCGACCCGCAGGAGGCGGCGACGCTCGCGCCCGGCACGCGCCTCGCGTTCCGGCTGCCCGAGCCGCCGCTCGCATACGCCAGCGACTGACCGGCGGCGGCTGGCCCGACACCCGGCGCTCAGCGCAACGAGACCGCAACCTGGCTCTGCCTAGACTGGCTCGCATGTCCCTGGAAGGTGCCCGCATCGCCGTCGTCACCGTCTCCGACCGGTGCGCCTCGGGCGAGGCCGAGGACCGCTCGGGACCGATCCTCGCGGAGGCCTTCGCCGCGCTGGGAGCGACCGTCGTCTCCTCCGTCGTGCCCGACGGGATCGACGCCGTGCGCGACGAGATCTCCCGGGCCGCCGGCTCTTCCGACGCCGTCGTCACGACCGGCGGCACCGGCATCGGCCCGCGCGACCTGACCCCCGAGGCGACCGCAACGCTGCTGACGACGCTCCTGCCAGGGATCCCCGAGGCGATCCGCGCCGCCGACGCCCACGTGCCAGGGGCCTCTCTCTCGCGAGGCCTCGCGGGCCTGACCGCGCAGAGGGTCATCGTCGTCAACCTCCCCGGCTCCACGGGCGCGGCGCGCACGGGCGCCGAGGTGCTGTCGCGCGTGCTCCCGCACGCGCTCGCGCAGCTGCGGGGTGCGGACCACGAGCGGAGCGCGTCATGAGCGTGCGCCTCGCCGAGCTGTCCGACGATCCCCTGGACCTCGCGGCGCACGTCGCCGCCGTCTCGGATCCCGCCCACGGAGCGATCGCGACCTTCATGGGGACCGTGCGCGACCACGACCCGTCGGTGACCGGCGAGGTCACCCACCTGGACTACTCCGCGCACCCGGACGCCGCATCGTCCCTGTCCCGCATCGCCGAGGGCGTGGCCCTGGACCACCCGGAGACGGCCCTCGCCGTGACGCATCGGGTCGGACTGCTCGCCGTCGGAGACGCCGCGATCGTCGCCGTGGCCGCGTCCGCGCACCGCGCGGAGGCCTTCGACGCGTGCCGCGACCTCGTCGAGCGGGTCAAGGCCGAGCTGCCGATCTGGAAGCGCGAGATCCTCGCCGACGGCTCGCACACGTGGGTCGGCCTGTGAGCGGCGACCGTCCCTCGCCTGCGAGTGGCGCTCCCCTCGCGGACACCTTCGGGCGCACCCACCGCGACCTGCGCATCTCGCTGACCGACCGCTGCTCGCTGCGCTGCACGTACTGCATGCCCGCGGACGGCGTGCCGTGGCTCGCGAAGGACACGCTGCTGACGACGGACGAGCTCGTGCGCGTCGCGCGCGTCGCGGTCGAGGCCGGAGTGGACTCGATCCGGCTCACCGGAGGCGAGCCGCTGCTGAGGCCCGACGTCGTGGACGTCGTCGCGCGGCTGTCCGCACTGTCCGGCCCCGCGGGCGCCCCAGAGCTGTCGCTCACGACCAATGCGCTGAGGCTCCCCGAGCTCGCCGTGCCGCTGCGCGAGGCCGGGCTCGAGCGCGTGAACATCTCGCTCGACACGCTGCGCGCGGACCGGTTCCTGTCACTGACCAGGCGCGATCGCCTCGACGACACCCTCGACGGGATCGCGGCGGCGCTCGCCGCGGGGCTCGCACCGGTGAAGATCAACACGGTCGCGATGCGAGGAGTGAACGACGACGAGATCGTGGACCTCGCGCGCTTCGCGGCTGAGCGCGGACTGCACCTGCGCTTCATCGAGCAGATGCCGCTCGACGCGGGCCACACGTGGCGGCGCGAGGAGATGGTCACGGCGGACGAGATTCTCGCCGTGCTGCGCGCCGAGTGGACGCTCACCGAGCTCGACGGGCGCGGCGCGGCGCCGGCGCAGACGTGGCTGCTCGACGACGGGCCCGCCTCGGTCGGCGTGATCGCGTCCGTGACCCGGCCGTTCTGCGGCGACTGCGATCGCCTGCGGCTGACCGCGGACGGCCAGGTACGCGCGTGCCTGTTCGCGCGCGAGGAGACCGACCTGCGGGCAGTGCTGCGCTCGGGCGGCTCGGACGCGGAGATCGACGCGGCGATCCGCCGCTGTCTGCTGGGCAAGAAGGCGGGCCACGACATCGACGACCCGAGCTTCCTGCAGCCGACCCGCCCGATGAGCGCGATCGGCGGGTAGCCGTCTCTGGCTCCCCGCCCCACCCCCCTTCGTTCGGGTCGGCCTGTGTCAGTCTGAGGAGCTCGCTGCGTCTGACAGGTATATGAGTGTCGCTGCGGCGTGACTCAGGCCGGCTTGCCGAGGTGTGTGAGTCCCGTCGACCCGAAGTGACTGAGAATCGCCTTGCCACCGCACCGAATTGCGGCGAACACTACGGATCCGCAGCGATCCCCAGTCACTTCGGCCCCCACATCGGGCCCGCGCGGGCTCCCTACTCCCAGAGCCCCTCGATCGGCAGATCCGCACGCGCGACCCGGCACGCCGCGCGGTGCCCCGACAGCATCGCGGCCGGCACGGTCGCCGGGTCGTCGGTCCACGTCGCCTCGCCCGCGAGGTGCAGCACGCCCCCGACGGGCGTCGCGAGCGCGTCGTGGTCCGCGGTCGTCGAGCCGCGCGTCATGTACGCGTAGGCGCCGCGCGCGAACGGGTCGGCATGCCACGCGGTGCGGTCCACGCGGTTCGGCGAGGGGATCGCTTCGCCATACAGACGACGCAGCTGGGCCATCACCGACTCGGCCACCTCCTCGTCGGTCCAGTTGGCGGTCGCCCGCGCGGCTGGTCCTGCGGCAAACGTGAGCAGGGTGGGGACTCCGTGGAGGGCCGTGAGGTCGTACCAGGAGTGCCACCAGACACCCTCGGGCCCGAGCTGCCGGATCGCGTACACGCCCTCCTCCCAGAAGCGCTCCTCGAACCGCAGGAAGACCTTCTCGAACGCGTTCATCTCGAGCCGCGAAAGCGGCCCCGCCACCGCGGGAGGAAGGGGCGGATCGAACGCCAGGTCGCCGGCGTGAAGTACGCCGACGGGGACCGTGACCACCGCATCGTGCGCCTCGAAGCCCCCTCCCGTCGAGGTGACCCGCACGCCGTCCGAGCCCCACGAGACGCCTGAGACGACCTCGCCGAGCCGCACGTCCAGGCCCGCAGCCAGCCGAGTGGGCAGAACGTCGTAGCCTTCAGGGAACACGACCTCGTCGCCCTCGATCTCGTCGTCGTCGAGCCCGTGCGCCGCGAGGTCCCCTATCAACGCGCCGTACTGCTCCTCGCTGCGATGCTCGAGGTGCTCGCGCACAGGAGCCGCACGTGCGTCGTCCCACCCGAACGAGGCGAGCGCCGCGTCGGTGACGTCGCGGTACGAGGCATCGGGCGCGGAGCCGGCGATCACGGACACCAGAGCGGTATCGACGGCGTGCACGTCGGAGGCGAAGGACGCGGCGGCCTCGTCGGACAGGCGCGCGCCGTCGGGCCCGAAGTACGCGATCGGCCGGCTGTCGACCTGATACCCGCCGACGGTGAACTCGTGCACGCGCATTCCGAACGCTCGCGCCGCATCGAAGACCGGGCTGCCGTCGATCCCGTGGATCCACGAGGCGCCGAGATCCGTGACGGAACCGTCCTCACGCGAGGTCCACACGCGTCCGCCCACGCGGTCGCGCGCCTCGAGCACCACCACCTCGCGCCCCGCGCGGGACAGCAGCCGCGCTGCGGTGAGTCCCGCCACGCCTGCGCCCACGACCACGGTGTCGTACCGTCGCACCTGCTTCTCCATCCTTCTCGCCGCCTCGGCCCTACCGTTGACACCGCCTGTCAGCGAGTGCCAGCATTCCCGGCATGGGCTTTCTTGAGGGGATTCTGGCCTACGTTCTGGTCATCGGGGTCATTCTGTACGTGCTGTACCGGGTCATCCGGATGGCCGTGCGCGATGGGATCGTCGATGCCCACAAGCGCGTCGGCGCGCCGGCGCCGCTCCTCGACGAGGATCGCAACTGACCGCTATCCCCCCGCGAAGGGCGGAAGGACGTCCACGGTCGCGCCGTCGGGGATCGCCTCGCCGGGCTCGAGCAGCGTCCCGTCGGCCATGAGCGAGCACTTCGCGAGCACCGGCCCGAAGCCCTCGCCGAAGCGCAGCGCGAGCTCGGATCGCAGCGCGTCCTCGGTGGTCGCGGATGCCGAGGTCTCGGCGACGCCCGCGGCCTCCGCGGCGCCCGCGAACAGCCGCACCACGTGGCTCACGGACGCACCCACTCGCCCGAGCGCCCGCCGGACTTGCGGATCAGCTCGACGGACCGGATCGCGGTCGAGCGATCAAGGCCCTTCACCATGTCGATCACGTTGAGCGCCGCGACCGAGGCCGCAGTGAGCGCCTCCATCTCGACGCCCGTGCGGTCGGCGGTCGAGACGGTCGCCTCGATGGCCACCCCGTCGTCCTCGACCGCGACGTCCACCACGCATCCGTGCACACCGATCACGTGCGCGAGAGGCAGCAGCTCGGGGGTCCTCTTGGCCGCGGCGATCCCGGCCACCCGGGCTAGCGCGAGCACGTCCCCCTTGGGCACCGAGCCGGAGCGGAGCGCCTCGACGACCTCGGGTGAGCACGCGACGGACGCGCGCGCGGTCGCGGACCGCACCGTCGGCTGCTTCGCGGTGACGTCGACCATGCGCGCGTGGCCGGCCTCATCCAGGTGCGTGAAGTCGGTCATGGGGAGAGCCTCATGATGCCCACGGTATCGCCGGCCCGGACCTCCTCGGTGTCCGCGTCGACCATGGCGAAGGCCTCGGCCCTCGAGAGCGACCCGATCAGATGGGATGCCGAGCCGCCGGTCGTCGCCGGGAAGGCGAGTCCCCCCTCGAAGCGCACCGGCATCGCCTGCGCGCGGCCGGGAGGGCACCGCCACCCCTCTCCGACCACCGCGGCGCGCATCCCGGAATCCGGGAGCCGCAGCATCTCCCGCAGCATCGGCCTCACGACCACCAGGAACGTCACGACGACGGACACCGGATTGCCGGGAGCGCACACGATCGGCACGCCCCTCCACATCCCCAGCCCCTGAGGCTTGCCCGGCTGCATCGCGACCGGGCCAAACCACACTCCCTCGGGAGCGAGCGCCGTCTTCACGACGTCGTACGCGCCCGCGCTCACGCCGCCGGCGGTGATCAGCAGATCCGCGTCGAGCGAGTCGAGCGCCGCGACCAGGTCCGCCTCGGAGTCCCCGACGACGCGCACTCCCGCGCACACCCCGCCCCACTCCTCGATCAGCGCAGGCAGGGTCGTCGAGCTCGCGTCGAAGATCTCCCCTGGTTCCAGCACGGATCCTGGCGGCCGGATCTCGTCCCCGGTGACGACGACCCCGATGCGGGGACGACGCACGACGCTCACGTCCGGGGCACCCGCCGTCGCGGCCGCGGACAGGTCCACCGCGCGCAGCCGCCGGGGCGCGTCGAGGACCACGTCGCCCGTACGCAGATCCTCTCCTGCCTGCCTCACGAACGCGCCCGCGGAGGGCCAGCGTCTGATCTCGACCCGGTCGACGCCTCGGTCCGTGTCCTCGACGGGCACGACCGCGTCGGCGCCGTCGGGCATCGGGGCACCCGTCATCACGCGGGCCACGGTTCCCGGTGCGAGGGGCGGCGGCGCGATGCCCGCGGGGCCGTCCGCGCTGACGTCCCACGCGCCCGCGCCTCCGGAGCCGGAGGCGACGGCGTACCCGTCCATCGATGTCGTGCGGAACGGAGGCGCGTCGTACAGGGCGGCGATGGGCTCGGCGAGCGACCGGCCGAGCGCCGAGGCGAGCGGCACGCGCTCGACCCCCAGCGGCTCCACGAGCGCCATGGCCTGGGCGACGTGGTCGTCGACGCTACGCACGGACACCCGCGCGTGAGCGCACGGGTACGTCGCGCCAGCCTCCGGCGCGGCCGTCGACGATGCTGAGCCGACCCTCCATGGTCTGCTCGCCGAGGAGGGCGAGCAGGGTCTGCGTGGCCATCGCGGTGCCGACGAGCCCGCAGACGGGGCCGATCACGCCCTGGCCCTCGCACCCGTCGAGCGGGTCGAGCCCGCGGTCGGGGAAGACGTCGTCGAGTCCGACGCGATCGCCGAAGACGGTGACCTGACCGTGCCAGCCCTGGACCGCTCCCCACACGAGCGGGACGCCGAGGGAACGGGTGACCGAGAAGACGTCGCGGCGCGATACCCACGTGTCCGTCGCGTCGATGACGACGTCGTGACCCTTGAGCACGCCAGCATCGTCCGGTCCCAGGCGAATGGCCCGGGTCTCGACCCGGCACCACGGGGACGATGCGGCAAGGGCGGTCGCGGCGGCGTCCACCTTGGGCGAGCCGACGTCGGTGGGGCCGAAGAGGATCTGGCGCGGCAGGTTCGAGGTCTGCACGGAGTCGGCGTCGATCAGCGTGAGGCCGCCCACCCCTGACGCCGCGAGGTACTGCGCGGCCGGGCAGCCCAGTCCCCCGACACCGACGATCGCCACGCGGGCGGAAGCCAGCCGCTCCTGGCCTTCCTCACCGAATCCAGGGACGATGCGCTGCCGTACGAAGGGATCAGACACCACACGCCTCACGGTAGCGGTCGAGGACGATGCTCACCAGCAGCGGATGCGGCGCGAGAGGCGCGGTGACGCGGTCGGCGCCGGCGCCCGACAGCCGCTCCTGGAACACGCCGGGCGCGAGCAGGTACGACGCGATCGTCACGCCATCCTCCTCGCCGAACTCGCGCGCCTTGGTCACCGCATCGGTCACCGTCGGGTGGATGTCGGACGCGAAGCCGACGCGCACGGGACCGCCCCACGCGGTGCGAAGCATCTCGGCGGCCTTGGACGTGTCCGCCTGCGCGCGCTCGTCGGACGAACCCGCGGGCGCGAGCACGACGGTCGACTCGGGAGCGGCCCCGGCCTCGGCCAGGCGCTGCCGGAGCAGCTTCACGAGCTTCGCGTCGGGGCCGAGCGCGCGGGCGGACACGATGTCGGGGCGCGGCGCGACGGCATTGGCGATGTCGTGATGCACGTGATAGCCCGACGCGAGCAGCAGCGGGACCACCACCGCGGTCACGCCCTCGCCCTCGGGGATCTCCGCGATCACCTTCTCGAGCTCGGGGCCGTGGACGTCGACGTAGGCCTCCCGCACATCGACATCGGGAAGCGCCTCCCTCACCTCGTCGAGCAGACCGCGCACGACCGCGCGGCCCTCCTCGCTGCGCGTACCGTGCGCGCATCCGATGAGGATCGGAGACGTCATCCGTGGACCTCCTGATCGACTGTCACGACGGCGGCGTCGCCGCCAGCGCCGACGCCAGGAACGCCGGTGCGGCGACCCTGCCGAAGACGATAACGGCCGGAGGTTTCACCGCCGTTTCCCCTGCGATACGAACGATGTCAGCAAGTGAACCTCGCGTGACGCGCTCGCGAACCGTCGCGGCGGACTCGATGATTGCGACCGGCGTCGACGGGTCCGCGCCCTCCTCGAGGGCGGCCTCGACGAACGCGGGAAGCGCGGCGACGCCCATGAGCACGACGAGCGTCGCGCCCTCCCCCAGCGCCGCCCTCGCGGTCGGCTCGGGCCCGGCGTGACCCGAGGTGATGACGACCGAGGTCGACACCTGACGATGCGTCGGCGGGATCCCCGCGAGCGCGGGTGCGGCGAGCGCCGAGGTCACTCCCGGCACCACCTCGACGGGGATGCCCGCCTCGGCGCACGCGTGCACCTCCTCGCCTCCGCGGCCGAAGACGAACGGATCGCCGCCCTTGAGCCGTACAACTGTGAGGCCGCGGCGGGCACGGTCCACGAGGATCTCGTTGATCTCGTGCTGCGGGACCGGGTGGTTGTCGGGAGACTTCCCGACATTGATCACCTCGACGTGCTCCGGCAGCGCGGCGAGCAGCCCCGTCGCGCCGAGCCGGTCGGTCACGACGACGTCGGCCTCCGCCACCAGACGCGCGCCGCGCACCGTGATGAGGTCGACGCTGCCCGGACCGGAGCCGACCAGGACCACGCGCCCCGCACGTCGCCTCACGCGGCGCATGTCCACCTGGCCGGCGTCGAGCAGCGCGCCAAGAGAGTCGCGCACGCGGGCGACGCGCGCGGGATCGGGCGCACCCTCGGAGACGACGCCGATCGACAGGTCGCCGTGACGCGACACCGCCGCGACGCGCGCCTTGGTGGAGAAGCCGTCGGACGAGTTCACGCACCAGATGCGGCGGTCCGCGGCCCACGCCGCGACCTGCATGTTGATGTCCGCGTCGTCCGTCGCCGCGATGACCAGCCAGGCGCCGTCGAGATCCGTCGCGCGGACCTTGCGATCGATCCAGCGCACATCGCCGTGCGAGACCTGGGCGGCGACGTCGGTGCCGCACTCAGGCGCGACGACGGTGACGTCGGCACCCGAGTCGAGCAGGCCCCGCACGCGACGCGCGGCCACCACGCCGCCGCCGACGACCACGACGAGCCGGTCAGCGACGTCGAGCGACAGGAGCAGGCTCACGGCGCCTTGGCCTCACGCCCTCCCCAGGTCTTCACGGCGTCGATCACGCGATCGACGTGCGCCTCGGTGTGCGCGAGGGACACGAACCACGCCTCGTACGCGCTCGGGGGCAGCGCGACGCCGCTGGAACGCAGCGAGTGGAACATGTCGGAGTACCGCAGGGCGTCCTGGTCCGAGACCTCGTCGAACGTGATGGGCGGCTCGGACAGCCCCAGGAAGATCGAGAACAGCGTGCCCGCGCGCCCCACGGCGTGGGGGACGCCCGCGGCGTGCAGCTGCTCGCTCACGCCCTTGCGCAGCAGCGCCGACACCTTGTCGAGGCGGGCGTACGCGTCGTCGTCGAGAAGCCGCATCGTGGCCAGGCCCGCGGCGACCGCGACGGGATTCCCGGACAGCGTGCCGGCCTGGTAGACGGCGCCGACGGGCGCGAGGAGGTCCATGAGGTCGGCGCGGCCCGCGACCGAGGCGACCGGCAGCCCTCCGCCGATGACCTTGCCGAAGGTCACGAGGTCCGGCGACCATGGCTCGTGGCCCGCCGCGACGTCCGCGTCGCGCTCAAGCCCCCAGCCTCCTGCGGGGCCCGCGCGGAAGCCCGACAGCACCTCGTCGAGGATCATGACGGCGCCCTCGTTGCGGCACAGCTGAGAGATGAGGCGGTGGAAGCCCTCGGGCGGCGAGACGACGCCCATGTTCGCGGGGACGGCCTCGACGATCACCGCGGCGATGCGGGAGCCGTGCTCCGCGAAGGCGTCGGTGAGCGCGTCGACGTCACCGTAGGGCAGCACCATCGTGTCCTTCGCGACGCCGGCCGTGACTCCCGCGGAGTCCGGGACGCCCGAGGTCGCGAGACCCGAGCCCGCGGCGACGAGCAGCGCGTCGGAATGGCCGTGATAGCAGCCCGCGAACTTCACGATCACATCGCGGCCGGTCGCGGCGCGCGCGATGCGCAGCGCCGTCATCGTCGCCTCGGTGCCGGTAGATACGAGCCGCACCTTCTGCGCCGGCGCGTAGCGCGCGCGGATCTCCTCGGCGAGCTCGACCTCGGCCTCGGTGGTCGCGCCGAAGCTCAGGCCGTTCGAGGCCGCGGCTCGCACCGCGGACACGACCTGCGGGTGAGCGTGTCCGACGATGCCGGCCCCCCACGAGTCGACGAGGTCGATGAACTCGCGCCCTGCGGCGTCGGTGATCATCGCGCCCTTGGCGGACGCGATCGGCAACGGGTGGCCGCCGACGCCGTTCCACGCACGCACGGGGCTGTTCACGCCGCCGGGCATGACGTCGGCAGCGCGCTCCTCCCACGCCTTCTCGCCGCGCAGGGTACGCAGCCCCAGGCGGTTCATCTTCGTCTTCAGCTGCGACGAGATGGGCTTCATGCGTCCTCCTTCAGCCAGGCCGCGAGCTCGATCGCGGCATAGGTGACGACGATGTCCGCGCCCGCGCGGACCATCGAGGTGAGCGCCTCCAGGTGGGAGGCGCGACGGTCGATCCAGCCGTTCGCGGCGGCCGCCTCGATCTGGGCGTACTCGCCCGACACGTGGTAGACCGCGACGGGAACATCGGACTGGGCGGCGACGTCAGCGACGACGTCGAGGTACGGCAGCGCGGGCTTGACCATCACGATGTCCGCGCCCTCGGCCTCGTCGAGCGCCGCCTCGAGCGAGCCCTCGCGGCGATTGGCGGGATCCATCTGATAGGTGCGACGGTCGCCCTGGAGCTGACTGTCCACGGCCTCACGGAAGGGCCCGTAGAACGCGGAGGCGTACTTCGCGGCGTACGCGAGCAGCGACACGTCGGTGAAGCCCTCGTCGTCGAGCGCGTCGCGGATCGCGACGACCTGGCCGTCCATCATGCCGCTGAGGCCCAGCACGTGCGCGCCGGCCCGCGCCTGCGCGAGCGCCATTCGCTGGTAGACGAGCACCGTCGCGTCGTTGTGGACGTTGCCGTGCGCGTCGAGCACGCCGCAGTGGCCGTGATCGGTGAACTCGTCCAGGCAGAGGTCGGCCATGACGACGATGCGGTCGCCCGCGGCTGCGACTGCCTCGGCGATCGCGAGGTTGAGGATCCCGTCCGCCTCGCATGCGGCGGTGCCCTCGGCGTCGCGCACCGAGGGGATCGCGAACAGCATCACGCCGCCGAGCCCGGCCTCGATCGCCGCCTCGACGGCGGGCCGCACTCCCGACAGAGGGATCTGGTCCACACCGGGCAGCGAGGTGATCGGCCGCGGCACGTCCAGGTCCTCGTGCACGAACAGCGGCAGCACCAGCTGTGCGGCCTGAGGGCGCACCTCGCGCACGAGCCGACGCATCGCCGGCGTCGTCCTCAGCCTCCTCGGCCTCCTGGACAGGCTCATCGGTCTCCCTTCGCGGCGAGGGCGGCCGCGAGCGCGTCCGCCATTCCGTCATAGCTCGGTTCGGTGGCGACGGCGTCGACCCGCATGCCCGCCGCACGGGCAGCGGCCGCTGTCGTCCCCCCGATGGCCACCATCATGGTGGAAACCGGTACGTCGGCGCATTGCGAGGCGAGACGCTCGGCGACCGACCCCGACGTCAGCAGCACCGCATCGAACTCCCCGGCGCGCAGCGCGGCGACCGTCTCGGCCGAGGCTCCGGGGCCGTCGACGGTCCGGTACGCCTCGACCTGGTCCACGTCCCATCCGCGGCGCGCGAGGCCGCGGGGCAGCGTCGGGGCGGCCAGGTTGCCGAGCGGGACGAGCACGCGCCCCTCGCCCTCGGGCAGCTCCTTGGCGATCCCCGCGGCCGACTGGCGGCCCTGCGGCACGAACGACACCTCGAGGCCCACCTCGGCGCACACGGCCCTGGTGGACTCCCCGACGGTCGCGACGCGCGAGCGCGGCTGCGGCTCCGTGAGGCTCCTGCCTTCGCGCTCGGCGATCCTGTGCATCGCGAGCACCGCGTTGCGGCTCGTGACCGCGAGCCAGTCGTACTCGCCGTCGCACCACGCGATGACCGCGTCCGCGAGCGCAGCAGGATCCGAGGGGCCCTCGATCGCGATGAATCGCGCCTCGTCGACCGTCGCGCCCGCCGAGCGCAGACGCTCGGCCATCTCGCGACGCGCGGACGTGACGGGAACCAGGACACGCACATCCGCGAAGGGATGTGCGGTCATCGCGCTCCCATCAGGCGCGCGGCGCCGCGTCCCAGCAGTGCGTGGGCGGCCGCGCGGCCGACCGCGGAGGCCTCGGTGGCCGGACCGCGGGTGTTCTCGTTGAGCTGGAGGGAGCCGGCGGTGTTGGTGACTCTCAGCTGGAGGTGCAGCTCGCCGTCCCTCACGGTCGCGTAGGCGCCGACGGGAGCGGAGCAGCCTGCCTCGAGCACCGCGAGGGCGGCGCGCTCGGCGATGACCGAGGCCCGCGTGTCTGCATCGTCGAGCGCCTCGACGAGCTCGCGCACCATGGGGTCCGCGTCCTGCCGGATCTCGACCGCGAGCGCGCCCTGTCCCGGCGCGGGCACCATCACGTCCACGGGGAGCAGCTCGGTCGCCTCCTCGAGCCGACCGAGTCGGCTCAGCCCCGCGCCCGCGAGCACCACGGCGTCGAGGTCGTCCTGGATCCGCGCGAGCCGCGTGTCCACGTTGCCGCGGATGTCGACGATCTCGAGATCGGTGCGTGCGCGGCGCAGCTGCGCCGCGCGGCGCGGCGAGCCCGTGCCGACGCGGGCTCCGACGGGAAGCTCGTCGAGCGACGGACCGGTCGTGCACAGCGCGTCGCGCGGGTCCTCGCGCAGAGGGATCGCCGCGATGTCGAGACCGTCCGCGGGCTCGACGGGGATGTCCTTGAGCGAGTGCACGAGCAGATCGCAGCCGCCGTCGAGCAAGTGGTCTCGCAGCGCGTTGACGAACACACCGGTCTGAGACAGGCCGACGAGCGAGGCGCGCGAGGTGTCGCCGTGAGTCGTGACGATGTCGAGCTCGACCTCGGCCTCGATGCCCCGGGCGGCTGCGGCCGCGACGATCGCGTCGGCGACGTGACCCGACTGGGTCATCGCGAGCGCGCTGCCGCGCGTGCCGAGTCTCAGGTGCATCCGACTATCGTCCCACGTCGCGCGTGCGCGGCGCTCACCGCGCGGGGTCCACGTCGCGGAAGCCGGACCCCATGACGAGCACGATCGCAACGACGGCGCCGAGGAACGCGAGCCACGCGGGCGCGAGATAGCCGAGACCGAGCGCGATCAGCACCGCGCCGAGGCCCGACCCGAGCACGGTCGCCGCGTTGAGCGCCGAGTGCGACAGCGCCGCCCCGAGCGACGGCGAGGCGTGGATGACGTCCATGAGCCGGGTCTGCGAGGCCTGGCTGAAGACCTGCACGAAGGCTCCGAGCGCGACCAGGAAGACCACGGTCGGCCAGCCGGTGTCCCCGAACAGGCCGAGCAGCAGCAGCGATGTCGCGAGCCCGAACAGCCCCACACGCGCCGCGAGGAGGGTGCCCTTGTCGGTGAGCCAGCCTCCCGCGGTGGCGCCCACGGTCATCCCGATGCCGAACAGGGCCAGCGTGACGGTGACCGCCGTGGGGCTGAAGCCATTCGTGTCCTCGAGCAGCGGCACCATGTACGACTGGACGGCGCCGAGACCCGCGAAGCCCGCGACGATGATGAGGAACGACATCCACAGCGGGCGTCCCCTCAGGGTCGACAGCTCTCCGGTGAACGTCGTCCCCTTGGTACCGGGCACGCGCGGCGCATAGGCCCAGATGAGCGCGAGCCCCGCAAGCCCGACCACGGCCACGCCCCAGTACATCGTCCTCCACCCGAACGTCTCTGACCCCCACTGCATCGCGGGCACCCCGATGACGGTCGCCGCGGTGAGCCCGTACATGATGGTCGCGATCGCGCTGCCGCGCTTCTCGCGTCCGACGGCCAGCATGCCCACGTAGGCGGCCGTGCCGAGCAGCGCGCCATGCGGCAGCCCCGCGAGGAAGCGGATCACGAGCAGCGACCAGACGTCGGGCGCGAGCGCGGTGAGCGCGGAGGTCACGACGAACGCCGCGGACATCGTGATCAGCAGCCGCCTGCGACCCCATCCCGCGAGGCCGACCATGAGCAGCGGCGCCCCGATCACGACGCCGAGCGCGTAAGCCATGATCGTGTAGCCGATCATGTCGACCGAGGTGTCGAGCGTCCTGACCTGGTCCTGGATGACTGCGGACGCGCCGCCCTGGGTCAGACCGATGCCGAGCCCCGCGACGACGAAGCCCGCGAGCACCGCCGCCGGATGCGGCGAGCGCGCGCTGTCGGGAAGCCTCCACCGGGGCGCGCCCGAGGGCGCGACCGGCGGGAGGGCGGTCACCTCACACCTGGCTCGGCGGGTCCGCCGTCGGTGTCCGCGTCGGTCTCAAGCTCGGCGTCTCCCGACCCGGGAGACTCGGCCCCGCCCGCCACCGCATCGTCCCCGCGCCTGCGCACCCACACGATGACCGCCGTCGCGACGGCGATGAGCACCGCGACCCCGATCAGCCGCGCCCAGCCTCCGGTGCGGTCTCCCTCGGCCTCGACCGGCGTCGCCGACGCGGTCGGCTCGGCGGACGCGGAGGTCACCGCGGCGGCGATCGGGGTGGGGGACGCGGACGATGCGACGGTTGCCTCGGCACGGGGCGTCGACGACGCGCTCGCGGAGGGTTCGGCGGTCGGCTCCGCCGTCGTGACCGCCACTTCCACGAAGGCGAAATCGACCTGACCCTCGAGAGGGTGCCCGTCCTCGGCGACGACGCGGAACACGAGCGACCATTCGCCGTCCGTCAGAGCAGGCACCTGGGCCGTCACGGTGTTCTCAGCGGGGAACTCGGGCTCGAGCTCGATGCGCTCATCGTCCTTCACGAGCGCGAGCGTCGTGCCGAGGTCGAGCACCGCGCCGGAGAACTCGAGCGTGACCTGCTCGAGCTCGGTGAGCACGTCGCCGTCCTCCGGATCGGTGCCGACGAGCGACGTGTGGGCGTACGCGGCGCTGCCGGGAAGCAGCACGGCGAGCGCGACCACGAGCGCGAGAGTCGAACGAAGCATGGAGGTCCTCATGCGGCCATTGTCCACCGAAATCGCCGCTACCTGCCCGTCACCATCCGTTCATGCGCCACACCCCGAACTCTCACCCTTCGGACACCCGGTGGCGTGACAATGAAGCCATGAAGGTAGCGCTGGTCGCCGAGTCGTTCCTGCCGCACAACAACGGCGTGACGAACTCGCTGCTCCGTGTCATCGAACACCTCACCCTGCGGGGCGACGAGGCGATCGTGATCGCCCCCGAGTCGCGCGGCGCGCGCGGCCCGGTCCACTACGGGGTCGCGTCCATCACGCGCCTTCCCGCGATGGGCTGGCCCGGGTACCACGACGTCAGGGTCGCGCTCTCGGGCACGGGACGGCTGTCGCGCATCCTCGAGGACTACTCCCCCGACGTCGTTCACCTCGCGAGCCCGTTCGTGCTCGGCTGGACCGCCGTCAAGGCGGCGCAGGACCTGGGCCTGCCGACCGTGGCGGTCTACCAGACCGAGGTGCCGTCCTACGCGGACCGCTATCGCATGGGATGGGGCGAGGGCATCCTGTGGAACCGCGTGCGCAACATCCACCAGCGCGCGGACCTCAACCTGGTGCCCTCGACGTACGCGATGCGGCAGCTCGAGCAGCTGGGTGTCGAGCAGCTGCGGCTGTGGCCGCGTGGCGTCGACGCCGCACGGTTCAACCCCGCCAAGCGCTCGGCGACGCTGCGCTCGCAGTGGGCGCCGGATGGCGAGATCGTCGTCGGCTACGTCGGCAGGCTCGCCGCGGAGAAGCAGGTCGAGGACCTCGGGAGGCTCGCGTCGATCCCCGGCATCAAGGTCGTGATCGTCGGCGAGGGCCCCTCGCGCCCCAAGCTCGAGGCGATGCTCCCTGACGCGGTGTTCACGGGCTTCCTCAGCGGCGAGGAGCTCGCCCAGGCGACCGCATCGTTCGACCTCTTCGTGCACTGCGGGGAGCTCGAGACGTTCTGCCAGACCATCCAGGAGGCGCTCGCCTCGGGTGTGCCCGTGATCGCTCCTCGCCGGGGCGGCCCGATCGACCTGGTGAATCACGGCGAGACCGGCTTCCTCTACACGCCCGGCCGTCTCGACGAGATGGTCGACTACGTGCGGCTGCTCGTCGACAACGACGAGCAGCGGCTCCGCTACGGGAACCACGCGCGCGTGTCCGTCGAGGGTCGCACGTGGGCCAAGGTCTGCGAACAGCTGATGGGGCTCTACGCCGAGGCGATCCAGAGCCGCGCCGTCCTGCCCGACCGCCCGTGGGACTGGGCGGACGAAGAGGTGGTGCGCTGATGCGCATCGCGCACATCGCGAACTTCTACGGGCCCACGTCCGGGGGCCTGCGCACCGCGATGCACGCGCTCGGCCGGGGCTATGTCGAGCGCGGCCACAAGGTGCTGCTCGTGGTGCCCGGCGCCGAGGACACCGACGAGCTGACCGAGTACGGACGACGCATCACGCTCCAGAGCCCGATCCTGCCCCTGAGCGGCGGGTACCGGGTGATCTCGCGGCTTCGCGAGCTGCGCGGCATCCTGCGCGGCTTCCGTCCCGACGTGCTCGAGGTGTCGGACCGTACGACGCTGCGCTCGCTCGGAGGATGGGCGGCCCGCGAGGGCATCCCGTCGGTGTTCTTCTCCCACGAGCGCGCGGACGGCATCCTCGCCGCGAACCTCCCCGAGGCGCTCGGCGCACGGCTCCCCCTCGAGTCGATGGCTGACTGGCACAACCGCGGCACCGCGCGACGATTCACGACGATCGTGTCGACCACCGCCTACGCGGCCGAGGAGTTCGACCGCATCGGCGTCCCTGTCGAGCGGGTGCCACTCGGCGTCGACCTGGAGACCTTCCGGCCATCGCGCCACGACGAGGCGGTGCGCTCCGAGCTGGCCTCGCGCGACGAGACGCTCCTGCTGATGGCCTCGCGCCTGTCCTCGGAGAAGCGGCCCGACCTCGCGATCGATGCGGTGCGCCTGCTCGCGGAACGCGGCATGCCCGTGCGCCTGGTGTGCGCGGGCGGCGGCGCGCTCGACGCACAGATCCGCGCGCGAGCTCAGGGGGCGCCGATCGACTTCCTCGGATTCGTGTCGGGGCGCGACCGCTTCGCGACCCTGCTCGCGAGCGCCGACGCGGTGATCGCCCCCGGCCCGATCGAGACCTTCGGCCTCGCGGCGCTCGAGTCGCTCGCCTCGGGCACGCCCGTCGTCGTCAACGCCGCGTCCGCGCTGCCCGAGGTGGTCGCCGAGGCGGGCGTCGCCGCCAAGGGCTCGCCCAAGGAGTTCGCGGACGCGATCGCCACGCTGCTCTCGCGCCCCGCGGAGGAGCGCCGACGCACGGCGCGGAGCCGCGCGGAGCAGCTGCCATGGTCGGCCACGATCGACCGGATGCTCGCGATCCATCGCGGAGCGAAGGAGCGGGTCTCGGGCTGAGAGCCGGCCACGGGGACCTTCGGGGGAAGGAAGTCGCGATGCACGGTCCAGTGGTGGTGGCTCTGGGGGACTCGATCACCTATGGCGTCGGCGACGGCACGCAGAGGCCCGAGACCGTCACCGAGGTGCCGATCGGATGGGCCGCTCACGTCGCTCATGCGCTCGGTGCCTCGCGTTTCACGAATCTCGCGTCGAACGGGGCGCGCGCGAGGCATCTCGCGAGGAGCCAGGTCCCGACCGCGCTCATGGCGCGGCCCGACCTGGTGCTGATGACCGTCGGCGGCAACGACGTGCTGCGCGGCGACTTCGATCCGGAGGGCATCCAGCGCGACGTCGCGGACGCCCTCGAGCGGCTGACGCGCCCTGGCCGCTCGGTGGTGCTCCTCTCACTCGACCGCATCGGGCTGTTCGATCTGGTCGGAGGGCCGATCGCGGACGTGATGGCGCGACGCATCGGCGCGGCCAACGCGGCACTGCGGCTCGCGGCGGCCGGAACCGGGGCTGTGGTCGTGGATGGCGCCGCGGCGATCGCGCCGAGCGGCAAGCGCGGCTGGCACATCGACCGGGTGCACCCGTCGGCGATCGGCCATCGCGCGCTCGCGCAGCACGTGATCGACAGGCTCGGGGGCGACGTCGCGCCCGTCGCGAGTCTCCTGCCCCCGCCTCCATCTCCCGCGCTCGCGGACCGGCTGTGGTGGCTCGCCCGCCATGGCACCCCGTGGGTCGCCAAGAGGTCGCGCGACCTCATCCCGCAGGTCGCGGCGATGGTCACGCACGAGGTGCTCGAGGAGAGGCGCAGGGGCCGCAGCGCGACCGCGTGACCGCCCCTCCGGGGAACCGCGTCATCCCTGCGTGCAGAGGGCCCGCCCCCTTCGCCGGACACAGAAGCGCCCGGGCCGTCTGGGGGCTGACGGTCCGGGCGCTGTCTCGGGTCTCGTCGCGGCACGGTGTCGGGGCCGCGACACGAACTCCTAGTAGAGGATCACGCTCAGCTGCTTGACGATGGGGATCTCCCGCCACCACTTGCCGAGGCCGATCGACTGGTGGCCGAGCTCGACCCACACGATCGCGATCATCATGAGCGCGTACAGCAGGTGCTCGTCGAGGAACGGGTTCGTGGAGACAGGCATCTGGGTCATGTACATCATGACGACCATCAGCGAACCCGAGATCGCGCCGACCTTGGTCCCGATGCCGAGCATCAGCGTCAGGCCGACGCCGAGCAGGCCGAGCATGAACGGGATGTCGGTCCAACGCTGGCCGCCCAGCTCCACGAAGAACGCGTTGAACGGGCTGTTGACGTTGCCGGCGTACACCAGGTAGCCCTCGGTGACGTGGCCACCGTTGATCCAGGCGCTGTCGCAGAACGCGTCGATCGTGACCGAGGCGTCGTCAGCGACCGTGCGGCAGGTCGAGAAGCCGAGCCCCAGAAGCTTGTCTAGGAATGCCCACAGGAAGTAGAAACCGAGCGCGATGCGCGTGATGCTGAGCATCGTCCAGCCGAATGGGGAGCCAACCTTGCCTGAGGTGGTGGCGACCTCGTCGTTCACTGCCATTGTCTTCTCCTCGAATTCCGGTTTTCGAGCCTTTTGGTGATTCGTCATTGATCACCTATTCCCGAAGGTAGACCTGTCCACCGAGGTCTGCACGGGACGTCGGTCCCGCCGGGCGTGTCACCCGGCTTCCCTGGTACGCGCGATGAAGCCGCAAGCGGCGCCGAGGCGGCGGCCCGAGGGCAAGCGACAGCAAGGCCCGCGGCGCACCAGCGGGGCGTCGCGCTGGCGCGCGGCTACCCCTCGAGCGGGCGCAGCAGCAGCGAATCGAAGAAGCAGCGCAGGTCCGCAGCCATGTCGACACGCTCGTCGTAGAGCCACTGGATCTGCAGACCGTCCATCAGCGCAGTCGTCTGCCGCGCCGCCACGGCCGGGTCGACTCCGTCTCGCAGCTCGCCCGCCTCCTTGAGGTCGAGGAAGGTCCTCACCCACTGCTCGTGCACCGCGACGTAACGCACCTGGAAGTAGTCGTGCGCGGGATGCGTGTCGTCGGTGCCACGGGCAACGATCATCGCGAAGGCCTGCACGATGTTCCTCACGCCCGCGTTGTCCTCCGCGTGCCGCACGATCTCGGTCAGGATCCGCCGCCCCGGCGCATCGGCCGTGCCGTGCTTGCGCTCGGTCACCTCGTCGCGCCTCGCCAGCACCGCCGTAAGGAGGTCCTCCTTGCTCGGGTACTGATGCTCAAGGGCCGAGGGCGCGATCGCGCACGCTGCGGCCACGTCCGCCATGGTCACGGCATCCATGCCCCGCGCGGCGATGAGCGCGGTCGCGGTCGCGAGGATGTGCTCCCGCGCACTCCCTCTCGAGTGACCGCGGGCTGGCGGCTCGGCCGCACCGGGCGAGCCGGTCGTGTCGACCATCGCGCCTCCCCTCTGCCGTCTCACAGTAGCAAGTGGTACCTTGCGAGACGCAAGAGTGGGAATGGCCCCCGGCTCCCCTCGCCCATCCAACGACGCATGACAAGGAACGCGCCATGACCACCCCCGCCTACCTGGATCCCGCGCGCACCACTCCTGAGCGCGTTGCCGACCTCGTCTCCCGCATGACACTTCCCGAGAAGGTCGGGCAGATGATGCAGATGCACACCTACGACGGCGTGGATCACCTGGTCGAGGAGTGGCACGTCGGGTCCATCCTGCACGCGTCGCCCGAGAGCCTGACCCGCGCGCACGCGCTCGCCGACGCCTCGCGCCTGGGAATCCCGCTGCTCGTGGGCGAGGACTGCATCCACGGGCACTCGTTCTTCGAGGGCGCGACGATCTTCCCCACCCAGCTCGGCATGGCGGCGAGCTTCGACGCCGACCTCCTCGAGCGCGTGGGACGCGCCACGGCGCGCGAGGTGTCGACGACGGGCATCCACTGGACCTTCTCCCCCGTGCTGTGCATCGCGCGCGACCTCCGGTGGGGCCGCGTGTCCGAGACGTTCGGCGAGGACCCGTGGCTGATCGGCGAGCTCGCGTCCGCGCTGTTCCGCGGCTACCAGGGAGACGGCGCTGGCGACCGCGAGGGGATCCTCGCGACGGCGAAGCACTTCGCCGCCTACTCGGAGACCCAGGGAGGCCGCGATGCGTCGGAGGCCGACGTCTCGCAGCGCAAGCTCCGCTCGTGGTACCTGCCGCCCTTCGAGCGCGTCGCGCGCGAGGGCTGCCGCACCTTCATGCTCGGCTACCAGGCGATCGACGGCACGCCGATCACGATCAACGACTGGCTGCTGAACGACGTGCTGCGCGGTGAATGGGGCTACGACGGCATGCTCATCACCGACTGGGACAACGTGGGCAACCTCGTGCGCGAGCAGCGACTCTTCCCCGACTACGCCGAGGCCTCCGCAGCCGCGGTCAACGCGGGCAACGACATGATCATGACGACGCCCGACTTCTTCACCGGGGCGCAGGAGGCCGTCGCACGCGGACTGCTCGACGAGGCGAGGATCGACGAGGCCGTCGCCCGCATCCTCACCGTGAAGTTCGACCTGGGGCTCTTCGAGGACCAGCGCCGCCCCGACCTCGCCCGCCAGGCAGAGGTCATCGCGTGCGACGAGCACACCGCGCTCAACCTCGAGGTCGCGCGCCGCTCGATCGTCGTGCTCGAGAACGACGGCGTCCTGCCGCTGAATCGCGACGAGGTCGGCCGCATCGTGGTGGTCGGCCCGAACGCGGACGACCCCGACGTCACGCTCGGCGACTGGGCCGGCGCGTCCGGCCAGGCGGACTGGCTCATGCACGGTCACCCCCGGGCGCAGATCGTCACCCCGCTCGACGGCCTCCGCGCGAGCGCGGGCGACGACATCGAGATCGCGCACGAGCTCGGCGCGGAGATCCTCACCACCGAGCCCGACCCCGCCGGCGGCTACTTCGACGACGGTCAGCCGCGCGCCCAGATCGTCATCCCGCGCGAGCCCGACGACGCCCTCATCGACGCGGCGGTCGCGCAGGCCGAGGCCTCGGACGTGTGTATCGCGGTCGTCGGTGACCGCGGCGAGCTCGTGGGAGAGGCCAAGTCGACCGCGACGCTCGAGCTGCTCGGTGGCCAGATCGCGATGCTCGACGCGCTCGCCGACACCGGCACCCCGCTCGTCGTCGTCCTGATGGCCTCCAAGCCGCACGTCCTGCCCGCCTCGGTCCACGCGATGGCCTCGGCGATCGTCTGGGCCGCCAACCCCGGGATGCAGGGCGGCACCGCTCTCGCCGAGGTGCTGTTCGGCGACGTCGAGCCCTCGGGCCGACTGCCGATCTCCTTCGCGCGTCACGTCGGCCAGCAGCCGACCTTCTACAACCAGATCGACGCTCAGCACGGCGTCCGCTACGCCGATCTCACGCAGGAGCCCGCGTGGGTCCTGGGCCACGGACTGTCCTACACGACGGTGTCGTACTCGGGGCTCACGGTCCTGAGCCCCGAGGTGTCGGTCGACGGCACCGTCCACGCCGAGGTCACCGTCGCCAACACCGGAGCCAGGCCCGCGCTCGAGACCGTCCAGGTCTACGTGCGCGACGTGAACACGTCGGCGACGTGGGCGGATCGCGAGCTCAAGGCCGTGCGGCAGGTCGAGCTCTCCCCCGGCGAGTCCGTCCGCGTGGCGCTCGAGCTTCCCGTGAGCGCGTGCACGATCGTCGACGCGCGCGGCCACCGCGTGGTCGAGCCCGGTGAGTTCACCCTGCTGGTCGGCCCCTCGTCGCGCCGCAGCGACCTGCTGACCGCGACGTTCCACGTCGTGGTCGACGCGACCGCAGCCGCCTCCGGTTCGTAGAGTGCCTGCATGACGACTCCGACCGGCGCGGTCCCGCGCCACCTGAGCCGCGCCCGCGTCGGCGTCTCCCTGGTGTTCTTCACCAACGGCATCGTGCTCGGCGGCTTCGCGCCGCGCATCCCGGAGATCCGCGCGGGGCTGGAGATCTCGTACGGCGCGCTCGGGGTCGCGGCCGCGATGTGGCCCGTGGGGGCGCTCGCCCTGGGCCTGCTCGCCGCCCCGCTGATCCGACGGTTCGGCTCGGCGCGCCTCGCGGCGGTGACGATGATCGCGAGCGCCGCCGTGATGCTCGGCGCCGGCGTGGCGCCCACGGTGTGGCTGTTCGGCGCGGCGCTGTTCCTCGTCGGCGTCACCGACGCGTGGGTCGACGTCGCCCAGAATGCCCATGGCCTGCAGGTGCAGAAGCTGTATCGCAGGTCGATCCTCAACGCGTTCCACGCGCTGTGGTCGATCGGAGCCGTCGCGGGCGGCCTCATCGGAGGCGCGTGCGCGGGGCTCGGGGTCTCGGTCCCGCTCCAGTTCACGGTGACGCTCGCGATCGTGGTGGTGATGAACCTCGTCGCGTACCCGATGCTCCTGCCGCATGAGCCCGAGACGGTCGAGGACGTCGATCACGCCGCGGGCGAGTCCGCGGTGCCCCAGCACACGCCCCTCACCAGGATCCCTCTGCACACCTGGGGCGTCCTGCTGGCCCTCACCGTCATCGCGATCGGCGGCGGATGGGTCGAGGACGCCGCCTCGACGTGGTCGGCGAGCTACATGCAGGACGAGCTCGCGACCGGCGCCGCCCTCGCCGCCTTCGCCTTCGTCGCGATGCAGGGCAGCCAGTTCGTCGGGCGGCTCGTGGGCGACGGCATGGTGGATCGGTGGGGTCAGCGCGCGGTCGCGCGCGTGGGCGGTGGCCTCGTCGCGCTCGGCATGGGCCTCGCGCTCGCCTTCCCCTCCCCGTGGGGCACGGTCGCGGGCTTCGCAGCGGCGGGCTTCGGCGTCGCGACGCTCATCCCCGGCGCGATGCATGCCGCCGACGAGCTCCCCGGCCTGCGGGCCGGCACCGGGCTCACGATCCTGTCGTGGCTGCTCAGGCTTGCGTTCCTCGTGTCGCCGCCGCTGGTCGGCTGGATCGCCGATCAGACCTCGCTGCGGGCCGGGCTCACGCTCGTGCCGGTCTTCGGCGTGCTGATCGTGCTGCTCGCGGGCTCGATGGCGCCGCGCAAGGAGACCGCCGCCGCGGCCGCGTGACCGCTCGGCCCACCACGGAGGACGAAGGGAGCGCGCCCCGCATGAGCACCGTCGTCAAGGAGCGGGCCGACGCCCCGCACGGATTCTTCGAGGCCGAGGCCGCCGGGCTGCGATGGCTCGCGGAGGCGGACGGCCCCCGCTGTGCAGAGGTCATCGGTGTGAGCCCCGGGCGCATCGAGGTAGCACGGATTCATGAGATGGTCCCCACGGTCTCCGCCGCGCACAACTTCGGCGCGGCTCTCGCGCGCATGCACCTCGCGGGTGCCGCGTCGTTCGGCTCGCCCCCCACTGGCTGGGACGGGCCGCTGTTCATCGGCGAGCGGCGGATGCCCACCCTCACGTCGGAGTCGTGGGGCGAGTTCTACGCCCACCGCAGGGTCCTGCCCTTCGTGGACGATGCGGTGGCCGCCGGGAACCTCACGGTCGCCGAGGCCGACGTCGTGCGGCGCGCGTGCGACCTGATCGCGGCGAGAGGATTCGACGACGACGCGCCTCCCGCGCGCCTCCACGGCGACCTGTGGGCGGGGAACCTGCTCTTCGGCGCCGACGGCGCCGTGCTCATCGACCCCGCGGCGCACGGTGGGCACGGCGAGACCGACCTCGCGATGCTCGCGCTGTTCGGCGCCCCGCACCTGGGCGCGGTCCTGAACGGCTACGCGTCGACGTCGCCGCTGCGGGAGGGCTGGCGCGCGCGGATCGGGCTGCACCAGCTGCACCCGCTCGCCGTCCACGCCGTCGGTCACGGGAGGGCGTACGGCGTCGCGCTCGCAAGCGCCGCGCGTGGCGTGCTGGACGCGGGGTGAGGTCTCCCGCCGCGGGCTGATCTCGGGGCTCAGACCTCAGGGTCAGACTTCGGTCGAGTCGCCCACCTCGAGGCGCTCGAGCGGGATCGGCACGCGACCGACCTGGCCCAGATGCGCGTCGAGCATCGTGAGCCCGATCTCGCTCAGCGCGGCCTCGTGGATGGCGATCGCGCGGCGAGGCGACACGGCCGAGAGGAACGCCGCGGCGTCGGGGAAGCGTGTCCAGGGCCCCGAGACGGGCACGAGCAGGGTCGCGACCGCGATGTCCGGCACCTGATAGGAGTCGCCAGGGTGGTACACCCGCCCGCCGACCAGGTACCCGACGCTCGGGACCCGTGGCTCCTGCGGGTAGATCTCGGCGTGCAGGCCGCCGAATACGTCGACGTCGAAGCCGACGACGTCCGTGCGGTCACCCGGGTTCACGAACTCCACCGCGGTCCCGATCTCGGCCAGGCCACCGACGACTGCCTCGAGCCCGACGATGGGAAGCGAGGGCCTTCTGGCGAGCTCGGCCTCGAGGGCGGCTCGATCGAAGTGGTCGGGGTGCGCGTGGCTGATGAGCACGGCGTCCGCCTGGGACAGCAGCTCGGGAGCGCGCGGTTCGAACACCCCGGGATCGATCAGCAGGGTGCGTCCTCGCTCCTCGAGCGTGACGCAGGCGTGCACGTGCTTGGTCAGACGCATATCGGACCTTCCCTGGTCTCGGGGCTGTTCTTGCACCCTACGCCCGAAAGCTCGACGGCCTCTGACACCGAGGGTCAGGCGTCATTCACTCACCACGCGCGCCGCGACGATGGCGCGCGCACACTCGATCGCGTCGTAGAGGTGGGCGAACACGTGGTCGTCCTCCTCGAGTGCTCCCATGTGCGCGAGAAGGCCGACGTGACGGTCCTGCACCCCCTTGATGAGAACCACCACGCCGCGCCGCTCGAGCGTCGTGACGAGCTCCGTGAGCACCTGGGCTCCGGTGGTGTCGAGCAGCCGGATCTGCGACATCCGCAGAATCACCACCTCGACCCCTTCGATCCGGGCCACGCGGTCAAGCACCCTGTCCGCGGCGCCGAAGAACAGCGCGCCGTCCAGCCGCAGCAGAGCGATGCGCGCATCGCCAGGCACCGGCAGACCGGGCAGCTCCTCGCGATGCACGCCGGCGGACATCGAGACGGCCCGCAGCGCAAGCACCGCGGCCACGCCTACGCCGATCACGATGGCGTAGATAAGGTCCACGCTCACCGTGATGAGCGCGGTGAGCACGAACAGCAGCGCATCGGACCTCGAAGCCTTCATGACGGAGCGGACAACGGACGGCCTCACCATCGACACCGCAGTGACCATGAGGACTCCTGCGAGCGCGGCGAGGGGGACCCGCGCCACGAGCCCCGAGGCGACGAGCACGATCACGAGAAGCACGACGGCGTGAGTGACCGCAGAGACGCGTGTACGGGCCCCCGAACGGACGTTGACGGCGGTGCGCGCGATCGCACCCGTCGCGGGCATGCCGCCGAACAGCCCGGACGCGACCGAGGCGAGACCCTGGCCGACAAGCTCGCGGTCGGCGTCGTAGCCACCGACGTCGGTGTAGGTCTGCGCAACCCTCGCCGACAGCAGCGACTCGATCGCCGCAAGCGCGGCGATCGCGATGGCTGGCGCCGCGAGGCTGCGCAGCGAGGCAAGATCGAGCTCCGGCAGGGTCGGACTGGGAAGGCCGGTCGGCAGCGCTCCGATAGTTGGGACGTTCACGCCGAGCGCCGTCGCGCCCAGCGCCACGGCGACGATCGCGACGATCGCGCCAGGAACTGCCCCGGTCACGAGGGGCCAGAGCCTCATCACCGCGACGACGGCAAGCACGAGCGCGAGCGCCGGCCACGCGACTCCCCAGTCCGCACCGAGCACGGCGTCGACCGCGGCTCGCCAGGCCTTGACCCCGCTCTCCCCGTGCGCGAGCCCAACGGCCATCGGTACCTGCTGAAGGAAGATGATGATCGCGATGCCGACCGTGAACCCCTCGATCACGGGCCACGGGATCAGGCCGACGAGCCTGCCGAGCCGCGCGACGCCCGCGGCCACGACGAGCAGGCCAGCCATCACGGTCACGAGCGCGAGCGCGGACACGCCGCGGTCGGCGAGCACGGGCGCGAGGACCACGACCATCGCGCCGGTCGGCCCGGACACCTGGACATGGGACCCGCCAAGGACTGCGGCGACGACGCCCGCGACGATCGCGGTGATCAGTCCCGCGGCCGCGCCCGCCCCCGAGGACACTCCGAAGGCGAGTGCGAGCGGCAGCGCCACCACGCCGACGGAGACACCCGACAGCAGGTCGACTCGCCAGCTGCGCCGCAGCTCCGCGTAGTCGCGTCGCGAGGGCAGCAGGGATCTCCAGGCAGCGCCGCTCATGCGCGCTCCCCCGCTCCGAGTGAGGAGGTCACCTCCTCATGCGCCCGCAGCACGTCATGCAGAAGCGTGCGAGCGGCGGCGAGCAGCGCCGCGACCGACGGGTGCGCGAGCCGGTACGCGACAGTGCTGGCCCGACGCTCGGAGCGGACCAGATCGTATCCGCGCAGCACGCGCAGGTGCTGCGACAGATGCGAGGCCTCCATCCCGGTGATCTCCAAGAGCTCTGCCACGGTGCGCTCGTCCTGCTCTGCGAGCAGCTCGAGCACCCGGATGCGGACGGGATGCGCGAGCCCCTTGAACAGGTCGGCCTTGACCTCGTTGAGCGGCCTGCCTGTGTGCATGCCGTAGCCCCCTCCATCGCGATGTGATGACTTCATCATGTCACCAAGAAGGCGCCGCAGGGGCACGGGAGATCGATCCGAGAGGAATATCACGCCGCCTCTCGCGTTTTTAGATGCATACGCATATAGTTGGGGCAGCCAGCCCCGGAGCGAGGAGTCATCATGCAGTTCGGCCTCATGTCCGTCTCGGACATCACTCGAGACCCCGTCAGCGGACGCACGCCGTCAGAGGCGGAGCGCATCAAGGCGATCGTGACGATCGCCAAGCACGCGGAGGACGTCGGCCTCGACGTCTTCGCGATCGGCGAGCACCACAACCCGCCCTTCTTCTCGTCGTCCCCGACCACCCTGCTCTCCCACATCGCCGCGATGACCGAGAGGCTCATCGTCACGACGTCGACGACCCTCATCACGACCAACGACCCGGTGCGGCTCGCCGAGGAGTACGCGATGCTCCAGCACCTCAGCGACGGCCGCATGGACCTCATGCTCGGCCGCGGCAACACCGCGCCCGTCTACCCGTGGTTCGGCCAGGACATCCGCCAGGGCCTCCACCTCGCGCTCGAGAACTACAACCTCCTCCACCGCCTGTGGCGCGAGGACGTCGTGGACTGGGAGGGCAAGTTCCGCACGCCCCTCCAGGGCTTCACCTCGACGCCGCGCCCGCTCAACGACGTGGCCCCGTTCGTGTGGCATGGATCGATCCGCACGCCCGAGATCGCCGAGCAGGCCGCGTACTACGGCAACGGCTACTTCGCGAACAACATCTTCTGGCCCAAGGAGCACTACCGCCGCCTGATCGACTACTACCGGCGCCGCTTCGAGCACTACGGCCACGGCACGCAGAAGCAGGCGATCGTCGGACTCGGCGGCCAGGCCTTCATCGCCAAGAACTCGCAGGAGGCGCACTCCCAGTTCCGCCCCTACTTCGACGAGGCCCCGGTGTACGGCAACGGCCCGACCATGGAGGAGTTCGAGAGCTCGACCCCCCTGAGCGTCGGCTCGCCGCAGGAGGTCATCGACAAGACCCTCACCTTCCAGGAGACGTTCGGCGACTACCAGCGACAGCTGTTCCTCATGGATCACGCGGGGCTGCCCCTCAAGACCGTGCTCGAGCAGCTCGACCTGCTGGGTGGCGAGGTCGTCCCGGTGCTGCGCAAGGAGCTCGAGGCGCGACGCGACCCCGAGTCGCCCGCGAACCCGCCGAGCCACGCGGACCTCGTCAAAGCCAAGTACGGCGACCAGCCGCCGCGCCAGCCCGCGCCGAACGCCAACCGCGGCGACAACGTCACCGGCGGATCGCCCTACCAGGACTCCGAGGCGGAGGTCACCGCCTACCCGACGCTGTGAGCGCCGCGACCACTCCCGCCCCGGCGGCGCCCGCATCGTCCGGGAGCGCCGGCACGACCCGGACGCGCCTCGCGAACGAGACGTGGGAGGCGGTGTTGACGGCCTACTCCCAGCTCATGCGCGGCTTCGCCGAGGAGGACGTCTGGTCCGACGCGTCGATGCGCGAGTACGACGTGCTCTACACGCTCAGCAAGTGCGACAGCCCGCAGCGGCTGTCCGACCTGGGGCGGCACGTGCTGCTGAGCCAGCCCGGGCTGTCCCGCCTCGTCGACCGCCTGGTCGACCGCGGCCTCGTGTCCCGCTGCGCGGACCCCGCCGACGCCCGCGCCTCCCACCTGTCCCTCACGGAGCAGGGCCGCGCGGTCCAGCGCACGATCGGCCGCTCGCACGGCCGGTCGGTCGCCGAGGCCATGACCGCGGCGCTGTCCGACGACGAGCTCGTGCAGCTGCGCGACCTCGTCTCCCGCCTGTCCTCCCCCTCCTGAGAAGGAGCCCCGCATGAACCAGACCGACCCCTTCCGCCTCGTCGTCGTGAGCGCGGGCGTGTCCGACCCGTCGTCCACGCGACTGCTCGCCGACCGCCTCACGCAGCGCGTCGTCTCCGCGGCGGGCGAGCGCGACCGCGAGACCACCGTCACCGTGATCGACCTGCGCGAGCTGCTTCCCGAGCTCCCGGCAGCCCTGTCCACGCAGCTGCTCGGGCCGCGCTTCCAGCGCGCCGTCGAGGCGCTGTCCCAGGCCGACGGAGTGATCGCCGCCGCTCCCGTGTACAAGGCCGGCGCCTCGGGCCTGTTCACCTCGTTCTTCCAGGTCCTCGACAACGACCTGCTGATCGGAAGGCCCGTCGCGCTCGCCGCGACCGCCGGCACGGCGCGCCATGCGCTCGTCGTGGACGAGGAGATGCGCTCGCTGTTCGCGTACCTGCGCGCGCTGCCCGTGCCCACGAGCCTCTTCGCGGCAACAGAGGACTGGGGCGACGAGGCGCTCAACTCCCGCATCGACCGCGCGGCGCACGAGCTGGTCCTCCTCATGGAGTCAGGCTTCGCCCGCGCGGTGCGTGAGCAGTCCTGGAAGCGCTACCAGCACTCCTACGGCTCCGACGCGGGGCGCGAGCTCGAGATCGACACGGACACGGACCTCATGCGCCTCGCGGCCGGCGGCTCGCTCGTGGACGCGGAGGACCCGTTCGACCCTCGCACCGCCTGACAGGCGCCGCACTGCGCGAAGGGCGTCGGCGGGCCCGCGGGAGGGTGCGCAGGGGTTACGCTCGAACCATGTGAGGCGCGGCTCCGCGCGCTCGACCCACCTCCACGCTCAGGAAGGCACCGCCGCCGCATGTCCGACCCCACGCCACGCCTCGCCGTCGACCCGGCGTCCGACGACCAGGCCGTCGCCGAACAGCCGGTCTCGACCGACGAGAGGCGCCGCAACCTCACGGTGATCTGGATGCTGATCGTCGCGGCCTTCACGGTGATCCTCAACGAGACGATCATGGGCGTCGCGATCCCGCACCTCATGACCGATCTCGGCATCTCGGCGAGCGACGCGCAGTGGCTCACGACCGCGTTCCTGCTCACGATGGCGGTCGTCATCCCGACCACCGGCTTCCTGCTGCAGAAGTACCCCACGCGCGGGCTGTACCTGCTCGCGATGGGACTGTTCACCGCGGGCACGCTGCTCGGCGCCCTCGCGCCCGGCTTCGAGGTGCTGCTGGTCGCGCGCGTGGTTCAGGCGTCCGGCACCGCGATCATGTTCCCCCTGCTGATGACCACGGTCATGGAGCTCGAGCCGCCTCAGACCCGCGGACGCCGCATGGGCAGCATCGGCGTGGTCATCTCGGTCGCGCCCGCGATCGGGCCCACCGTGTCCGGGCTCGTGCTGTCCGTCGCGAGCTGGCGGTTCCTGTTCGTCGCGGTGCTGCCGGTCGCGCTCGCCGTGCTGATCGTCGGCATCGTCAAGATGCGCACCGTGAACGAGCCGAGCCACGCGCGCATCGACCTGATCTCGGTCCCGCTGTCGGCTGTCGCCTTCGGAGGCGTCGTCTTCGGCCTCAGCAGGCTCGGCGAGAGCGTGGGTGAGGACCTCACGCTGGCCTACGCCTCGTTCGGCGTCGGGATCGTCTTCATGGCGCTGTTCGTCTGGCGACAGCTGCGGCTCCAGCGAGAGGACCGCGCGCTTCTGGATCTGCGGACGTTCCGCACACCGATCTTCTCGATGGCCGTCGTGATGTTCGTCGTCGCGATGATGTCGCTCTTCGGCGCGATCATCCTGCTGCCGCTGTTCACGCAGGAGGTCCTGGGCATGTCCGTGCTCCAGGCAGGTCTCATGCTGCTGCCCGGCGGCCTCATCAGCGGCCTGCTCGCTCCCCCCGTGGGGCGCCTGTACGACCGCATCGGCCCTCGCCCCCTGCTGATCCCCGGCGCGGTGCTCATCGCGACCGCGATGCTCGGCATGGCGCTGTCCTCGCGCGTCGACGCCCCGTGGTGGCAGATCCTCGTGTCGCACATGCTCATGAGCACCGGCCTTGCGCTCACGTTCACGCCGTTGTTCTCCACGAGCCTGGGATCGCTCCCCGAGCACCTGTACTCGCACGGCTCCGCGACGGTCTCGACGCTCCAGCAGGTGGCCGCCGCAGCAGGCACCGCGCTGTTCGTCTCCGTCATGACGGCCCTCACCGTGGCCGGCACCGCGGACGGACTGCCGGCAGCCGAGGCCCAGGCCACGGGCATCCGCACGGCCTTCCTCATCGCCGCAGGGATCGCCGTGGTCGGCATCGTGCTGGCGCCGTTCATCCGCAAGCCCGAGGACACCGCAGGCGGCGCACGCCCCGCCGCACTTTGACGCCGCGCTAGGCGCGTCCCCTCGCGCGGCGCAGCACGCGCCCGCGCTGCGAGCCCCAGAAGCGGTCGAGCATGTCCCGGATCTCCTCCGCGTCCTCGTCGGCGCCGAACGCCTCGGTGCCCGGCTCGAACCGGACCCCGTCCGCGAGCGCCCCCGCGGGGACAGGATCGAAGCCCAGCGCGTCGACGAGCGCCGCGACGGCCGCGACGTCGTCCGGGTCGTCGCCCGCGATCGCCGCGCCGCGACGCTCGGGATGCCCCGCAGGGAAGGCGAGGTTGTCGAGCTCGTAGAGGCTCATGTGGTTCAGCGCCTTGACGACGCGGGACGCGGACAGATGCCGCTGCACCGTCTCCGACGTCGACGTCAGCGGGTCGTCCAGGTCCGGGCGAGCGCCGTCCGTCTCCCACCAGTAGTTCATGGCGTCCACCACGAGGCGGCCCGCGAGCGCCTCGGGCGCGAGCGCGGCGTACCTGCCGAGCGGGATCGCGAGGATCACGACGTCGGCAGCCGCCGCATCGTCCAGGGAGCCGGCGCGAGCGCCGGGCGACCCGAGCGCGATCGCGGCCGCAGTCCGCTCGAGGGAGCCGGAACCCGCGACGGTCACGGACAGCCCGGCCCTGCGCGCGAGCCTCGCGAGAGCGCTGCCGATGCGCCCCGCGCCGACGATGCCGACGGAGCCGGGAACGCCGACGGGTCGCGGCGCCGTACCGCTCACGCCTCGAACGTCGCGACGTCGGAGCCCATGAGCGCCGCCGCGACGCGACCGCTCATCTCCTCCGACATCTCGGGCATCGCGTCCACGGGGAACCATGCGGCCTCGGTGTTCTCTCCGTCCGCGGGGAACGGCTCGCCGCTCACGTAGCGGAACCGGAAGGTGAGGTCCAGGTACTGCGAGCGGTCGCCGTTCGCGTACGTCATGGGCGGCAGCGACTTCACCCTCACGAGCGCCTCGGGCGCCGCGACGATGTCGGCCTCCTCGAGGCATTCGCGCGCACCCGCGACCGCCGGCTCCTCGCCCGGGTCGATGATGCCGGTGACGGGCGTCCACGCGCCGTTGTCGGCACGCTTCACGAGCAGCACCTGCCGTCCCTGATCGCTGTCGCGCAGGACGACCGCGGTGACGCCGGAGAGCCACAGCAGCTCGTGACCGACGCGCTCGCGCAGGGCAAGGACGAAGTCGGGAGTAGGCATGAGGCCAACCTACCGGCGGTCGACGGCGTTCAGTCGGTGCCCGCGGGCACCGGCGACCAGTCGGCGTGCTTGGGCACGCGCCCGTCGCCCGAGGACCGGCCCGTGAGGCGCCGCCCGATCCACGGCAGCACGTACTGCCGGGCGTACCGAAGCTCGCCGACCAGGCTCATCCCGGAGGGATCGGGGACGTCGAGCGACGGCAGGGGCGTCTCGTGGCCCAGGTGCGTGAGCACGCGAGCCGCGACGCGCGAGTGACCGAGCGCGTTGAGGTGCAGGCGGTCGGGCGCCCAGTAGCCCGGACGACGCATCTCCTGGTCCGTGAGGTTGTCGATGACGCTCGCGTGGGGCAGGTCGGCGACGTAGTCGATGACGAGGTCGGTGAAGTCGCGCGCGCGGCCGAGCATGAGTTCGGCGCGGGGCATCTGCAGGGACGGCGCCGCACCGGTGAGGATCACGATACGCACGCCCGCGTCGCCCGCGCGATCGACCATGCGTCGCGTGAGGTCCATCATCCGGCTCATGTCCCAGCCGGGGCGAAGCATGTCGTTCCCGCCGCCGTCGACCGTCATGAGGTCGGGCGCGGGGTCGAGCGACAGCGCGGCATCGCACTGCTCGGTCGCGATGGGCTCCAGCAGGCGTCCGCGGATCGCGAGATTCGCATAGTGCACCTGCTCCCCCGTCGACACCGCGAGCCCGGCGGCGACCATGTCCGCCCAGCCGCGCACCGAGCCGTCCTCGAGCTCGTCCCCTACACCCTCCGTGTAGCTGTCACCGATGGCCACATAACGCATGCCCCCACGATATCGGCGCGCCGGAGTGCCAGCGTTCACTGTGCCGGTCAGGAAGGGGGCCCCGTCAGGGCCTCATCGATTCGCTCGAGGAACTCGGCAGCGCTCGCTGCGGAGTCCAGATCGTCGACATGAGGCGCAAGCAGATCCCTCCAGTGCGCACGCAGCGACGCGAGGTTCTCCGCCGCTCGCGCGGTCGCCCACAACTCGACGCACCGCGCATCGTCCTCCGCCTTGCGCCTCTCGACCAGGCCCTTCTCCTCAAGAGCCCTGATGGCGGCACTCGCATTGCTCGGCTTGAGTCCGATCGCCACTGCGAGAGCAGAAGGCGAGACCCCGGGGTGTCGGTCCACATGTTGCATCACGAGCACTTCGACACCGCCCAGCGGCACGAGCCCCTCCGCGCGCTGCTCGGCAGCGTGCAGGCGCCGCGCGAGCACGAGCACTGCGGCAGCCAGGTCGGCGAGATCGGCCTGCACCGCCGTCCGGCCGGACTTCGCCGTCGCCTCCGTCTCGGTCATCGTCGACCTCCTCACGTTTTCTGTATTGTACTATAGTTATGACTTCATAACCTTGGGAGGGACCATGACCGACACGACGACGCGCGCCTCCACACGCACCCAGACATCCCAGCGCCCCAGCAAGGCCGTCGGCACCGCGATGCTCGGCGCGCTCGCGCTCCTCGCCGCGGTGTCGCCGCTCGCAACCGACCTATACCTGCCCGCGTTCCCCGACATGGCGTCGGACCTCGCCACCACGAGCGCGGGCGTGCAGCTGTCACTCACGGCATTCATGATCGGAGCGGGCGTCGGCCAGGTGGTCTTCGGGCCGCTGTCGGACCGCGTGGGCCGGCGCGTACCGCTCCTGGTCGGCACAGTCGTCTTTCTCCTCGCCTCGGTCGGGGCCGCACTCGCCCCCACGATCGGCATCCTCATCGCGCTGCGCGTCCTGCAGGGCCTCGGTGGCGCCGCAGGCATGGTGATCGGCCGCGCCGTCATCGCCGACCGCGCGCACGGCGCGGAGGCCGTGAAGGCTCAGACCCTCATGATGCTCGTCGGCGGCGTCGCCCCTGTCGTCGCTCCCCTGCTGGGCTCGTTCCTCGCCGACGCCATCGGCTGGAGGGGGCTGCTGTCCGTGCTCGCGGTCTTCGGGCTCGCATGCGTCGTCGCGGTCGTCACGCTCGTGCCCGAGACGCGCACCGTCGAGGCACGCCGCGCGGAGCTCACGGTGTGGCAGGAGACCCGAGTGGGGCTGTCCGCGCTGCGCAACCGCGCGTACCTCGGCCACACCGCTGCCTTCGCGTTCGCGTTCGCAACGATGATGGCGTACATCTCGGCCTCGCCGTTCATCTATCAGGACCTCATCGGCCTGGGCACGGTCCAGTACGGCCTGGCGTTCGGGCTCAACGCGCTGCTCCTCATGGCGACGAGCGCCGTCGCTGCCAACCTGACGGGCAAGGTGCACACGCGCCGACTCGCCGCTGTCGGCCTAGGTATCACGCTCGTCGCAGTCATCACACTGACGGTCGTCGCGTCGTCCTCGGCGCCCGCCTGGACGCTCATGATCCCCGTCGCTTTCGCGATCGCGCCGCTCGGGCTGGTCTTCGGCTCGACGACCGCGCTCGCTCTCGACTCGGCGCCCGAGGCGCCCGGCATGGCCTCCGCCGCGCTCGGCCTCGGACAGTTCGCGCTCGCAGGACTCGTCGCCCCTCTCGTCAGCCTGGGCGGAGAAGACACGGCCGTGCCCATGGCCCTCGTCATGCTCGTGTCCGCAGCCATCGCGAGCATCGCGCTGCGCCTGGCCGGTCGCGGAGCGGATACCCTCGACGGGTGACCAGTAGCGCAGTCTCCGCACCCAAGGCCGTCTTCCTCGATATCGACGGCACGTACGCCGACCGAGGGACGGTGCCTCCCGAGCATCGCGACGCGGTGAGGGCGGCCCGCGAGGCCGGGCACAAGGTCTTCCTGTGCACCGGGCGGCCCCTGTCCCTGATCTTCCCGCAGATGCTCGAGGCGGGCTTCGACGGGATCGTCGCTGCCGCGGGCGCCCACGTCACGGTCGGCGGCACGGTGCTGCAGGACCTGCGGTTCCCCAGGGACCTCGCGTCGCGAACCCTCGCGGTGCTCGACGCGCACCATGGGGTCTACTGGCTCGAGACACCCGACGCCACGTATGCGCACCAGTTCGCGGTCGACACGGTCGACGACCACATGCCCGACCACCTGAAGAGGGCCGACGAGCACGGCAAGGCGCGCGCCCAGGTGCTCAGCCACCTCACGATCGTCGACGACCTCCACCAGGTGAGCATCGGCAAGGTCACGGTCATGCACGCCGACATCCCGCTCGCGGAGGTCGCCGCCCAGGTCGGCCCGGATCTCGGCGTGATCGAGAGCTCGATCCCCGGGATGGGTGACCGTGCCGGCGAGCTCTACATGGCTCAGGTGCACAAGGCCACCGGCATCGAGGCGGTGATCGCCCACCTGGGGATGAGCCGCGAGGACGTGATCGCGTTCGGCGACGGCCCGAACGACATCGAGATGGTCGAGTTCGCGGGCGTCGGCGTTGCGATCGAGGGTTCGCGGGACGAGCTCCTCGCGGTTGCCGATCGCACGTGCCCCGGCCCGGAGCAGGCGGGCCTCGCGTCCGCGTTCGCCGAGCTGGGACTCATCCCCCGCTGACCCGTCGCGCCGACCCCTGAGGGAGCGGTACCGTCGAGCCATGACACCCAAGTCCGGTCAGCAGGTGACCCTCTCCCACGGCGACCAGGTCGCCACCATCGCCGCCGTCGGCGCGGCCCTCCGCGAGTACAAGGTCGGTGGGCGCGACGTCGTCGTCCCGTTCGACGCCGACGAGATCCCGCCCGCCTTCAACGGCATGGTCCTCGCGCCGTGGCCCAACCGCCTCCAGGACGGCGTCTACACGTTCGGCGGCGAGGAGCTTCAGGTCCCGGTCTCCGAGCCCGACCGCGGCACCGCGCTGCACGGCCTCGCGTGCTGGGAGCGCTGGGAGGTCGACAGCGTGAGCCCCAGCTCCGTGACGATGGCGCTCGAGCTGCCGGCGAGCCCCGGCTACCCGTTCCAGCTCACGCTGACCACGGCGTACTCGCTGTCGGACGCGGGGCTCACCATCACGACGACCGCACGCAACGAGGGCGACGTACCGCTCCCCTACGGCGTCGGCTTCCACCCGTGGTTCGCCCCCGGCGAGGGCTCCCTCGACGAGTGCGCGATCCAGCTCACCGCCGCGTCGAACGTCACCGTCGACGAGCGCCTGCTGCCCACGGGTGAGGTGCCGGTCGACGGCAAGTTCGACATCCGCGAGGCCACGAGCCTCGACGGGGTGTCGTTCGACGACGCATGGGTCGACCCGATCCTCGACGCCGAGGGCCGCTCGTGGTGCCGCCTCACGGCCGGCGACGGCGCGGTCACCGAGATCTGGGCGGATTCTGAGGCGACCGCCTGGCAGATCTGCACCGGCGACTTCCCGTCGATCGACCGCGCGGGCGTCGCGATCGAGCCGATGTCCTGCATCGCGGATGCCTTCCGCACCGGCGAGCGCCTCATCACGCTCGCGCCGGGCGAGTCCCACTCGCTCACGTGGGGCATGCGCCTCAGCTGACGCACGTTCGCCGCACGAGCGCGGGTCGGACCTTCGGGTCCGGCCCGCTTCGTCGTCTCCCGGGCCGCGATCCCGCGTCCTGGACGATGCGACGGGAGCCCTGGACGCATCGTCCACGAGGGCGCCTGGCAAGGCCGGGAGCGCCTGCCGGCGCATCGTCCCCAGAAACGCGAAAAGCCGCCCCGAAGGGCGGCTTCTGCGGTGCTGTCTCCACACCACGTGGAGCTGAGGGGACTCGAACCCCTGACCCCCTGCATGCCATGCAGGTGCGCTACCAGCTGCGCCACAGCCCCAAGATCTTGCGATCCTGCGCTCCGAAGAGCGAGTAAGACTCTACCCCAGATTCACGGCAAAGTGTTAATCGCCGTCCTGAGCCTCCACGCCGCGGGGCAGTCGCGCACCCGAGGGGTCGATCCCGTAGCGCTCGAGCGACCAGGCCCCGGTCGAGGAGCGCGTGAGGACGTTCCAGTGCCCGTGCGGCAGCTTGCCCAGGGAGGTCGACAGCGGCGGCATCCCGAGCAGCCTGAGCGCCCCCAGCATGAGTGCGCTGCCGTGGCTCACGACGGTGACCAGGCGCCGGCCTCGGCAGGCCTCCTCGAGGCACGCCGCGACACGCGCGCCCACGGCGTCCGAGCGGCCCCAGCCCTCGATATCGGGGTCCTCGCCGCGCATCCTGGCCTCGTACTGCTCGGGCCAGCGCGCGCGGACGTCGTCCCACGTGAGGCCCTCCCAGGCGCCGTACGAGCGCTGGGTGAGCCGCGCATCGGCCACGGGCTCGAGGCCCGCCGCGCGGCCGACCTCGCGAGCCGTGTCGAGGGCGCGCAGGAGCGGCGAGGACAGCAGCGCGTCGGGGGTGCCGTAGGCGTGGCGCAGGTGGCGAGATGCGGCGCGCGCCTGGATCCGGCCAGCCTCGCCGAGCGGGACGTCGAGGCTGCCCTGGAGGCGACCGGAGACGTTGTAGTCGGTGCGGCCGTGCCTCAGCAGGATCAGCGTCGTCATGTCAGGCCCTCACCGGCTCCGCTCCGACGTTGTGGCGGTCGAGCGACCAGCCGCCGTCGCCCGAGCGCACCAGGCGGGACCAGCATGCGTTCTCGAGCGTGCCGACGGCGCGGCCGGTCACGGGTGCGCCGATCAGCGTCGCGATAAGCATCCGACCGGTCGAGCCGTGCGAGACGAAGACCAGGTCTCCCCCGCCCGCGACGTCGACGCGCGCGGCCCATTCCTCGGTCGCCGCCACGGCCCGCTCCGCGAGCTCGGCGTGCGTCTCGTAGCCCTCGATGCGCGGCTCCAGGCCGGCCTTCCAGCGGTCGTAGTCCTCGGGGTGGTGCACCTGGCGCAGATCCGCCTCGAGGCCCTCCCACACGCCGTAGGAACGCTCTCCGATGCGCGGGTCCTTGTGGATCGGCACGCCGAGCCCCGCGAAGAGGATCTCCGCGGTCTCGATCGCACGCGACAGGTGCGAGGCGACGACGGTCGGTGCCTCGCCGAGCTGGGTGAGCAGCCCGGACGATGCGGCCGCGGCCTGCGCACGGCCGGTGTCGTTCAGCGGGATGTCGGTCGAGCCCTGGAGACGGTTCTGCAGGTTCCAGTCCGTCTGGCCGTGGCGGACGATGTGAAGCCGGGTCACTGCGCGTCGGGCAGCGGCACCACGGGACAGTCCTTCCACAGCCGCTCGAGCTCGTAGTAGGCGCGATCCTCCTGGTGCATCACGTGCACGATCACGTCGTTGAAGTCCATGAGGGCCCAGCGGCCCTCGCGCATGCCCTCGCGGCGGATCGCCTTGGCGCCCTCGTCGAGCAGCGCCTCCTCGATGCCCTCGGCGATCGCGGTGACCTGGCGCTCGTTGGTGCCAGAGGCGACGACGAACACGTCGGCCAGCGGGAGGTGCTCGGAGACGTCGAGAGCGATGATCTCCTCGGCCTTCTTGTCGGCCGCGGCGCGAGCCACGGCCTCGGTCAGCGCAAGGGCGCGGTGGGAGGCCGTCATGCGCCGCGCACCACGAGCTGGTAGACCAGCAGGCCGAGGACGAAGGCCACCGCACCGATGACGAGGAAGTGCGCCCAGTGCATGTCGCGGGCGCCATGGGTCGGCTCGAGCTGCGGCACCTCGCGGCGCGGCACCTCGATGCCGTCCGTCACGGGCCCCGCGACGATCGGCTCCGAGGCCTCGCCCTGCGTCGCCGACTGGGTCGCGGGACGTGCGGCCTCCTCGAGCGCGGCGAGGTCGGGCATCGGAAGGGCTCCGACCGCGGTCTGCTCGTCGGGGTCGAAGTCCGTGGGCCCGCCCAGCAGCGGGTGCGTGTCCCACACGGACGGGGCCTCGCCGTGGCCGCGCGTCGGAGAGGTCCCGAAGGCGGTGACGGGCGGGAACGCCTGGGTGGGCGCGTCGTCCCCGTGCTGCGCGGTGAGGGCGTGGGGCGCCGCAGCGGGCGTGATCGTCCGAGCGGCGGGGTCTCCGAACACCTCGGCGGGCAGCTCGCGCTCGTGCGGCGCGGGCTCGCCGAGCCTGTCCGCGACGGCCGCACCCGCGGCGCGCGCCGCGTGATCGACCGTCTCCGGATCGATGGCGGCGGTGGCGGTCCAGATGCCCGCGGGGGCGGACCCTTCGGCCGCGGGTGCCTCCGCCTCGGCGGTCGCGGTCTCCTCGGGGGGCGCAGCCGCCTGGAGAGCCTCCTCGAGCGCGGCGGCCTCCGGGGTGAGCGTGCCGCGCGTCGCGGGCTGCTCGGCGGCGGGCGACTCGACGGGCTCGGCCGCCTCGTCGGCGACGGGCTCGGCCACGGCCACCTGCGCGGGCGTCGGCTCCGACGACGCCTGTCCCGCGGCGGGAGTCAGGGGCGGCAGGGGCGTGCGCTGCATCGGGGCGGCGGCCTGCGCACGGGCGTGGGCCGCGCCCTCCTCCATCATCTTCGCCTGGGGCGAGCCCGGGGGGAAGAGGGACAGCAGGCTCGCGGGGAGGCCGCTGGCCGGAGGCTCCTCCGACGCTGCGGGCTCCTCGGCGGACTCGACGGGCTGGGCCTCGACGTCCGGCGCGGTCTGCTGGGTCGCGGGCTCCTCCGCAGCGGGCTGCAGGAGATCCTGCTCTCCCGGCGTCTGCGCGGAGCGCGGCTCGTCAGGGGTGGATGCCTCTCCCGGCTGATCGGCGGCGCGTCGCCGCGTGAGGCCGGTGAAGGGCAGACGACCTGCCTCCTCAGCGTCCTCACCCGAGGAGGGGCTCATGATCCCCGCGTAGTCCTCGACCACAGGCGCACCGGTGCCGGGCTCCTCCGACTGCGACGGCGCAGTCTCCTGAACGCTCGGCGAAGGCTCGCTCGAGGGCCACGCGAACTGGGCCGCGGCGGGAGCCACGGCCTCCGCCGTCGGCCACTGCACGGCGGTGTCCCCCGGCTCCTCGGCCGGGGCCTCGTCGAACGCCTCTCCGGAGGGTTCCTCAGCATCGTCGGCTGCGGACTCGACGACAGGCGCGGCAGCCTCGACCGGCGCGACGGCCTCAACCGGCTCGGCCGCGGGCTCTGCGATCGCGTCGGCGACGGGTGCCTGGGCGGGGTACTCCTCTGCGGGCGGCTCCTGCGTCGGCGGCTCGCCGTGGCCATCCTGGCCCGCGGACACACGGCGCAGCTCCTCGGAGGTGACCTCCGCTTCGAGCGCCGCCTGCTCCGCGCGTTCGCGGGCTTGTCGCTCCTGCTCCGCGACGACCTCGGGGGTCATCGCGGGGAGCTGACCGGTCGCGAGCATCTCCTCCTCGGCGGTCCACGTCTCCATCGGGTGCTGGGTGCGCTCAAGGGCACGCCGCTCCTTGCGCGTCAGCGGACGTCCGTCCTTGCCGATCGCGGCCGTCTGGCTCGTGGCGAGGTCGTCGAACTCGGCCGCCGCGGCCTGCTCCGCGCGCAGGCGTCGTTCGCGCCGCGAGAGCGGCGCACCCGAGTCAGTCATCCGTCCCTCCGATGTACAGATCGTGCTCCTGGATGTAATCGGCAACAGCATGAGGGACGAGGTACCGGATAGGTCGCCCCTCTCCGACCCGTCGCCGAACGTCCGTCGAGGATACATCCAGCGCGGGGGCCTCTACCACTGCATACGCGCCGCTAGACGGTGACATCGCGTGTCCGGGCCTGGTGACCGCGACGAAGCGCGCGAGGGCGAGGAGCCGGTCGGCGTCACGCCACTCCGAGAGCCTCGCGAGGGCGTCCGCGCCGGCGATGAAGTACAGCTCGGCGTCGGGCTGCTGTGCCCGCAGGTCCTCGAGCGTGTCGACGGTGAATGTCGTGCCGCCTCGGTCGATGTCCACGGTCGACACGTCGAGCCGCGGATCGTGCGCCACCGCGAGCCGGCACATCGCGAGTCGATGCTCGGCGTGCGCGGGGCCGTCGGGCTCCTTGAAGGGCTGCGCGGCCGTCGGCACCAGCAGCACGCGGTCGAGGCCGAGGGACGCGCATACCTCGCTGGCCGCGGCCAGGTGGCCGTGGTGGATGGGATCGAACGTCCCCCCGAGGACTCCGACGCGGGTGCCTGCCACGGTCAGTGGCGGCTGCCGAGGCTCCGGAACGAGTACGTGATCAGCAGCAGACCGGCCAGGGCGCCGAACGCCAGCAGCCCGATCGCGGGCGCATTGATGCTCGACTCATGAACGGCCTCGGCGACCGGGGCAACCTCGCTGAAGATCACGGTGATCCCTCCTTCATCGGGCACAAGTATTCCATGCCGCGGTCCGTGCGCCGATCTGCCGCTCTGTGAGAGCGCTCAACGTGCCCGCGCGGGGGCGACGACCTCGGTCACCTCGGCGACGGTCGCCGTCGCGGCGCGCCGGCGGCGCAGCGCCTTGTCGAGCTCGACGATGGCGACGACCGCGGCCGACAGCAGCACGCACGCGAGCCATTCGGCTCCGGTCAGTGACGTCGTATCGAGCCAGCGCTGGAGGAAGGGCAGCTCTGTGGCGACGATGGTCGCGGCGATCGGCCACGGCGCGAGCCTCCCTACCGCTCCCCAGGGGCCCCGGATTCCCGACTCCGGGTCGCGCCGGAGGGCCACACCGGTGCCGACCGTCACGAAGGACACGATCACGAACGCCATCGTCATCGGGGGCGAGGCACCGCCTTCGGGGTCGAGCTCGCTCTCGAGCACGAGCAGGGGAACGAGCGCGGCGATCGCGAGCGAGCCTCCGTAGATGAGCCAGCGGACGAGAGACGCGGTGCTCGCGAGGCCTTCGGACGTGTCGCGCGGCGGGCGCCGCATCAGGCCACCCGATGCGGGGTCGGTGATGATCATGAGCACGGGGAAGAGCACGACCGCGAAGTTGAGGACCAGGGTCATGACCGGCGTGAGGGCCACTCCCCCGTTGACGTCGAGCAGGCTCGCGGCGAGGAACAGCAGCACGAGTGCGATGAGCTGCGCCATCTGGAACGTGAGGTAGTTCGTGATCTTGCTGTAGACGACGCGCCCCAGCCGCACCGCATGCACGAGCGTCGCGAAGTTGTCGTCCGTGAGCACGAGCTTCGCTGCCTGCTTGGTCACCTCGGATCCGCTGCCCATCGCGACGCCGATGTCGGCCTGCTTGATCGCGGCCGCGTCGTTGACAGCGTCGCCGGTCATGGCGACAACATCGCCCTGGCCCTGGAGATGCTGGACGAGCCTGAGCTTGTCCTGAGGAGTGACCCTGCCGAAGACCGACAGGCCCTCGAGCCTCCCGTCGAGCTCCGCATCGTCCATGGCGTCGAGCTCGGCCCCGGTGACGGCGTCGCCCTCGAGCCCGAGCTCGCGGCCGATCGCGGCCGCCGTGACCGCGTGATCGCCGGTGATCATGCGGACCTGAATGCCCGCGGCGTGCGCCTCGCGCACTGCCTGCGCGGCCTCGGGACGCAAGGGATCGACGATGCCGACGACGCAGACGAAGGTCAGGCCCTGGATCGCGGACATCGGGTCGGCGAGCGCCGCCTCCTCGTCCTCCTCGTCGACGATCTTGAGCGCGAGGGCGAGCGTGCGCAGCCCCTGAGAGGACCTGTACTCGATCTCCTCCGTCACGGCGTCGCCGACTTCGGCCACGGGAGTGACCTCGCGCCGCGCCGCGACAGCATCCTCCGACCTCGCAAGAAGCACATCCGGAGCGCCCTTCACCGCGGCGACAAGCCTGCGTCGCCCCTCCCATTCGAGGCGATGGAAGGTGGCCATGAACTTGTAGTCGGAGTCGAACGGCACCTCGGCCACGCGGGGGAACTGGCGGTGCGCCTCCGCCACGTCCACGCCGAGCTTGTGCGCGAGGACCACGAAGGCAGCCTCGGTCGGGTCGCCGACCACCTCACCCTCCGCCGACACCGTCGCGTCGTTCGGCAGCGCGAGCGCATAGGCGAGCGGGCCGCCCGGATCGACTGGCTCCCCGTCGGCGCTCCTGATGGCACCCTCGAACGAGTAACCCGCGCCGTCGACCGTGAAGGTATGGCCCGCGACCCAGATCGAGCGCGCGGTCATCTGGTTCATCGTGAGCGTGCCGGTCTTGTCGGAGCAGATCGCGCTCGTCGCGCCGAGGGTCTCCACGTCGTTGAGGGAGGCCACGATCGCCTTCGCGTCGGCGAGCTGTCGCGAGCCCCAGCCGAGCATGCCCTGGACGAAGGTCGGCAGACCGGTGGGGATCGCGGAGATCGCGACCGCAGTGCCGAGGAACATGAGGTCGGAGAAGGAATCGCCGCGACGCAGGCCGAGCAAAACGATGACGGCGACCGCGCCCCACGCCACCGCGCCGATCACCTTGGTCAGGGAGCCGAGCTCCTTCTGGAGCGGGGACTGCACGCGCTCGACGCCGGTCAGCATCGTGGCGATCGCGCCCATCTCGGTGCCCATGCCCGTCTCCACGACGACCGCGGTCGCGGTCCCCCGAGTCACGGAGGTGTTCTGATAGACCATCGTGACACGGTCGCCCAGAGGGGTGTCGGAGTCGAGGGAGGCGTCCGCGCTCTTCTCGACCGGTGCGCTCTCGCCGGTAAGCGCGGCCTCCTGTGCCTCGAGCGTGCTCGAGCGGAGCAGCCGCGCGTCGGCGGGCACGATGTCGCCCGCTTCGAGCTCGAGCACGTCGCCCGGCACCACCTCGGCCGCCGGGACCTCCGTGACGGCGCCGTCCCTGCGCACCCGCACCATGGGCACCTGCATGGTGGCGAGCGCGTCCACGCTCGCCTGCGCCTTGCGTTCCTGCGCCGCGCCCGACCACACGTTCGCGATGACGAGCAGGCCGATCATGATGGCCGTGGAGGTCTCCGCGATCACTGCCGAGACGATGCAGACGCCGACGAGCATGAGGTTCATCGGGTCGGCGAGCTGGTTGAGCGCCATGCGCCACACACTCGGTGGCTTCGCCGCGGTGAGCTCGTTCGGACCGTGCTCGGCGAGGCGAGTCTGCGCTTGCGCGCCGGTCAGGCCCTCGGGGCCGGACCCCCGCGCCTCCACCGCCTCAGAGGAGGTGAGGGTCCACCACGCCGTCCGCTGCTCCGTCGTCGCGCTCACAAGATCTCCCGGTGATCGTCTTTGGCCGCTCACCTGGGAACTTACTCTTGTTGGCGCTTGTGCGGCACCCCGCCATCACTCAGGGCCGGACGTGACCGTCGCCGTAGGCGATCCACTTGGTCGTCGTGAGCTCGCCGAGGCCCATCGGGCCGCGCGCGTGCAGCTTCTGCGTGGAGATGCCGATCTCCGCGCCCAGACCGAACTCGCCGCCATCCGTGAAGCGCGTGGACGCGTTCACCATGATCGCCGCGGTATCGAGCCGGCTCGAGAAGGCCTCGGCGGCGTTGATGTCGTCCGTGACGATCGCCTCGGTGTGGCCCGTCGTATAGCGCTGGATGTGGTCGATCGCCTCGTCCAGAGAGTCGACCACCTTCACGGCCAGGTCGAGGCTCAGGTACTCGGTCGCCCAGTCCTCCTCCGTCGCGGCGACGATGTCGACGCTCTCGGGCGCGAGCACCGCGGTCTGCTCGTCTCCGTGCAGCACGACGCTCTCGGCTGCGAGGGCAGTCAGGAGCGCGGGCATCACCCGAGGAGCAGCGTCCTTGTGCACCAGCAGGGTCTCGGCGGCGTTGCACACGCCCACGCGCTGCGCCTTCGAGTTGACGGCGATCGCCACGGCCCGCTCCGTCGGCGCGGACGCGTCGACGTACACGTGGCAGTTGCCCTCGCCGGTCTCGATGGTCGGCACCTTGGACTCGCGCACGACGGTCTGGATGAGGCCGTGCCCACCGCGGGGCACGAGCACGTCGACATAGCCACGGGCACCCATGAGCACCTTGGCACCCTCGCGCCCGTACGCGTCGATCGACTGGATGGCGTCGCGGGGAAGACCGCAGCTCTCGAGCGCGCCCTGAAGCACATCGACGATGACCTCGTTCGACGACTGCGCAGCTGAGCCGCCACGGAGCACTGCCGCGTTGCCGGACTTCAGGCACAGCGCGGCAGCATCGACCGTCACATTCGGTCGCGCCTCGTAGATCATGCCGACCACACCCATCGGCACGGACTTCTGGAGGAGCCGCAGACCGTTGGGGAGGGTCGAGCCGCGGCGCACCTCTCCGATCGGGTCGGGCAGCCCTGCGACGAACCGCAGCGCTCCGGCGATCGCGCCGACGCGCTCCTCCGTCAGCGTGAGGCGGTCGAGCAGGCCTGCGCTCATGCCGCCGGCGCGCTCACGCTCGACGTCGATGGCGTTGGCCTCGACGATGCGAGCGGCCTCGCTGACGAGGGCATCGGCCATGGCGTGCAGCGCCTGGTCCTTGGCGGCGCGCGTCGCGGTGGCGAGCGACCGTGAGGCCTCCTTCGCGCGGCGGCACGCGTCGAGGACGGCGGTCTCGGTGTCGAGGGGGACTGCGGTGTCGGTCATGCGGTCAAGTCTATGTGCCGGTAGCAGGCCAGCCACAGGCGATCTGGACCACGGACGCTCGCAGGCTCGGCTCTGCCGACGAGTGCCGGCCCAGCGGCTGGGCCCGGTGGGAGGGCCCATATACGCCAATGGGCCGCCACGATTGGCGGCCCTTCTTGGGTCAAACCCCTACCAGGGGAAATGCCGAAGGGCCGCCTTGTGGGGCGGCCCTTCGTGAAGTGTGTGTTCCGCAGCGTCCTACTCTCCCACACCCTGGCGAGTGCAGTACCATCGGCGCTGAGAGGCTTAGCTTCCGGGTTCGGAATGGGACCGGGCGTTTCCCTCTCGCTATGGCTGCGGAAACTCTATGGAGATGTCAAACGGGTTCCCGTCCGTATCTCGGGAACCGCACAGTGGACGCGTAGCATTACTTCGAAAATCTTGAGTGTAGTCAAGTTATCGGCCTATTAGTACCGGTCAGCTTCAAGAGTCGTTAGTCCTCTCTTCCACATCCGGCCTATCAACCCAGTGGTCTGCTGGGGGCCTCTCGGAGCAAGCTCCATGGAAATCTCATCTTGAAACAGGCTTCCCGCTTAGATGCTTTCAGCGGTTATCCCTTCCCAACGTAGCCAACCAGCCGTGCTCCTGGCGGAACAACTGGCACACCAGAGGTTGGTCCACCCCGGTCCTCTCGTACTAGGGGCAGCCTTTCTCAAATTTCCTGCGCGCGCAGCGGATAGGGACCGAACTGTCTCACGACGTTCTAAACCCAGCTCGCGTACCGCTTTAATGGGCGAACAGCCCAACCCTTGGGACCAACTCCAGCCCCAGGATGCGACGAGCCGACATCGAGGTGCCAAACCATGCCGTCGATATGGACTCTTGGGCAGGATCAGCCTGTTATCCCCGGGGTACCTTTTATCCGTTGAGCGCTGGCGCTTCCACATGCCACCAGCGGGTCACTAGTCCCGACTTTCGTCCCTGCTCGAGCTGTCACTCTCACAGTCAAGCTCCCTTGTACACTTGCACTCGCCACCTGATTGCCAACCAGGCTGAGGGAACCTTTGGGCGCCTCCGTTACTCTTTGGGAGGCAACCGCCCCAGTTAAACTACCCACCAGGCACTGTCCCTGATCCGGATTACGGACCGAGGTTAGATATCCAGAGTGATCAGAGTGGTATTTCAACAATGACTCCACCCATACTGGCGTATGAGCTTCAAAGTCTCCCACCTATCCTACACAAACCACACCGAATACCAATACCAAGCTATAGTAAAGGTCCCGGGGTCTTTCCGTCCTGCTGCGCGTAACGAGCATCTTTACTCGTAGTGCAATTTCGCCGAGTTCGCGGTGGAGACAGCGGAGAAGTCGTTACGCCATTCGTGCAGGTCGGAACTTACCCGACAAGGAATTTCGCTACCTTAGGATGGTTATAGTTACCACCGCCGTTTACTGGGGCTTAAATTCAAAGCTTCGCCTTGCGGCTAACCTCTCCTCTTAACCTTCCAGCACCGGGCAGGCGTCAGTCCGTATACATCGTCTTGCGACTTCGCACGGACCTGTGTTTTTAGTAAACAGTCGCTTCTCCCTGGTCTCTGCGGCCCTCAAACGCTTACGGCAGCAAGTGCCTTCACGCCTCAGGCCCCCCTTCTCCCGAAGTTACGGGGGTATTTTGCCGAGTTCCTTCACCACGATTCTCTCGATCGCCTTAGTATTCTCTACCTGACCACCTGAGTCGGTTTGGGGTACGGGCGGCTAGAACCTCGCGCCGAGGTTTTTCTTGGCAGCATAGGATCACCGATTTCCCGCTAATGCGGTCACCATCAGGTCTCAGGCATGTGAGCTGCGGATTTGCCTACAGCTCGCCCTACACCCTTAGACGTGGACAACCATCGCCACGCTCGGCTACCTTCCTGCGTCACCCCTGTTACTACGCTTGACTACTACGGATCTGGTTCGTGCGCGCCACCGAGATTCCCCCGAAGGGTTCACCGGCTTTGGGCACTTAGCATCGTCCGCCTCGTCATGGGCGGTTCTTCGCCGGTACGGGAATATCAACCCGTTGTCCATCGACTACGCCTGTCGGCCTCGCCTTAGGTCCCGACTTACCCAGGGCGGATTAACCTGGCCCTGGAACCCTTGGTCATTCGGCGGACGGGTTTCTCACCCGTCTTTCGCTACTCATGCCTGCATTCTCACTCGTGTGGCGTCCACCACTGGGTTACCCCGCAGCTTCACCCGCCACACGACGCTCCCCTACCCATCCACACGCCTGGATCTAAAAGACCAAGCAGTGTGTGAATGACACAACTTCGGCGGTGTACTTGAGCCCCGCTACATTGTCGGCGCAGAATCACTTGACCAGTGAGCTATTACGCACTCTTTCAAGGGTGGCTGCTTCTAAGCCAACCTCCTGGTTGTCTATGCAACTCCACATCCTTTCCCACTTAGCACACGCTTAGGGGCCTTAGTTGGTGTTCTGGGCTGTTTCCCTCTCGACTACGAAGCTTATCCCCCGCAGTCTCACTGCTGCGCTCTCACTTACCGGCATTCGGAGTTTGGCTGACGTCAGTAACCTGGTGGGGCCCATCGGCCATCCAGTAGCTCTACCTCCGGCAAGAAACACGCAACGCTGCACCTAAATGCATTTCGGGGAGAACCAGCTATCACGAAGTTTGATTGGCCTTTCACCCCTATCCACAGCTCATCCCCTCGGTTTTCAACCCAAGTGGGTTCGGTCCTCCACGCGGTCTTACCCGCGCTTCAACCTGGCCATGGATAGATCACTTCGCTTCGGGTCTAGAGCATGCGACTGAAAACGCCCTATTCGGACTCGCTCTCGCTACGGCTGCCCCACACGGGTTAACCTCGCCACATACCACTAACTCGCAGGCTCATTCTTCAAAAGGCACGCTGTCACCCCATCTAGGGAGGCTCCAACGGATTGTAAGCACACGGTTTCAGGTACTATTTCACTCCCCTCTCGGGGTACTTTTCACCCTTCCCTCACGGTACTGATTCGCTATCGGTCAGTAGGTAGTATTTAGGCTTATAGAGTGGTCTCTACAGATTCACACGGGATTTCTCGGGCCCCGTGCTACTTGGGATGACTCTCAGGAGTCCGCGAAATTTCGTCTACGGGGGTCGCACCCTCTATGCCGGGCCTTTCAATGCCCTTCGACTATCACGCGGATTTCTTACTCCTTGAAGGATCGGCAGATCCCTCCAAAAGGTCCCACAACCCCGCATACACAACGCCTGCCGGCTTGACATGCATACGGTTTGGCCTGATCCGCTTTCGCTCGCCACTACTCACGGAATATCTCTTCCTGTCGGTACTGAGATGTTTCACTTCCCGACGTTCCCTCCACTCGTCCTATGTGTTCAGACGAGGGTCACTGGACATGACTCCAGCGGGGTTTCCCCATTCGGACATCCTCGGATCAAAGCTTGTTTGCCAGCTCCCCGAGGCTTATCGCAGGCTACAACGTCCTTCTTCGGCTCCTACTGCCAAGGCATCCACCATGTGCTCTTAAAAACTTGACCACAGATATCAAAGATGCTCGCGTCCACTGTGCAGTTCTCAAACTACGGCCGGTCCCACACAACACCACAGCCTGCAGACGTTGACGTCTGGGGTTCTCGCGGTTCAGTGTGGCCCGTCCAGCCGGTCATCAGGATGTATCCCTGACCACCAAGCCCGGAAAGAATCGATCCTCAAACCCTTACAGGTTCAAGCGGTCCGACCTTTCAGGACCCAACAGTGTGCCAACCGCGATGCTCCAAGGACTCAAGCGTTCCAACCATGCAAGCACGGCGTACTAGCTGCCCTATGAAGCAGCGCCTCCGTCGATGTTCCATCCATGAGCACTCGCCGCTCTACATGTGAGAGCAGAAACGAGGCCTGGACACCACCAGTGACAAGCACCGGGATGCCAGATGCTCCTTAGAAAGGAGGTGATCCAGCCGCACCTTCCGGTACGGCTACCTTGTTACGACTTAGTCCCAATCGCCAATCCCACCTTAGACGTCTCCCTCCCAAAGGGTTAGGCCGACGGCTTCGGGTGTTACCGACTTTCGTGACTTGACGGGCGGTGTGTACAAGGCCCGGGAACGTATTCACCGCAGCGTTGCTGATCTGCGATTACTAGCGACTCCAACTTCATGAGGTCGAGTTGCAGACCTCAATCCGAACTGAGACCGGCTTTTTGGGATTCGCTCCACCTTACGGTATCGCAGCCCTTTGTACCGGCCATTGTAGCATGCGTGAAGCCCAAGACATAAGGGGCATGATGATTTGACGTCATCCCCACCTTCCTCCGAGTTGACCCCGGCAGTCTCCTATGAGTCCCCACCATGACGTGCTGGCAACATAGGACGAGGGTTGCGCTCGTTGCGGGACTTAACCCAACATCTCACGACACGAGCTGACGACAACCATGCACCACCTGTATACCCCGCTAAAAGCACTCCCTATCTCTAGGGATAGAAGGTATATGTCAAGCCTTGGTAAGGTTCTTCGCGTTGCATCGAATTAATCCGCATGCTCCGCCGCTTGTGCGGGCCCCCGTCAATTCCTTTGAGTTTTAGCCTTGCGGCCGTACTCCCCAGGCGGGGCACTTAATGCGTTAGCTGCGACGCGGAACTCATGGAATGAGCCCCACATCTAGTGCCCACCGTTTACGGCGTGGACTACCAGGGTATCTAATCCTGTTCGCTCCCCACGCTTTCGCTCCTCAGCGTCAGTTGTGGCCCAGAGACCTGCCTTCGCCATCGGTGTTCCTCCTGATATCTGCGCATTCCACCGCTACACCAGGAATTCCAGTCTCCCCTACCACACTCTAGTTCGCCCGTACCCACTGCAGACACGAGGTTGAGCCTCGTGCTTTCACAGCAGACGCGACGAACCGCCTACGAGCTCTTTACGCCCAATAATTCCGGACAACGCTTGCGCCCTACGTATTACCGCGGCTGCTGGCACGTAGTTAGCCGGCGCTTCTTCTGCAGGTACCGTCACTTTCGCTTCTTCCCTGCTGAAAGGGGTTTACAACCCGAAGGCCTTCATCCCCCACGCGGCGTCGCTGCATCAGGCTTGCGCCCATTGTGCAATATTCCCCACTGCTGCCTCCCGTAGGAGTCTGGACCGTGTCTCAGTTCCAGTGTGGCCGGTCGCCCTCTCAGGCCGGCTACCCGTCGTCGCCTTGGTGAGCCATTACCTCACCAACAAGCTGATAGGCCGCGAGTCCATCCCAGACCGAAAAACTTTCCC